>NZ_JBVPGS010000033.1:0-40903 GCF_055816855.1 Ochrobactrum sp. PL_is483
GATGCTGGGTGGATCGTCGGTCAATGTGGCGGGCGTCGACTTCGACACCGACAATGACCGGACCTGGGGCGGCATCGGCGCTGGCGGCACCTATGCCTGGGCCGACAACAAATATGCCGTCTATGGCGAAGGCTCGATCAACACCGCGCTCAACCACTTTGCCGACAGCTACGCCCTCAAGGGCACCGTCGGCTTCAAGGTCAAGTGGTAAGGCGCAAGCCCGTCTTCCAAAAAACAAAGCCCCGGCTCCAGCCGGGGCTTTTTTCATCACGGCCCAGAGCAGTTCCTGCTTTAACGGAATCGTTGGAACCGCTCTAAAAACCCTTCTCAATGCGCGAGTAAGCCAGCAGCGTGAACGAGTTGATCTGCGCGCCGACGAAGGGCGCCGTCAGCGCCAGCACCACAAAAATGACGATGATCTTCGGCACGAAGGTCAGCGTCATTTCCTGTATCTGCGTCAAGGCCTGGAAAAGCGCGATGCCGATGCCCGCAAGCATAGCCGCAAGCACCGCCGGACCGCTTGCCATCAGCACGGTCCAGATTGCCGAATTGACGATATCGAGCGCGTCGGCCTCGTTCACCGCATCATGTCCTAGCTGATCTTGACGCCGGGGCCGATCATCAGCGTCTTGCCGCCTTCCAGTTCCGCCAGCATGCCGTTGGACTGGATGGTCACGGACTTAACGACGCCGGAAATGCTGCCATCGGCATTGGTCAGCGTGCGGCCGATCCAGCCTTCGGCCTGCGTCAGCGACGTGTTGGCGATCAGCGTTTCAAGCTTGCTGTTCATCTGCACGGCCTGCTCGACATTGGAGAAGGTCGCAAGCTGCGAAACATATTGCGTCGCGTCCATGGGCTGCGTCGGGTCCTGATTCTGCATCTGCGTCACCAGAAGCTTCAGGAAGGAATTGTAATCGACACTTGCCTTGTTGGCCGCCGAATTGCTGTTGGGCGTATTGGTATTGTTCGTCGTGTTGGTACCGACCGGCGGTGTCGTGGTCATCGGTTTGCCTCCGCAGATTTCCGGATTGGAGCCACTGGCATAGCCGGGGCTTCGAGGCCCATCAGTTCAGCCTCGCGTGGATATTGCGCGCGAATGGTCTTGAGCGCCTCGAAAACGCGCCCGTTATGGACCAGTTCGTCGACCAGCTTCAGCGCATTGAGGATTTCCGCATCCTTGAACGCCGAGAACATGCCCCTCAGCATCTGCGCGAAGGTGCGGTGCGCCTCTTCGCGCATGGCCGGTTCGATCAGCATCATCTGCGCGGCAAAATAAAGCTGGCGCAGCGGCGTGGTCGTGTCTTCGGGCTGGAGAACATGGTTTTCCAGAAGGAAGGTGGCATCGTTCAGAAGCTCGAGCGAGACCTTGCGGTCGGCTTTCAGCACCGCGCCATTGATGAAGATTCGCTCGCCCGCGCGCAGCGAAAGGCGAATGGCGGGTTTTCCGTTGGGCGCCATTTCAAAGTCCGTCCCGGATCGACTGCGTGATCTCGATCAGCGTGGCGTAATCATTGCTTTCGCCCTGACGGATGCGCTCGATTTCTTTCAGCACGAAAATGCCCACCGAAATGATCGCCGCCTTCAGTTCCTTCGGCAGCACGTTTTCCTCCGACCCCAGATCGTCGATGATCGTGGTCCAGAGCTTCGTGGTGAAATAGGTCGCGTCGATCCCCTCGCGCGAGCCTGAACCGTTTTCCTTAGCCGCCTCAAGCATCGCAATGGAACGGTCGAACAGCGCCCGCTCGCGTTCCCTGGCGCTCGCCATATCGTCAGTCATGACATCTTCGTAGCGCATCTGATACATGGTTTTCTCCGTCTATCAGTCCGGACGGGCTCGCATCATGCTGCGTCCGTCCCGATCATCCCCACTATCTGAGATAGTTGAGCAGGCTCATATTCTGCAGCTGCACCGTCAGCGAATAGGAAGTCTCGATCTGCGTCTTCAACGCGTTGACGCGCGTCGCCGCTTCATAAGGATCGACTTCCTCAAGATTGAGCACCGACTGGTTCAGGATCTTCTGCTGCGCCACGATGCGCGTCGTCGCGGCCTGCGTGCGCGACTGCGCCAGACCGAGCGTCGTCTGTTCCGAGGTCGTTTCGGTGATCGCCGTCGTCGTGGTCTGCATGGCCTTTTCGGTCAGGGCTTCGAAAGCCTGGCTATTGAGGCCGATGGTGGCAAATTCGGCCACCATGACCGCCGACATGATCGTCTTGCGAAAACCGTCGGCATTGGCCGAGATCGACGTATCTGCGGTTTCTGTCGGCGAAATGCGGCTCTTGATGACCGTATCCGATGCATCCGACCAGTTCGCGGCCCAGTTGGCATCGTTGAACTCGTCGGCGAAATCGCCTTCCAGAAAGGCCGTCATCTCGTCGCCGGTGATGCTGGCCACCTGCGGGTCGTCGATGGCGAAGCCGAAATGGTTCTGGAACGCCTGCCGCACCGCCGTCTGCGCGGCGCTGCCTTCGGTATAATCGGCAACCGGCTTCACATCAGTGTTCACCCCGGCGAAGATATATTCGCCGTTATAGCTGGTGTTGAGCAGGCCGGTGACGGAGTTCAGAATAGACTTTGCCGATTTGGCAATCGTGGCAGCGCTTTCTGCGGAGTTGTTGGCGCCCGTCAGGTCGCCCAGAAAGTTCTGCGTGTTTTCGATGATCGTGCCGGCTGCGGTCTGCGTCGCATTCATGCGCTGCTGCACCAGCTTGTTCATGTCGGTGAGCACGCTCAGCCGGTCATATTCCTTGCGCAGGGATACGGTCTGCCCGGCTTTCGAGCCAAGCGACAGCCCGACATCGAACACGGTTCCCGTGGTCGCTTCCTGTTGGGCTTTCAACATCTCGGCCTTGTTCTTCGCGACCATGGCCCGGAGGGCTGACGTTGCGCCATAGGTGGAAATCGATTGCGCTTTCATTGGCCTCACACCGCGTTGAGAAGATCGTCGAGCATGGCGCTGATCGTGGTCAGCACCCGGCTCGATGCCTGATAGGAATGTTCAAGATCGAGAAGCAGCGCCATTTCGGTGTCCATATCGACGCCGTTGGCGTTGGAGAGGGCTGCATCTGCCTGCGTGGCAACCGTCGCATTATAGGAGAATTCGCTGTTGGCCTTCTGGCGCTTGCCCTCAAGCCAGCTGATCGATGACGCGCTGTAATCCGTCAGGCTGGCGCTGGCGGCGAGACCCGCCGCTGGATCGAACGCCCTCGGCTCGGAAAATGCCTCGTTGAGCGCGCGCAGGCGGTCGCTGAACCCGGCAGCGCCGCCGGGGTTGAACTGGCCGTTGACCCCATCGCGCAGCTTTGTCGGGCTGCCGCCCTCCGACGTTACATAGCTCGATGAAACCCGGATCGTCCCGGCATTTTCCGGTCCGCCGGGCGCGCCCGCCCAGACAAAAAGCCCGTCACCGCCTTCCGCGAACATCGACACCAGATTGCGCGCGATTTCGTCAAACTGCATCTGGTATTGCGGGGCGATCTGGTCGCGCAGTTGCAGCAAGCCGCTGAGCCGCCCGGTTCCATAAGGCTGGTCGAATGTCTCGTGGTTGAGCGGCACGCCGTCCACCAGCACCGCCTTGCCGGAAATGCCCGGCGCCAGCACCGTCGACTGCTCGAAGCTGACCTTGCGCGCCGTCGTCTCGAAAAGCGTCACGCCGTTTTCGGCAAAAATGACCATGTCATTGTCGCCGCGCATCATGGTGGTGATGCCGATCTCGCCGGAAAGCTGCTTCAGGATCGCATCGCGCTGATCCATATAGTCGGACACATCGCGATTGGCGCGGGTGCCGCCGACGATCTCCTGATTGACCTTCTCGAACTTGGCGAGAAGATCGTTGATGTTGGCGACGGAATCCGCGATTTCCCGGTCCGCATCGTTGCGCAGCGACTGGATCTGCTTGGTTCCGGCGTTGAGCGCATTGGCGAGCGACTGCGCCGTCGACACCACGCTGTCGCCAAGCGCGCTGTTGGAAGGCGATGCGGCATAGGTCTGGAGCGCATCGCGCAGATCGCCGATCAGCGCAGACGGCGAGCCGGAATAATTGTCTGCCGAATAAAGCGACGAAAGGCGGTCAAGCCCGCCTGCGAGAATGGAAGAAGAGGAGGCCGTGCTGTTGGACTGGATGAACCTGTTGAACATGGCCTCATCCGCCGACCGGCTGATGCCCACGTAAAGCGAGCCATAGGGCCCCGATACGAGAGAAGCAGTGCGCCGGGAATAATCCGGATCGTTGGCCCTGGCAATATTGCTGGAGACAACGGAGGTCTGCTTGGACGTTGCCGCAAGCGAACTTTTGGCCGTCAGAAGAGCAGAACTAAGCGACATCTTACCCCATCCTACAAGTGCATTCCCGACAGGCGCGATGCGGTTTCGCGCCCGGAAATGCGGCTAAAACAAACACTTGGAAAGCCCCTGATAATTCCGCTGCTATCGGAACTGCCCCATCGTGCCGAGGACCGTTGCCCGAACGGTCCGTATTTCAAGATGACAGTTCCGGGAAAGGCTTTTCACCCTTCCCCGGAACGGTCCGGTTTATCGTTTCAGGTTGACCAGCACGTCCATCAGTTCGGAGCCGGTCTGGAAGACCTTCGAATTGGCCGTGTAGCTGCGCTGCGCCTCGATCATGTCGGTCAGCTCCTGCGCGATATCGGCATTGGATTCCTCCAGCGTGCCGGACATGACCTTGCCCATGCCGTCGCTCTGCGGGAAACCGAGGCGAACATCGCCCGATTCAGCGCTCGGCAGGAACACGTTGCCGCTCACCACCGTCATGCGGTCCGGGCTTGCGACATTGGCGAGCGGAATGCGCGCCAGCACCTTCTGCGTGCCGTTTTCGTAGATGGCGACGACCGAACCGTCATTGGCCACATCCACGCCCTTGACCGCCGACGGCGCCTGGCCGTTGATCTGTGCCTGCGAGATCGTGTAGTCACCGGCGCGCTGGGTCGAGGCGCCGAGATTGAGGCTGAGGCTCTGGCCGCCATAAGGCCCGAGATCGACCGTGACGTCGCCCGTGGACGTCATCGCGCCCGTCGTCGGATCGAAGGTCAGCGTCGTCGGGCCGCCAACCACTGCATTGTCAGCCGCGTTCTTGACCGTGACGCTCCATTCGTCCGCGCCGCTCTTGCTGAAATAGACGTCGAGCGTGATCTTCTCGCCCTTGTCATTATAGGAGATGAGCGAGGTCTTGTGATTGAACTCGCCTGCCGCCGGAACCTGATCGCTAGACGGCAAATTAACGGAGAAAGTGCCCGACGTGCTGCCTTGCGGCGGGAGGGCCGCGCTGTTGACATTGATGATGTTCAGGCCGGGGATCGTCAGCGCGCCAGCGGGATCGTTCGGGCCTGCGCCCAGAAGATAATAGCCGGCTGAATTGACCAGATTGCCGTTCTTGTCGGGCACGAAGGAACCGGCGCGGGTCAGGAAGGTTGAGCCGTCCGCGCCCTGCACCACGAAATAGCCGTTGCCGTCGATGGCAAGGTCGGTCGTGGACGATGTGGAGCGGATGCCGCCCTGATCGGAAATGCCGTAACGAACATTGGTCAGCACGCTGCCAGAATTATACTGTCCGCCGGTGCTGGGCAGAACGAGCGACGAAAACTGGGTTTCCGCGCGCTTGTAACCGACGGTGCTTGCATTCGCGATGTTGTCAGCGACCGCCGACAGGCGGTTCGCCTGCGCGTTCATTCCTGAAACACCGGTCCGCATCATACCGTAGAGGCTCATTGGCAGCTCCTGATTGGTTATATCACCATCGTTGCATCACCGGCCAAAATCCGAGAGTTTTGGGCCGGAATCCGTGAAATCCAGCAATGGAATCGGCGACCCGACCCACTCATCCGCGACAAAGCTAATGAACCACGCTTGCGTGAAACTGTAGCCTCGGGATTTTTTACGCTTTTACTGGGAGGACCGACGCGATTCCGAAAAAACTGCGTTCGAAATCACGGTACTGGAGGGGGCGGGAGGCGCAGCAATATCACTCGATATTGATGCAGTAGCCGAGGAAGCGCTTGGAATCGATCGGATCGAAACCCATCTGCTCGCGCAGCTTCTTGCGCAGCTTGCTGATATGGCTTTCGACGACGTTTTCTTCGACTTCGCTGTCGAAAATGCCGTAGATCGCGCTGAAAATCTGCGCCTTGTTGAGACGGCGGCCGCGATTGGCAATCAGATATTCCAGGATGCGGCGCTCGCGGCGCGGCAGCGGAAAATCGACGCCGTTGATCTGCGGATCACGGCCATCGGAAAAAACGCGGATCGGGCCAAGCTCGGTGCCGTTGTCGCTGGAAGCAGCCGACGCACCCGCCCGGCGGCGGATGGCATTGATGCGCGCAAGGATTTCACGCACATGGACCGGCTTGCGGACAACATCGTCAACGCCAGATTGAAACAGCTCCAGCGTATGTTCAAGCGACGGGCGGTCATTGACGGCGATCACGGGGGCCTTGCAGCGTTCACGAATCCGGGCCGGAAGCCGATGCTGGTCGGCACATTCGCCGATCAGGAAGGCTTCGACAGCCATGATGTCCTGCTGGGGAACGCTCTCCACCCACTCATCAAAATCTGTAGGGGTAAAACCTGTTGTCGTGATGCCCTCGCGACCGAACCAGGATGAGTATCCTTCAGTCACAATATCTCTGTCGTCTACGACAACGATCATCGGCCCGCCTTCCGAATCAATATGTTAGCCCAAGCAGGCTAGCAATAACTGGGGGAGGGAATCAGCAACAATGGCAATTAGTTGCCCGCAATAAATTGGGAGGCATTTTAGCATATACTAAAATAAAGGGAATCGCATTGATTGCAACGCGCCTCATCCTTTAGGCGCTGAAACCTTAACCAAAGGTTAACGCCTCACAAACTTTTACGATTCATTACAAGGGCTTAAAATTCCGGTCGCTTTAGCAGCACGCGCCAAGGACTGCAACCATTAATTGAACACCCGCAACATGGGTGCAGCTGACGTTCTATTACAACCTGTTAAAATTCGCAGGAAACTCACTCAGCCGAAGCAGAAGTTTCGTGCCTCGGGCGTCCAGTTTCCGAAGCCGGTGGCGACCATATTCGTCATCACGCGACAGACATAACGCTTCTGGGCGGGGTCGTTGTTCGGCCCTGCGTGATAGCGTGCGACCGCCATCGTCCAGTTGCCTTCGCGCTGTCGGAGCTGCTTGAGGAAGCGGGCCGCGTAATCGACATTGAGGCTTGGCATCAGCATCGCGGCGACCGATGGAAACTCCTTGCCGTGATAGTGATAGTTGATCTGCATGCAACCGAGGTCGATCAGCTTTGCGCCTTCGGCCCTGACCTCATTGAAGCGCCGCACCGCCGCCATTTGCGACGGCATGAATTCGGCGCGCCCTTCGATGTTCATCGCATAGGGTTGCAGGGAATTCTTGCGGCCGGTTTCGGTCAGCCCGACCGCATAGAGAATGCCCAGCGGAACATCGTAGCGCGCCGATGCCCGGTGCATCTCGCGCTCGCAGATATTTTCGGCGCGGGCCGGGCTATCAGACAACCAGGCCGCGATTGCGGCCATCATTGCGAGCAATGCTGTTGCCGCTGTCCTGCGCGGCTTGGCTGTCCGAACGCTCCTGTCCTGCCTGACCGGATTCGCCATTCCGCCTGCCCTCACCGCCCATAAAACCTGCCTGCGCCTGCGCGCCGTTTCGTCCATCAAAGCCTTGCTGCTGCGCTGTGTTCTGTGCCACCTGTGCCTGCTGGACCACGCCTGCCGCGTTGCGGTCGGCAACGGTCACGGAAATTTTCGCGTCATCCGCCACTCCCGCCGCTTTCAGCGCTTTCTCGATCATGGAGCGGTCGGCAGCGAGCGCTTCTGCCGCATGGGCCTTTTCAGCGACGAGATGCACCTCGACCCCTTCCGATGCCACGCGGATGCGCGCCGTCACCGTTCCCAGCTCCGCCGGATCGAGCCTGATCTGCAAGGTCTTGACCGGGCCGAAGCTGCGTTCCGACACGACCTGAATGTCGGCGATCCGCGCCGCGCCCGGCGATGGCGCGGCAGAGATTTTTACCTCCGCGGGCGCATTGCCCTTCGCGGCTGGCTGCGGCTGGAAATCGGTCCTGTCAAGCGTTTGCCCCGTCTGCTGCTGCGCCTGTCCCTTATCCGTTTTCAGAAGGCTGGCGAGGTCGTCCGTTGCTACTTCCGCCTGATTGTCGGCGGTCGCTTTCGCCGCATCCTGATTGATCGGCTGATCAGTTTTCGCGCTGGCCGGGGCGGTCGCCTGAGCGACAGTCTTCTTCTGTCCGACACGGGCAGCAGGCAATTCACCGCCCCGCTCATCGACCTGTTCCGGGTCGATCTCCTTAATTAAGGCGGAAAGCGGATCGGGGAGGTTTTGTTCGTTTTTCCCGATATTTCCTGTGGCAAAATTGTGATTTGCCCCCTTCAAATCAGGCGAAGAAACGTCCAAAGAAAGGAGATTTTGTGGCAGAGCGAAAATTGCAACCGGCTTCGCCCCGTCCTCATCCTTCGTTTCAGCCTCGTCCGTCTTGGCTCCCGCCTCGTTTTCGTCCTTCTTTTCGACCTTGCCCTGCGGCTTTTCCAGAAGCGAGCTGAACAATTTTGCCGGGTCGGCCTGCCCCTCGCTTTCCGCCTCGGCTTTTGCCTGTGACGGACCGGAATTTCGGGCGAGCGAGGCAAGTCGGCTGGTGGAATTCAACAAAATATCAACGCTCATTGAACCGTCTTTCCTAGCAGGCTATCGATCTCGGCAAGCTTGCGCCGCGCATCTTCCATCGTCTTCTGCAAATCGTCTTCCGGCTCGTTTCTGGCCGGTTTCTGGTTGACGGCGACCGGAGTTGGTGTCGGCTTTTCGGCCCGGTTTTCCGGCGAATTTGCCACGGCCATCGGCGGCACATCCCTTTCGGTCAAGGCCGGTTTTGCGGGCGGCGAGGCATCCGGCGTGCGGGTGACGACCGTGCCGACCGCTTCGGCGGCCTTCAGCAATTTGCGGTCCGGCTCCTGCAACTTGTCGGGCGAAATCTGCGACAGTTCGCGCAGCGCGCTGCCCGCCGAATCCGACGCCACATCGCTTGCCGCCGCATAGAGATTTGCGCGGGTCGGGTCGGTTTTCAGCTTGTCGGCGAGCTTTTTCGCCTCTGCCGACATGAAACGCGCCCGCTCCGTCTGGCCATCGACAAGCGCCCCGCGCGCGATTTGCAGATAGAGCGAATATTGCATCGCCGGGTCCGCCGAGCCGATCAACCTTGCCAGTTCCGCATTGCCGATACGGTCGTTGAGCTTTACCGCCGCATCGACAAATTGCGCCATGAAATCACGCATATAGGGCGAACGGGGAAAGCGCTGGAGATAGTTTCGCGCCAGAAGCCTGATCTTGTCGGCGTCGCCAAGTCTGGCTGCAATCGGCATCGAGCGGCGGATCGCCGCTTCCTCGAACAAGGTGCCGGGCGCGTCGAGCCGCACCTGATCGAGCCGCATCAAGGCCGTCGCCGGATCGAAGGCCGTCATCTGGCTGGCGGTGACGAGCACGATGGATGCCTTCAGTTCCGCCGGAACATCAGGCGACAGCGGCACCGAGAAAAGCTTCACCACTTCAATCGTCTGACCGGAAGCATAGGCCAGTGCGCCCTTGACCAGTTCCGGCGGCACGGCATCGGTCTTGAGGTCGGCCAGAACCTTGCGCACGGCTTCCGGATTGCCGCCATTGAAGAGATAGATGATCGCCGCATAGACATTTTCCGGATTGTTCCAGACGTCGCTCGGCGCTCGCCCCATATCCGCGCTGACGAAGCCCAGAAGCTTGTTGAGCATCACCACCGCTTCCGGCTTTCCGGCGACAACCTGATCCTGCAACATGCGCAGCGAACGCACGAGCTTGTAGGGTTCCAGCACCGGCAGCGTGCGGGTCCCGGCTGGCACTGGCGCTTGCGCGAAGGCCGCAGAGGCTGCTCCCATCAGGGAAAGTCCCGCAACACATGCCAGGAGTGAGCGCATGGCGAACCGCTTCCCATATTGCTTCATGGCGCGGACTTGAGGAAAATATCGATGCGGCGGTTTTCAGCCGCATTCGGATCGTTGGTGTTCTTGGGCTGGCGGTCGGCATAGCCTTCCACGCGCAGCACGCGCTTTTCGTCAAGCCCGCCGCGAACCAGCATGTAATAGGCCATCTGCGCACGCGCCGATGACAGACGCCAGTTGTCATAGGTCGCGCTCTTGAACGGACGCGCATCCGTGTGCCCGCTAATGATGACATCGCCGGGCTGGCGGGAAATCACCTGCGCAATGCGCTCCAGCATCTGCACCACCCGGGCATCCGGCTTGGCGGAGCCGATGGTGAACATGCCGTAGTCGATCTTGTCGGTAAGCTGGATCATCACGCCGCCATCGACGGGAACGACCGTCACGTCGGGCATCGGCTCGGCTTTCTTCGCCTGCGCACCTTCCTTGGCGGCCTCGCCCTCAGCCGCCTTTTTCAGATCGGCGATGAGCTGCGCTTGCGTTTCTGCTGGCGTGTCCGCAGGCTTCGCAGCCTCCTCCGGTTTCGGCTGTGCCGCTTCCGGCTTCGGCGGTGTGGCCGGTGCTGCATCGGGTGGCGTCAGGTCGCCGACAGCCTTGCTCGACCAGTAGTCCGGGCTGAACGGATCGCGATAGGCTTCGCCGCCCTCGGCTCCCGTTGCGGGGCCGGACTGCGACGTGCCGCCATCGCCCTTGGCAGACTGGTTTTGCAGGACGCCTGTCTCGTGGGCCAGTTCCGACAGTACCGCATAGGGTTCGCGGAAAAGCTGGCGCTCTTCCTGTTCGCTCACCGGCGCAACGGTCGTATCATTGATGACCTTGGTGCTGTTTTCGATCTTCTGGTCGCTTTCATAGCGAACCTTGCCGTCTTTTTCCTCGACATCCTGCACGCCCTTGGGGCTTGAATGCCGGTCCATCAGCTTGACGGGATTGAAATAGCTGGCGACCGCGGCCTTGGTTTCCTCATTGGCGGCATTGATGAGCCACATGACGAGGAAGAAGGCCATCATGGCGGTCATGAAATCGGCATAGGCGATCTTCCACACGCCGCCATGATGGCTGTCATGGTCGTCATGCCCGCCACGGCGAACAATGATGATCTCACGCTTGGTTTCGGGATCGATGCTCATTGGACCGCAGCCTTCAATTCTTCAAGAAGCGGCGCGATGCGCGTTTCAAGCATCCGTTCGCCAAAGGAAAAGGAAAGTTCGTCCGCGCCGGTTTCTGAAAACCGGCAGCCGGACGGCAGAAGGGCAGCATGATCCCGCAGCGGCGCGATCAACCGCGCCGGACCGGAAATTTCCGGTGCTTCGCCATCAAGCGCCAGCGCCGCAATGCGCCGCGCAAACTCCGCAACCGCCTCGCGCTCCATCTTTTGCGCCAGCAACGGCATCAGGATTTCGGCGATCTGGCCGGAAAAACTGCGCTCCAGCGCAGCCAGCGCTTCGGTCAGGCTTCCCGCCAGAAGCAGGGCCTGCTCGCGGGAAAATGCAGCGCGCAGCGTTTCGATCTCTGTCTCATGCTCCCGCAGAAGCCGCGCCTTCTCGGCCTCGTAAAGCGCCTCGGCTTCGCGGTGCCCGTCCTCCCGCCCCGCTTCAAAGGCAGCGCGCTTTTCTTCCTCACCGGCGATGATGGCCGCGACTTCCGCCTGCTCGGCGGCAGCAGACTTTTCGGCGGAGGCGGTACGCTTCGGCGTCTCGCTCACGGCTGGCGAGGCAGGCGTTTCCTTCAGCGGTTTCGGCGGCAGCGGCGCGGCAATGATCTCGACCGCCTCATCACCGATATGATGGGTCGAAAAATCGGGAAGGTAACGGCTAAGCGAAAGCGCGCTCATCGTCAGGCCGCCTCAAGCTCCGGCATGGCCGAAGCCTTTACAGCCGATTCCCTCGATGGTTGGGCCTCGCGGCTGGCTGCGGTTTCGTGAATCCACTGCTTGAGAACGGCGGCGACGCGCTCCTCGTCCATGTCGATCATCTGTTCCAGGCGCAGCTTTGCGGGCATGCGCATGCGCTGGCGAAGATCGCTGAGGCTGGTCTTCATCTGGTCGGCATAGGCTTCCGGCCCGCCAATGACGGCCTGTACGCCCTCGCCTGCCGCCTGGCCGCCGACGAAATCGGGCGCAGCCACTTCGCTTGTCTCGCGGATGGCGACTTCCGTGCCCGCAGGCTTGGCAGTCTGGTCACGCAGCAGCGGGCGCAGGCCGAACCAGATCAGCAGACCGACTGCGGCAAGGATCGCAAGCGCATTGACATAGGAACCGCTCTGGCGAAGCACCGTATCGGTCCACGGCGTGGAGACCGGCTCCATATCGGCACCGGCAGGATCGAGGAAGTTGACCGCCGTCACGTTGATGACGTCGCCGCGATCTGCATTGAGACCGGCAGCGGTCGCCACGAGGTCGCGGATCTTGGCGATCTGCTGGTCGACGAAATTGGCAGGCGGCGGCGTGGTGCCTGCGGTTTGCAGAAGCCGCGCCTGATCGATGACCACGGCGATGGACAGACGCTTGACGGTGTAGCCGTCGCTGACGGTGGAAACCGTCTTGCTGTTCATTTCATAATTGGTCAGTTCCTCGCGGCGGTCGGTCTTTTCGCTGGAGCTTTCGCCGTTGCGGTTCTGGATTTCTTCCTGCGGAATGTTCTGTTCGACGCCGGTTGCGTTGTCGTTGCGGTTGTTGCGGGAATCACCGCTTTCACGGACCACGCGCACCGAACGCTCGACGCGGGATTCAGGATCGAAAATCGTTTCGTTGGTCTGGCGGCGGTCCGTATCGAGCACCGCCTGAACGCTTGTCTGGAAATGGCCCAGCCCAAGATAGGGTGCCAGCGCCTTGCGGATGCTGTCATCCACATTGCCCGCGACCTGCTGTTCCAGCGAGGCGGTCATCAGCGCCGCGCCATTGGCGGCTTCGCCTGCTGACGCCAGCAGGCGGCCATTGGTGTCGAGGACGGTCACGGCGGAAGCATCGAGCGAGGGAACGGCGGCGGCGACCAGCTGGCGAATGGACTGGGCGGATTCAGCGGCAAAGCCGCCTTCGGCGCGGATGACGACGGAGGCCGACGGCTTCTGGTCGCCACGGCGGAACGAACCTTTTTCGGCCAAAACGATGTGGACGCGCGCGGCTTTCACGCCGCGAATGGCCTGAATGGTGCGGGCGATTTCGCCTTCGAGCGCACGCACGCGGGTGATTTCCTGCATGAACGAGGTGAGGCCGAGCGACCCCATATTGTCGAAGAGTTCATAACCGGCATTGTTGGAGGTCGGCAGGCCCTTTTCGGCCAGATACATGCGGGCGTTTTCCGCCTTGCCGATGGGCACGAGGATAGACGAACCGTCGGCCTTCACATCGAAAGGAATGCCTGCCTCGCCGAGCGCGAGGCCCATGCGGTTCACGTCATCGCGCGAAAGGCCGACATAGAGTGTCTCGTAGGAGGGGCGGCTCAGATAGATGCTTGTATAGAGGATCGCGCCCACAAGCGCCGCGCCCACAAGTCCGAGCGCCACGAGTTTTCGCGCGCCAAGCTTGCCAAGCGTAGCCTTGAGCTGTTCGATCAATTGCTGGAAATTCTGCTGCATCGACACCACCGCCATCATGATGGATGCAAACTAGCCCGCGAAGCTTGCGCGAAAGTGGCGGCGGATGAAAGCAGGTGTTTCTGGAGACAGGGAAAGAATTGGGGCGCGGAATGAAATCCCGCGCCCCGTTTTCCGCCCAAAGACATCCGATCCGATCAGGTCGGTTCGGATGCGAACCCCTGATTTGCCTGAGAACTCGCGAGCGCCGGCAACCCGGCGCCCTGCTGTTACCCAGATTAGCCGCGGAACAGCGACAGGATCGACTGGCTCGACGAGTTGGCGATCGACAGAGCCTGAACGCCGAGCTGCTGCTGAACCTGAAGAGCCGACAGACGAGCCGATTCCTTGTTCATGTCAGCGTCAACGAGCTGGCCAACGCCCTTTTCGATGGAGTCGGACAGGTTCGAAACAAAGTCCTTCTGCATGTTGATGCGGGACTTTGCTGCGCCGAGTTCAGCTGCGCCGTTCGCCATCTTGCCCATTGCGGTTTCGATGGTGCCCAGGAAAGCTTCGATTGCGGCGTCGTCGGCTGCTGCCTTGACATCGATAGCCATCACGTCAACCAGAACGCCGCCAGCCGTGCCGTCAGCCTTGGTCAGAACGAGATTGGACGTGTCGACGTCGATCTTGCCAACCTTGACGGTGCCGTCAGATGCACGGTCATAGGACGATACGACGCTGAAACCGGCGGCTGCGCCTGCGGTGTCGGAAGCAAGCAGGTTCGAACCGGCATAGTTCGCGCCCTTGGCGGTGCTGCTCAGCTGGTCGATCATGACCTTGATTTCGGACTGGATCTTTTCCTTGTCGGAAGCGCTCGATCCGATTGCCGAAACAACCTTTTCCTTGATCTTGTCTACGACTTCGATCGCCTTGTTCATGGCGGTGTAGGCCGTGTCGATCTTGCCAGCGCCGAGACCGAGAGCATCCTGAACGGCAGAGTTTGCCTTGTTGTCAGAACGCATCGTGGTCGCGATGGACCAATAAGCAGCATTGTCGGCGGCTTCGCCAACGCGCAGACCGGTGGAAATACGGCCCTGAGTGGTTTCCAGCGCACGATTCGTCGAAGCGAGGTTCTGGAGAGCGGTCAGAGCGGAAGAATTAGTCAGAAGACTTGCCATAGTTTTTTGCCCCTTGGGAAAAACAATCTGAGGGACAGGCCGGGTTTTGGATTACCGGCATGGTGGAGCGGCATCATGCCTGTTGCCGCGTAACGCGCGGAAACCCACCATGAGCCGACAGTTAGAGGCCAAACATTAAAGAAATGCTAATTAATTCAGTCGAATTTTACTCTATTAGCGATTTCTGACGCAAAGTTTTGGCGAACGTCGTTTCAGACGTACCAAAATGGGTCAGGAGAAGGATCGGATCAGGCTTCCGACCAGTATGTTCCAGCCGTCGATCAGCACGAAGAACAGAATCTTGAACGGCAGCGAGATCACCGTCGGCGGCAGCATCATCATGCCCATGGACATGGTGAGCGTCGCCACGACGAGATCGATCACCAGAAATGGCAGCACGATCAGGAAGCCGATTTCAAACCCGCGCCGCAGTTCCGAAATCATGAAGGCGGGAACCAGCACGCGGAAATCGACAATGCCGTCATCGCCGGTGCGGAAAGACGGATCGGCGAGGTCTTCAAAGAGCCGCAGATCCTTGTCGCGCACCTGCCCCAGCATGAATTCGCGGAACGGCTGGGAAATTTCGGTGAAAGCCGCCTGCTGGGTGATTTCGTTGCGCATCAGGGGCTGCACGCCGTTGTTCCACGCGCGGTCGAAGGCGGGCGCCATGACATAGAACGTCATGAACAGGGCAAGCGAAATCATCACCATGCTGGCGGGCGCGGTCTGGAGGCCGAGGCCCGAACGCAAAAGCGAAAAGGCGATGGCGAAGCGCGTGAAGCTCGTCACCATGATGAGAATGCCCGGCGCGACGGAAAGCACCGTCAGAAGGCCGAACAATTGCACGATCTGGCCGCTCGCCGCGCCGCTGCCTGCCGGAAGCAGGTTGTCGAGCGTCAATGCCTGCTGCGCCTGAGCGGACACCGTGAGGGCGAGCGTCAGAACGACGCCGAGGCCAAGGAGCTTCTTCATTCTACCACCAGCGCCGAGATGAAGACGCGGTCGACCGCGCCTTCCGAACGCAGGCGCGCGCGTTCTTCCAGATCGGCGCGCAGATAGGCAAGCCCCGCCGCGCCCTGCAATTGCATGAGATTGACGCTGCGCAGGAAGCTCAGGAAATCATCGCCGACGCTTGCCGCCAGCGCCGCCGGAATTTCATGCCCGGGCTTTGCCACCAGCGACGCCTCAAGCCGCACCCACGTATCCTGCGGAATGCCGAGATTGGTCACAATCGGCTGCAAGGGCACGACAGTACCGATGGAGCGCGATTCAAAGTCACCCTGTTTCGGCTTGTCTTCCTTGCCGGAGGGCCTGGCCGATGCCTGCCGGTCGGCGGAAATCATGCCGCCCAGATACCAGCCGCCGCCACCGGCGATGACGGTCAGGATCGCCAGCGCCGTCAGAAGCCCTGTCAGCGAGCTTTTCGCCTTGCCGTCCGTTTCCGTTGCCGTCGTGTCGCTCATATCCGGTATGCCTTAGAAGGGAGAAACCTGATCGAGAATCTGCTGGCCGTAAGGCGGCTGCTGAATCTCGCTCAGTCGTCCGCGACCGCCATAGGAAATGCGGGCTTCGGCAATCTTGTCGTAGGAAATCGTGTTGTTGCCGGAAATATCGCGCGGACGCACGACGCCAGCGACATTCAGCACGCGCAATTCATTGTTCACGCGCACTTCCTGCGAGCCACGGATGATCATGTTTCCGTTCGGCAGCGTATCGGTGACGATGGCTGCGACCTGCAGGCGGATATCCTCGCTGCGCTCGATGGTGCCCTTGCCCTTCGACTTGCTGTCGGAATGGGTGTTGACCGAAGCGTCCATGTCGCCGCCAGCCGCCGCGCCCGTAATGCTGCTGGTCGCGAACGAACCGCCCGCGCCGTAGATGCCCTTCGACACGCGCTCGCGGTCCGTCTTGTTATCCAGATTGGCGCGGTCGTTGATGGAAATGATGACGGTCAGCACATCGCCGGGCGTTGCGGCGCGCGGGTCCTTGAAGAAATTGGTCGAACGCTGATCCCAGAGCGAATAGGACGCCTTGCTCGGGCGCGCCGGATAGCCGTTGAGCTGCGGATTGTTCTGCATGCCAAGATTGGCCGCGACCGGCGATAGGTCAGGCGCGCGGCCGATCTCCTCCGGCTTGGTCGCGCAACCGGCCAGAAGGATCAGGGTTGCTGCTGCAAGGGTCGCTTTGTTCATGCTGTTCTTCATTGCACCGTATTCCCGGTCTGCGCTGCGGCGCGCTGGTCGCTGGCAGGCTGCGGCGCGGTCGAGGTGCGCTGCGAGCCGACGATGACGCGGGCAAGCTTCGCCGCCTTTTCCGGCGGCATTTCATTGAGGATGATGCTGGAAACGCGCGGATTGAGCTTGAGAATCAGGGCCGCCGCCGCCTCGTCGCCGATCAGCGTCATCTGCGCTGCCGCCGCCTCCGGCTTCATCTTCGAGATGATGTCGACCAGCGAATCCTGCGCCTTGCTGACGAATTCGTCGCGGCGCTTCAGCCACATTTCATATTCCCGGCGCTTTTCCTCAAGCGCCCGCATCCGCTCTTCGACATCAGCTTTCAGCTCGGTCAGCTGGCGGGTTTGCAGCGCATAGCGCGCATCCGCCGCCTGATCGTCGATATTGCCGCAGAACTTGCGGATTTCATCGAGATTGCCGAGTGATGGCGGATCGGCAAAAGCGGGAACGGACGCCGCCAGAAACAGCGCCACCGCCGAACCATACCGGATCATTCTACGAGCCTTGGTCATTGCACCACCAGTTCCGCATGAAGCGCGCCGGATGTCTTGATGGCCTGCAATATCGCGATGATGCCGGTCGGCTTCACGCCGATCTGGTTCAGGCCCTTCACCAGATTTTCAAGGTTCGCGCCGGTCAGGATGCCGATCTTGGCGTTCTGCTGGTTGACGGCGATATCGGTGTTCGGCTCAACCGCCGTCACGCCGTCGCTGAACGGCTCAGGCTGGACGACCATCGGCGTTTCCGTCACCCGGACGGTCAGGCTGCCATGGCTGATAGCGACTTTGGAAATGCGCACCTTCTCGCCGATGACGACAGTCCCGGTTCGCTCATCCACCACCACGCGCGCCACTTCATCGGTCGTGATCGGCAGGCCCTCAAGCTCGGCCAGGAAACGGGCGGCAGGCACATTCTTCGGGCGCGAAAGACGGATCGTCTTGGCATCGCGCGCAATGGCCACCCCGCGCCCGTAACGGCGCTTGGCGAAGACATTTATCGTATCGGCAGCGCGCACGGCAGTGGTGAAATCGGGATCGCGCAGCTCGACGATCATTTCACTTTCCTTGCCGAAATTTCCGGCCACTTCGCGCTCGACCAGCGCGCCGTTCGGGATACGGCCCGAAGTCGGCACGCCCTGCGTGACGCTTGCGGCTTCGCCTTCCGCCGAAAAGCCGGACACGATCATGTTGCCTTGCGCGACCGCATAAATCTGGTTGTCGGCGCCCATGAGCTGGGTCATGACCAGCGTGCCGCCTTGCAAGGAGGTCGCATCGCCGAGCGACGACACCGTCACATCGATGCGTGAACCGGCACCGGCAAAGGCGGGCAGATTTGCGGTCACGATGACGGCTGCGGTATTTTTCGAACGGGTGGAATTGCGCGGCGCGCTGATGCCAAGATTGTCCAGCATGGCGCGCATGGACTGTTCGGTGAACGGCGAATTGCGCAAGCTGTCGCCCGTGCCCTTGAGGCCGATGACGAGACCGTAGCCCACAAGCTGGTTTTCACGCACGCCCTGAATTGTGGCAATGTCCTTCAGGCGCGCGACCGCGCTGCCCCGGCCAAGCTCGGCATAAGCCATCTTGGACGGATCGCCGCCGGAGCCCAGCCAATCGGCGTCGGCATCCACCGCGGAACCGAATTCCCGCGCGTTCTTCGACGACTCGTCCGCAAAGCCTGCGACGGGCTGGAAAACGAGCGTCAGGACAGCAATCAGAGTGGTGCAAGTCTTTCGCAGAGCCTGAATCCAAAAGCGACAGGCCGAAGCGAAAATGGTGATTTTCGAGTACCGGAGCGCAGTGTACTTAACGTACATGAGCACCGGAACGCAGAAAAGCGCCATTTGCAGACCGGTATGGCGACTTTTGGAACAGGCTCTCACTGCATCCCCACCTGAATACGACCATCAGCCAGCACCGTGCCGGACACGATGATGCCGCTGTCAACGTTGCGAACCTTGATGAAATCGCCAGCCGCACCGGATTCCAGCGGGGTGCCCATGGCTGTTATGGTCAGCGTACCGGCGGTAAAGACCAGAGGTGCCGGAACGCCGCGCGTGACCAGCGACGGCTCGCCCAGGGCCGAAACAAGGATAGGCTTGCCGGGAAGCAGGGTCTTGCGCGCCACCTTGCCCGCCGCCTGATCGGGCGACAGCACATATTGGGCCGCTGCCGGTGCATTGATGAAGAACTGCTTTTCCAGAAGCGCCGTATCGCTCACGATCTGGCCGGGATAAACGGTGGCGGAAGGCACGACAAAAGCGATGCGGTCGGCAGCAACCGCACCGGCTGTTGCCGCGAGCAGCAATCCGCCTGCAAGCGCCAGCCCTGTTTTCCGTAAGATTGCTTTCGCCAGCCGCATCGTCATCACCGTCAGCGCAGGTTCTTCGAGACGGTCGCCGCCATTTCGTCGGCAGCCTGAATGACCTTGGAATTCATTTCATAGGCGCGCTGTGCGGTGATGAGATCGGTGATTTCCTTCACCGGATCGACATTCGACGCTTCCAGATAGCCCTGCTTGATCGAGCCGTAGCCCGGATCACCCGGAACGCCGACCAGCGGACCGCCGGATGCTTCCGTTTCGCGGTAGAGATTGCCGCCGAGCGGCTCCAGCCCCGCCTCGTTGGTGAAGTTCGCAAGGGTGAGCTGGCCGAGATCGACCTGATTGACCTGATCCTGCAATTTCGCGAACACCTGCCCCGTATCGGTGATCGTCACCTCGATAGCGTCCGGCGGAATGGTGATTGCCGGTTCGACCGGGTTGCCGTCGAGCGTCACGAGCTGGCCGTCGGCATTCTTGTTGAACGCGCCGGCGCGGGTGTAAAGCGTCTCGCCCGTCGGGCTCTGGATCTGAAACCAGCCGCGCCCGGTCAGCGCCACGTCATAGGGATTGCCGGTCTGGTTGAAGCTGCCCTGCATGTGGAGATTGCGCACCGCCGCCGTCTGCACGCCAAGGCCAACCAGCGCGCCTTCCGGCACAATGGCCTGGTTCGCCTGATTGGGCACGCCCGCCGTCCGCTCCGACTGATAGAGCAGATCGGTAAACTCGGCTCGCGCACGCTTGAAGCCGGTGGTGTTGATATTGGCGATATTGTTGGCGATCACTTCCAGATTGAGCTGCTGGGCGTTCATGCCGGTGGCGGCAATCGTCAGGGCTTTCATGGCGCGTCCTTAATCTCTCGTCTGGACAGAAGTCTGAATCACAAGTCGCCATGCGGGTTGCAAACGGCGACTTTTGGATCAAACGCTAGATCGGCATACGGCTGATTTCGAGATATGCCTGCACGATCTTGTCGCGGATCGCGATGGCGGTCTGGAGCGACTGTTCGGCTTCCATGACGGAGCTGACCACGTCGCGCACCGGCGCATCGCCCTTGATGCCCTGAATGGAGGTTGCTTCTGCCGCCTGCAATTTCTGGCCGACGGAATCCGTCATCTGCGACAGGACTTCGCCGAACGAAGCGCCGGGAGCGGCCGGAACCGCCTGCGGCGCGGAGGCTGAACCCACGCCCTTTTCGGCGACCGTCTCGGAAAGGCGCGACAGGGCATTGCGCGCCGAAATGCTCATGATCGAGTCGTACATTATGTGCTCCTCAAGAGATCGATGGTCATGGAGATCAGCTCACGGGCTTGTTTCACGACCTGCAAATTGGCTTCATAGGAACGATTGGCTTCACGCATGTCAGCCATTTCAACGACCATGTTGACGTTGGGATAGCGGACATAGCCGCGCTCATCCGCTGCGGGATGGCTCGGCTCGTATTGCTCGACGAAGGGCGACGTATCCTTGCCGACTTCCGCAATGCGGACTTCGGCGGCTCCGGTGCCCTGTTCCAGCTCGGTACGGAAGGAAACCGTCTTGCGGCGATAGGGATCGGCATCGGCGGTCTTGGCGGTGGACTGCGCATTGGCGATGTTTTCGGAAACGATGCGCAGACGCGTCGATTGGGCCGAAAGGCCCGACGCTGCGATCTTCAATGTGCTCTGCAAGGCATCGGAAGACATGACTATCCCTTCGCAACCGACAGCATCATGCGGTGGAACGCCTTCACGATGCTTGTGTTGAGCGAATATTCGCGGGCAATCTCACCGGCCTTCATCATTTCCTGTTCGACATCGACCGTATTGCCCGAATGGGTCTGCTCGGTGATGTCGTCGGGGCGCAGGCGCGTGGCCGCGATCCCATCGGCTCCGGTTTCCAGATGCAAGGGGCTGGTGGCCGCCATGGTGAGCTGCGTCTTGTCCAGCACATCCGCAAAAGGCTGCACATCACGCGCACGAAAATCAGGCGTATTCGCATTGGCAACATTGCCCGCGACCGTGGCCTGCCTTACCGACAGCCACTGCGCCTGCCTTGCGGCCAGATCGAAGAGATGAATCGGCCCCATAACTATTACCCGCCATCCTTATTCACTGTTCGTTAACCTACACAGCGAATCTTGTGCGAGACTTGCGTGATGCCAGGAAAGCGGCTAACTGCAAGCCATCGTCAACGCGAACCGGGAGGTGCGACATGCTGAACAAGACAGAATTTGCCACGCTCGCTGGTTTTGGAACGCGCCAAGGCGCGACCGTTTAAAGCGTTTCCTATCGGCCAGCGGGCATCCTATCGAAACTTGGAGCGCCGTGCGTCCATCCGGACGCCCAACTCGTGCGCCTTACAGGAACCCACTGTCATGAAACAGAATGGACAGCCTCGCGCTGCAAACGATACCGCCGTGACCCTCGAACCGGTCAGGCAGGCAGATTACCCGCAGGTGATAGCCCTGCATCCTCATCCGCATCAGCAGGACTTTGTGGCCAGCAATGAGGAATCGCTGGAAGACGCTGAGGAGAACCCGGCCTGTGTTCCGCTCCTTATCCGGGCCGGAGGCGAGCCGGTCGGCTTTGCCATGTATGCCCTGGATGAAGACGATGGAAACTACTGGATCTATCGCCTCATGATCGACGCGCGCCATCAGGGCAAGGGCTATGGCCGCGCAGCCCTCAAGCAATTGCTGGGCCTGCTGTCAGAACTGCCGGATTGCCCCTTCGTCATTCTCGGCCTTCAGCCGGGCAACGATGGTGCCCAGCGACTCTATGAGCAGACAGGCTTCCGGATGACGGGAGAGGTGATCTGCGGCGAACGCATCATGAAATATGAGTTCTGATTAAAGCACTTCCAGCAAAAGTGCGAAGCGGTTTGCGTTGGAAAATGCGACAAAACAAATAGTTAGAGCCTTTCCAACGGTTCAATTCAAACCGGACCGGAATCCCGCCCTCGGCGGGGTTCTGAAAAATGGCTTACGGCGTCTTCTGGATCACATCGCCGGACGACGTCGTAAGCTGCCATGTGCCCGCGCCGCGACCGATGGAAACAAGGCGGCTGCCATCGGGCAGCAGCGAGCCCTTTTCAACGAACCAGTAGCCGGATGTATCCTCGATCATCGCCATGCCGCCGACCACCTCGCGCAGCGCGAAAACCGGCTTGGGCATAGCCTGCCCGTCGCCGCCATCGCCATCGCCGCCTGCACCTGTTCCCGGAAGACCCTTGCCGTTCGACATGACGGAACCCGTCATCGTATCGTCCACCTCGGCGTTGGGCGCGACCTGTTCGGACGGACGGAAGGACGGGAAGCGGCGCACCGTCTTCTGCTCCGAGCGGTCGAGCGGATCGATGATCTTGCGCTCCGCCTTTTCCGGCGCGCCCAGATCGGCGCGCTGCAAATAGGTGATGAAGGGCAGCATCGCGCTTCCCGCAGCAAGGGTGATTGCCGCGATCTTCAGATAGCGGTCCACCTTGCTTTGCGGCTTCTTCATGCCCTCCTGCCGTGCGGCGGCTTCCACCTCCGCCGTCAGGTCAGCAAGGAGTTTTTCTTCCTTTGTCTTGCGAAAGCCCGTCATCATGCGTGTTGCGCCTGTCTGTCGCCGCGCAGTGCCGCGGCAAGGTCGTTATAAGGATCGCCCGATAGGCCGGTTTCCGGCGATTGCTGCAAGGCGTCGTAGATACGCGGCACAAGGTCGACCGCCTGATCCAGAAGGCCGTCATGGCCTTTCTGGTAGGCGCCGATGGCGCGCAAATCGCGCGTTTCCTCGAAACGGGCGACCATGCTCCGCAACTGGCTGACCAGCTTGCGCTGTTCCGGCGTCCAGTTGTGTTTTGCAAGGCGCGAGACCGAGCCCGGAATATCGACCGCCGGAAAGCGCCCTTGCGCGGCAATCGCCCGGTCGAGCACGATGTGGCCGTCCAGCGTGCCGCGAATGGTGTCGGAAACCGGGTCGTTATGATCGTCACCATCGACCAGTACCGAATAGATGCCGGTGATGCTGCCGCCAGCTTCCGTGATGCCGGGACCGGCACGCTCCAGAAGGCGCGGCAACTGGCTGAAGACGCTCGGCGGATAGCCGCGCGAAACCGGCGGCTCTTCCGCCGCGATCGCCACCTCGCGCGCGGCATGGGCAAAGCGCGTGACGGAATCGACGATCAGCAGGACATTATGGCCAAGGTCGCGGAAATATTCGGCAATGGCGGTCGCGGTGTTGGGCGCGAGGCGGCGCATCATCGGGCTTTCATCGCCCGTCGCAACCACCGTGATGGTCTTGTCGAGATGGCCCGCCATGGTTTCTTCCAGCATCTCGCGCACTTCGCGTCCGCGCTCGCCGGTCAAGGCCAGCACCACCGTGTCGAAATCCGTCGCGCGCGTCATCATGGCAAGCAGCGTCGATTTGCCGACGCCCGAACCCGCAAAGATGCCGATGCGCTGGCCGAAGCAGAGCGGCGTGAAAATATCGATGACATTGACGCCGGTGCGCAAACCGCGATCCACCCGCGCGCGGCGCAAGGCCGCCGGTGCAAGGCTCTCGGAGGCCATGGGCCGCGTGCCGGGCTGCAAGGCTCCCTTGCCGTCAATCGGCTGGCCCAGCGCATTGATGACACGCCCGCGCCATTCCGGCGCCGGGCGGATGTTGAGCGGCCCTTCCTCGAAAACCGCTGCGCCAAGCGAGGGGATGATGCGGTCGTCAAAGGGCTTTACCAGCACCTGTGTGTCGGCAACGCGGATGATCTCGGCAAGGCACTGATTGCCTTGCGCATGGATCGCCACCGCATCGCCCAGCCGCGCATCGCGCGAAAGCCCGCGCACGGCAATCGCCGAACGCGACACGTCGCTCACCGTTCCGCCGATACCGGTGAGCGGCTTTGGCGCTACCGACTGCTGTCGGGCAAAAGCGGCGAGACGGGAGAGCGGCAGGTCAGGCGTCATCCGTTTCTGGAGCCCAGCGTCTTGATGGCTTCGGAAACGGTGGTCTCCTGCTGCGCCAGCAGGTTATTGACCTGCTCGAAGGCGCGGCTCACGCTGATGAGGCGGGTCATCTCCGTCATGGCATCGACATTCGACCCCTCGATCATGCCCTGCACGACGCCGACGCTGTTGTCATCGGCCACCGGCTGGGCGGGTTTGTTCGGGATCACGCCGGACGTGCCCGCATAGGTGAGGTCGGCATCGGCGGGAATGGTGAAGAGACCGATGGCGCCGATCTGCGCGCCATTCTGGTAGATCGCGCCGTCGCTCGAAATCTTCGGCGCGCCACCAGCCGGATTGAGCACGATGGGCGCGCCGCCGACATCGAGAACCGGATGGCCGGTGACGGTGACGAGGTCGCCCGTCGGCAGCATGTTCATGCGCCCGTCCCGCGTATAGATCTGGCCCTGCGGCGTGGAGATCGACATCCAGACATCGCCCTTGACGGCGACATCCAGCGGATTGTCGGTCTTGATCATCGGGCCTGCCTCGGTGCGGATGAAGCTCTTGCCTGCGGTGGCAAAACTCACATCGTCGCTGGCCTTGCTCGAAACGATGGTTTCGAACTTGGTGCCCTCGCCCCGGAAGCCGACCGTGGAGACATTGGCGATGTTTTGGGCAATGGAATCCATCCGCCGTTCCAGCGTGATGAGCGAGGAAAGCCCGACATAGATCGAATTATTCTGCATCGCCTAGCGCCCGCCCGGCTTGAAGTTCTGCAAGGTGCTCAAGATGTCCATCGAAATGCCGACCGAAGACGTGCCGCCCAGAAGCAGGGACGCAATCGACGCCGGGCTGCTCGCGGTCGGGTTGTTCATCTCATACATGGCGGTAAATCGGGAAATCAGCTTCGAGACATAATCGGGATCGGACATTTTGGTGAAGTCGATCTTGTCCTCGATCATCTTCGCCTGCTTGTCGATATCGGCATTGGATATCGAGGATGGCCAGCCGAAGGTCGTCTGGATCATCGATACCAGCGCCCTGTCGCCAAGGATTTCATAGGCATTGGTGATCGTCGGCGCCTTGCGCTGGAAATAGAGCGCCAGCCGCACGCCTTCGTTCTGGCTTCCCGCTTCCGTCTCCAGCGTCTGGCGAACATATTTGTCCACGACGCCCTGCTGCGCAGCGGTGCTCTGGGTCGCCTCCGCGCCCTTGCCCGCAAAATCGAAGACGGTGGCAAATTCCTTGTAGCGCTTGTCGGTCAGCTTGTTGGCCATGGCATCGTCGCTCTTGATGCCTTCCGTCAATATCTTGCGCACGAACGCCTTGGCGAAGGCCATGTCCTCCAGGCCGAACGCCTTCATCGCATAATTATAAAGGCGGCTGTCGGCCATGAAATCATCGATGGATTTCACCTTGCCGATATTCTCCTTGTAGTAGGCGGTTTCCCGCTCCACCATCGGTTCCTTCGAAACACGCTGCAACGACCGCGCCATATTCGACGCGATCAGGCGATAGCTCGTCATCGTATCGACCATGCGCATGACCCCCTGCTGAAATTTACGCTCTTTATGAAAGGTCAAGCTTGTCCGAAGCTGGCCAAAGCTGGCTTACCCAGACAAGGTTCGCGCAAGGCGCAGCGCTTAGGTTCCCTGCAAACAGAATGTAGGCGGGAGTCTCGAGCTTTGGGCATTATTGTCGGTCTTGTCATCACACTGGGCTGTATGCTGGGCGGCTTTATCGCCATGGGCGGACATGTCAGCGTGCTCATCCAGCCGTGGGAATTCGTCATCATTCTGGGTGCGGCACTCGGCACCTTCTTCATCGCCAACCCGTTTTCGCTGGTGAAGGACACGGGCCGCGCCTGCATGGAGGCATTCAGCAATGCCGTTCCCAAGCAGCGCGACTATCTGGACGTTCTGGGCGTGCTCTACAGCCTGATGCGCGAGCTGCGCGCCAAGTCGCGCAATGAAGTGGAAGTGCATATCGACAATCCGAAGGAATCGCCGATCTTCCAGGCTTATCCGAGCGTCTTGAAGAAAGAGGACCTCACCAATTTCATTTGCGATTATTGCCGCCTCATCATTGTCGGCAATGTGCGCTCGCATGAAATCGAGGCGCTGATGGACGAGGAAATCCACACCATCGCCCGCGACAAGCTCAAGCCCTATCACGCCATGGTCAGCATTTCCGAAGCGCTTCCGGCACTCGGCATCGTTGCCGCCGTGCTTGGCGTCATCAAGGCCATGGGCGCGCTGGACCAGTCGCCGGAGGTGCTGGGCCATCTGATCGGCGCGGCCCTCGTCGGCACCTTTGCCGGTATCTTCTTCTCCTACGGCGTCGTCGGCCCGATCGCAGCCAAGATCAAATCGACCCGCGAAAAGAACAATCGCCTCTATATCGTCGTGAAGCAGACGCTTCTCGCCTATATGAACGGCTCCCTGCCGCAGATCGCCGTGGAATATGGCCGCAAGACCATCTCCGCCTATGATCGCCCGACCATCGATGTGGTCGAGCAGGAAACCATGGCGAGCGCGCCGACCCAGCAGGCGGCGTAAGATGACAACCCCCGAAACAGCCACATTGGAACAATACCGCAAAACCGATGTTCTGGCCGAGAATGTGCTGCGCGCCGCAGGCCTTTCGGGCGATGACCTGAAATCGCTTGCCCATGTGTTCAAGGATGCCTCGACGCATTTCTGCGACCGGCTGAAACATGGTTGCGCTGCCGCATTCGACATTGAGGCGGGTCAGGTGGAAAGCATCGACGATGCCGCCTTTGGCGACATTCTCGACAAGGCGGCGATCATCGCGCCCCTGAAGGCCGAGCGCTGGGGCTGCACGCTTTATCTTGCCGCCGATGCCACGCTCGTATTTTCCGTGATCGAAGCCATGTATGGCGCGCAGGGAAATCTCGGGATCGTCGACGAAGAGCGCCCCTTCGGCATGCTGGAACAGAAGATTTCCGCGCTTCTGGCCGGTCATCTCGCCGGTTCGCTGGATCAGGTCTTTGCCGGAAGCGGACAAGCGAACGGCCAGGCGCTTTTTGCCGCCGGTGAATGCATCGATACCGCCGAATTCGACCGCGAGAATTTCGAGCGCTCGCGCCTTTTCGTCTGCCGCATCGATGTTACCGCCGCGGGCAAGACCGGGCAGGTGCATCTGCTTCTGCCGCGCAGCACGCACAAGCCGATGCAGGATGCCGTGGCAGCCTTTTTGCGCCGCCCGATGAACCAGGCCGATCCGAGCTGGGCGAAGAAGATGCGCCACGAAGTCAGCCGCGCGCGCATCGAACTCGAAGCCTTCATCCAGCAGGGATCGATGACGCTGGACGCCTTGTCGATGCTGGAAATCGGTCAGGTCCTGAAACTGCCTGCCGACGCCATGCAGCAGGTGCGCCTGCGCGCGGGCGACCAGCAGCTTTTCAAGTGCACGCTCGGCAAATCGGGCATTCATTTCACAGTCAAGGTCGGCGACCCCGTCAATCAGGAAGAGGATTTCATCGATGAGCTTGTTGCTGGCTAACGTGCTTTCCACATTGATGGCTCTTGCATCGCTTGGCGCGCTCATCGTGGTGGGGCGCAAGGCCAACGAGACGATCAAGCTCGGCAAGATACTGGCGCTGCGCATTGCAGCCGCCTCCAACGGGCTGGAGCGCGCCGTCAAGGCGATCCAGAGCGAGCGCGCCGATCTTGGCACTGCTTTGGCTGACGAAAACACCAAGCTTGAAGCCCGTCTTGCCGAAACGCAGCGCGTGCGCCGCGAAATGGAAGAGGCAATCGAGGAGCTGACCCGGCTGCGCAAGGCGCTGACCCGCGACATACGCCACGCGCGCAACGTCGCCGACAGCGCACGCACCGAAGACAGGATCGCGACCGCCACCGAACAATCGCTTCCGAAGGAAAAGAACGCGCTGCCGGTTTTCGTGCGTCGCGCGGTCCGTAAAGCTACCGTAGATCTCGCAGGCCAGGCATGAGCGCGGACAATAAGGAAAAGAACATGCAGCAGGAACTGGACGAAGCCATTGAGGAACTGCGCGAGGAAAAGCCGCGCAGCGCCCAAAAAGGTCCATCCAAGCCCAATCTCGAACTCATCATGGGCATTCCCGTCGATGTGCAGGTGGTTCTTGGCGGTACGACCATGCCGGTCGCCAATCTGATGAAGCTTGGTCGCGGCGCGGTCATCACCCTCGACAAGCAGATCGGCGATCCGGTCGATATCGTGGTCAATGGCCGCGTCATCGCGCGTGGGGAAGTGATCGTTTTGGAAGACGATTCCTCCCGTTTCGGCGTCAGCCTCACCGAAATCATCGGCAAGTAACGGACGTGACCATGGCCGACAATGAACAGCAGGCGCTTGCAGAAGACATGGAAGGCGGCGCGACCGGCCTCGTCGATACGCTGACCGGCCCGCAAAAGGCCGCGGCGATCCTCGTTGCCATCGGACGGCCTGCCGCCGCGCGTCTTCTCAAGCATTTCAATGCCGAGGACCTGCGCAAGCTTGCCGGTCATGCCCGCACGCTGGAGCCGATTTCACCGCTCGATTTCGAGCAGCTCGTCAAGCAGTTCGAGGATTCCTTTGCCGAAGGCGCTCCGGTTTCGGAAGCTGCCCAGCGCTTCGAAGGCCTGCTGCGCGAAGCGCTGCCACAGGAAGAGGTCGATGCGGTTCTCGAAGACCGTGTCCAGCCGCAGCTCGTTCAGGAATCGGTCTGGGTGCAGCTCGCACGCCTGCCGGTGGAAAGCCTGCAAGCCTATCTGACCGACCAGCATCCGCAGATCATCGCCTATATCGTGTCGAAGCTGCCGTCCGACCTTGCAGCCCGGCTGTTCGTCGTCCTGCCGCCGCAGCTGCGCAATGCCGTCGTGCAGCGCTCGCTCCATATCGGCAATGTGGCGCCAGCGGCGGTGGAAATTCTGGAAGACGTGCTGCGGCGCGACCTTCTGGGCCGCAGCGATTCCGGTCCGGTCAAGGCGCATCACGGCCAGATCGCCAACATCTTCAACCAGCTCGACAGAAGCGAGATGGAAGAACTGATGGCGAGCCTCGAAGACCTCAACCGCGACGATCTCAACCGCATCAAGGCCAAGCTCTTCACCTTCGAAGACATTGAACGCCTGTCGCAGCGCGCGCGCCTGCTGCTCTTCGATGAAGTGCAGACGGAACAGATCGCAACCGCACTGCGTGGGGCCGACACAAGGCTTCAGGAACTGGTTCTCTCCTCGCTCTCGACCCGTGGCCGACGCATGGTGGAAACCGAGCTTGGCGCCGAGCAGGGCAACATCACCGCGCAGAACATCGCCGATGCGCGCCGCACGATAGCCCGTATCGCCATCGACCTTTCCGAGCGCGGCATCATCACCCTTGACGCCAGCGAAGCTTCAACCTGATTTTGTGTGACGCATGGCCGATGATGCCGACAAGGAAAGCAAAACAGAAGAAGCGACCGAGCAGAAAATCCGCGACGCCTTGGAAAAGGGCAATATGCCCTTCTCCCGCGAAACGCCGATCCTTGCCGGTATCGCTTCCTTTCTGATTATCGCGGTCTTTGTCGCCGCACCTGCCACCACGAAGCTGGCCGTCTTCCTGCGGGAGCTGATTGACCGCCCCGAGGACTGGCTCTTGAATAGCGCCGAGGATGCGAGCCGCCTGTTCGGCGTGCTGGCGCTTGCCGTTGGCGCGGCGCTGGTGCCGGTGTTCATCATCATTCCGCTTGCTGGCATCGCCGCCTCCGCGTTCCAGAACGTGCCGCGCTTCGTTGGCGAGCGCATTCGCCCGCAGGCATCGCGCATATCGCCCCTCAAGGGATGGCAGCGCATTTTCGGGCGCGCCGGTCAGGTCGAGTTTCTCAAGTCGCTGGCGAAATTCCTGGCGGCGAGCGTCATCGTCTTTATCGTCTTCTTCAGCGGCAACAGCCTTTTCACCGATGCGGTCGCCTCCGATCCGAGCGCCCTGCCGGAATTTCTGCGCGAGAACACGGTGCGCCTGCTCGTCGCCAATGTTCTGGCGATTACTGCAATCGCCGGTTTCGACCTTGCCTGGTCACGCATTCACTGGCGGCAGGAACTGCGCATGACCCGGCAGGAAGTGAAAGACGAGCTGAAGCAGTCGGAAGGCGATCCGCTGGTCAAGTCGCGCCTGCGCTCATTGGGCCGCGACCGTGCGCGCCGTCGCATGATCAACACCGTGCCGACGGCAACGCTCATTGTCGCAAATCCGACTCATTTTTCCGTAGCACTGCGCTACAAGCCGGAGCAGGATGCCGCTCCGGTCGTCGTGGCAAAGGGGCAGGATCTGATCGCTCTGAAGATAAGGGAGATCGCCGCACAGCATTCCATCCCGATATTCGAGGATGTTCCGCTGGCGCGCGCGCTCTATAAACAGGTCAATGTCGACCAGATGATAGCACCGGAATTCTACAAGGCCGTGGCCGAACTGATCCGGGTCATCAATACGCGGCATGCATTACATTAGAGCATGACTCCCCAAAGTGGGAACCGGTTTTGGGAGTAAGACATGCATAAGAACAAATGGATAGTCATGATATTTATATGTTTCAGAACAGTGGCAGCCTGTTCCCCAGATTGGCGGTGAGACCATGAAAAGCTTGCAATTCTCCAACGAGCGCGAGGCGATCATTGCCGGAAACCTGCGCGAAGTCGCAACCGACCTTCGTCTGGTCGATCCGGCGGACTACATTGCCTTCATACGCTGCGAGCTTTTTGCCAATATCGCCGATATTGTCAGTTCGGCGACCGAGCTTTACTTCTTTCCCGGCACGCTGGAGCTCGGCCATGGCGGGGAATATCGCTGCGACTGGCAGTCGCCGCCTGCCATCGTGCTGGACATGGAGTTTCGTAATCAGGGCGTCTATGCCTATTTCCGGCTGACGCTGACCGACAAGACGGCGGGGATCGAACTGAACCACATCGCTTTCGAGGATGCGGACGAGGACCCGGCCAAGAACACGGCAAGGCTCGCCAACGCCTTCGACGCCGCCCGCCTGCCGCTTCGAAAACGGGCCTGAAGCGGTTCCCTTTTCGGGAAACATCTCGCCGATTTTCGCGACAATATGTTTAAATACCGGATGCATGAAAGCATCCGGTATTTTTTCTTCACGCAGCCGCAGGATCAGCTCAGATGATGCGTTTCCGGCATTTCGATCAGGCCCAGCGATAGCGCTGTCGCCACAGCCGAAGTACGGTTGGAGCAGTTGAGCTTGATCTTCGCGTTCTGGAGATAAGTCACGACAGTCCAGCGGGCGATGTTCAGAATTTCCGCAATCTCGCCGTCTGTCTTGCCGTTTGCCGCCCAGCGCAGGCAGTCGATTTCACGGGGGGTCAGAAGACTTGAGACCGTAGCGATATCCTTGCAGTCGCACAGGGAGGAATGAATGATCCCGGACAGGCTCAGCAGGCGCGGACGAAGCTTGGCCACGAACTGCTCGCGATCCTCGTCGGGGCTGATCTCGAAGCTGAACAGGGAACAGCCGGGCGCACCTTTCTGGCTACGGGCAGAGACGGCAATAAAAATATTGCCCAATCCGTGCTTTTCCGCATCCTGCAGCATTTCAGCGACGGCGGGGCACTCGTCGGCTTCTTCCTGGAGATCACGAACGATACCGCTGACATCATCCTTGAAATAGGGCGAGTCTTCCCGAAAGATCGGATCGATGACGAAATAGTTCTTGGTCGAGTAGCGCGCCGCCCAGTTGGAAGGCACGGTCATCACAACAGTGAGGTCGGAGGCATTGGTTTTCGCGCAATCGCCCATCCGTCCGCGATAAGTGTGCAGGATGTGGCGACAGCCGATTTCGTCGCGAATTCTTGTCAGCAGTGCCAGTGTATCGCTCTGGAATGATGTTCCAAAAAATGTCTTCTTAAAATTCGGAAAATGGATCAGATCGAGTGTCATTATAATAATGTCCTTGGTGCTGGCGGGCGATTTTAACCTTATTCTAGAGAAGGCGAATCGTCGCCTGAAGCCATTCAATCTTTTTAATAAGTGACAAAAAAAACAGGGCTTTTGACAACCCACAATTAATCGATGGCAAAGAATTGCACATAAAACCCGCGCCAAAATATGGCTCAATTGAGAACATAATTGGTTCGGCGGTAAAGTTTTCTTGAGTTCGAGGCTCCGAGCGCCCCGACTGTTCTATTTCAGAACAACTTCGTTCTCAGCGCCATAAGCGCGGTAGAAGAAATCGACGGCAAGCTCGACATTGTTGCGAATCGTTTCTGCGGATGGCGGCTCCGACAGGGCGCCAAACAGGCGGGGTCTGTAGAGGCTGGACAGGAACAGATCGGAAAGCTGGTAGGCCATCCGCTCGGTATCAAACGGCTTGAGCTGGCCATTTTTGATCATCCGCTGGAGATATTCGGACATGACCACGAGGCTGCGCTTCGGGCCGCGTTCGTAAAACCGCGCGGCAAGCTCCGGCTTGCGGTCGCTTACGCCCAGCACGATCCGCTGGGCGCGGATAGCGCTGGAGGACGTAATGAGCGTCACAAGCGCCACGCCGAAATCGATCAGTTCCTGACGGTTCTCGAAACCGCTGTCGAGCTTGTCGATCAGCTCGCTGAACATCGTGTGGCGATAATGCTCGCACAAGGCAACAAAGAGATCTTCCTTGCTGTTGAAGTAAACGTAGATCGTTCCCTTCGACACGCCAGCCTCACGCGTGATGTCGTTCATGCTGGCGGCATCAAACCCCATGCGCAGGAATACGTTCTGAGCGCCTTCGAGAATCTGGCGGCGCTTTGCAGGGTCCTGGCCAGCGCCGAGCCGCGTGCGACCGCATTCCGTTTCGGTGCAGGACGATTTGCCATCGCCGGGACGGCCGACATCTTTCTCATCATGCCGGTTCCGGTCATGCTCTATCGTATCTGCTGGCCCTTTGGTGTTGCGATCGGGTTTCATTCTTCGAGACTCATAATTTTTTCGAACCAATCGGTTCGATATCCTCTTGATATGCGCATCTTATTGATCTATGTCAACATCGAACCGAGCGGTTCAATCCGAAGGATGTGCAGAAAGTTTTCCTATGTCCGCCCCGAAGTCCGTTGATAAGGCCGATATTCATCCGTTCCCCAACGCCAAGAACTTCGCCTCGGCGACCCAGCCGGCGACGAATGAGGCACCGCTGAGCGAGAGATCGCAGCCCCATACCGTCCCCAACCCGCAGGAAGCCGCTCCCGGGGAAACAGCCAAGGGAGGCAAGAAGAAGGGCTTCGGCAAACGCGTCCTGCTGCCCGGTATTCTGACGGTCGCGGTCGCAGGCGGCCTGTGGTTCGCCTATGACTGGTGGACGGTCGGACGTTTCATGGTTTCGACCGACGACGCCTATGTGCATGGCGATATTGCCTCCATCGCACCGAAGGTCACCGGCTATATCGAAAATATTCCCGTGGTTGCCAACCAGCAGGTCAAAGCTGGCGATGTGATCTTCCAGCTCGATGCGGGCGACTACAAGATCGCGCTCGATGAGGCCGAAGCGAAGCTTGCGACCCAGAAGCAGACGCTCATCCGCATCAAGGCGCAGACCGACGCCGCGGGGACCGTGCTCCAGCAAGCCAATGCCGACAAGCAGGCTGCAACCGCGGTCCTGACCAATGCGCAGAATACGATTGCGCGCGTGCAGAAACTGCACCAGACGCGTTTCGTCGCGCAGGCCGAACTGGACACGGCCCAGTCCTCGCTGGATCAGGCTCGCGCCAAGGTCGCAGGCAGCGATGCGCAGATTGCATCTGCGAAGGCCAATATCGAAGTGCTCAACGCCCAATATAGCGAAGCGGAAAGCACGGTAAAATCGCTGGAACTTGCTCGCGACAAAGCTGCCCGCGACCTGTCCTTCACCACCTTGCGCGCGCCGTTTGACGGCGTGATCGGCAATCTTGCCGGCAAGAAGGGCGATCTCGTTTCGCCGGGCCAGAAGATCGCCGCGCTCGTCCCGGTCAACGAGCTTTATATCGACGCGAATTTCAAGGAAACACAGCTCGCAAGCATCAAGACCGGCGAGACCGCGCATATTTATGTCGACGCCATTGACGGCACGAAGTTCGACGGCAAGGTCGCATCCATCGCTCCGGCTTCAGGTGCCGTGTTCTCGCTGCTGCCACCGGAAAATGCCACCGGCAACTTCACCAAGATCGTGCAGCGCGTGCCCGTGCGCATCATGATCCCGAAGGAAGCGCTGGAATCCGGCAAGATTCGCGCGGGCCTCAGCGTCGTGGTCGATATCGATACGCGCACGGCGCCCGGCGAAAAGGCCGACTGACCGAGACCTGTGGGCTGACATGAAATAACAGATGGCGGCGCGCTGAAACGGATTTCGCGCCGCCTTTCTCTTTCATTCCGGAGTGCGCCGTCATGGCCGCAGACACGACAATGGGGCCCTTGACCCCGGCAGATGACCGCATCGACCCGAAGAAGGCCATCGGCTTTCTGGCCATGGTTTTCGGCATGTTCATGGCGATCCTGGACATCCAGATCGTGTCGGCCTCGCTTGCCGAAATCCAGGCGGGCCTGAGCGCCAGTTCCGATGAAATTTCCTGGGTCCAGACGTCCTATCTGATCGCGGAAGTCATCATGATTCCGCTGTCGGGCTTCCTTGGCCGCCTGTTGTCGACGCGCGTGCTCTTCACCTTTTCGGCGGCGGGCTTCACCCTCGCCAGCATGCTCTGCGCGACGGCGACGAACATCGAGCAGATGATCGTCTACCGCGCCATCCAGGGCTTCATCGGCGGCGGCATGATCCCCAGCGTGTTCGCAGCCGCCTTCACCATCTTCCCCCCGTCCAAGCGCTCCATCGTCTCGCCGATGATCGGCCTTGTGGCGACGCTCGCCCCCACCATCGGCCCGACCATCGGCGGTTATCTGAGCCACGCTTTTTCCTGGCACTGGCTGTTTCTGGTCAATGTCGGTCCCGGCATTCTCGTCACCATCGCCGCATGGAACCTGATCGACTTCGACGAAGGCGACAGTTCGCTCCTGAGCAAGTTCGACTGGTGGGGCCTGATCGGCATGGGTGCGTTCCTCGGCTCCATGGAATATGTGCTGGAGGAAGGCCCGCGCAACGACTGGCTGCAGGACGACGCGATCTTCTTCCTGTCCATCGTCATGGTCGTCGGCGGCATCGTCTTCTTCTACCGGGCGTTTACGGCGGAGCAGCCCATCGTGGATTTGCGCGCCTTCAGGAATGTCAATTTCGCTTTCGGCTCGCTCTTCTCCTTTGTCATGGGCGTTGGCCTCTACGGCCTTACCTATCTCTATCCGCTCTATCTGAGCAGCGTACGCGGCTATGACGCCCTGATGATCGGCAAGGCGCTGTTTGTCAGCGGTCTCGCCATGTTCTTCACCGCGCCGGTTGCCGGTTTCCTGTCCAACCGGATGGACCCGCGCCTGATGATGATGATCGGCTTCCTCGGCTTTGCCGCCGGGACCTGGCTGGTAACCGGCCTCACCGCCGACTGGGATTTCTACGAATTGCTGCTGCCGCAGATCCTGCGCGGCTGTTCGCTGATGCTGTGCATGGTGCCGATCAACAATCTGGCACTCGGCACGCTTCCGCCGTCCCTGTTGAAGAACGCGTCCGGCCTGTTCAACCTGACGCGCAATCTGGGCGGCGCTGTCGGCCTTGCCGTCATCAACACGATCCTGACCCGGCGCGGCGACATGCATTATGAGCGGCTGGCCGAACATGTCCGCTGGGGCAATGCCGAAGCGGAAAGGATGATCGCCAATCTGACCGCCAAATATAATGCGGCGGGTCTGGACGGCGCGACCATCGCCATTTCCAAGCTTTCCGGCATGGTGCGCCAGCAGGCGACCCTCCTGTCCTTCATCGACGTGTTCTTTATCCTCACGATGATGTTCTGTTCGCTTGCCGTCTGCGCCATCATGCTGCGCAAGCCCAAGCAGGTTGCCGGTGGAGGCGGAGGGCATTAGGCCCCCGCCTCCAGCTTCATACGAAACCTGAGGGTTTTCATTCTCATTTCGGAAATTTTCGTTTATCCCCTCGCATACGGCGTCGATGCCGCACCGGGACAAACCCTTGTCGCACAGGGAAAAGCGTCTTGCAGATTTATGACAATCGCGAATTCTCTGTCACAATTCCTGTCATAAAAATGCCGCTCCCGCAAACGGATGAATTGCTAAGTCTCTGAAAACGTGTTTCACTTTCCGTCGCTGGCAGTTTGTGACAAGCCACAAACTGTCATCCAACCGTCATACAGGGCGGGTATCGGGAATGCGCGAGCACCGGAATCGACCCGGGGCGTTCGCCGGACCTTAAACAGGGGAGTCAAACAATGCTTAGCTACACAGCGCGTCTGCTGTCGCTTTCGACGGCGATCGCCGTTGCCGGAGTTTCCATCGCCGCTGCCGAGCCGTCAGCCGAACTGATCGCCGCCGCCAAGGCAGAAGGCGAACTGACCACCATCGCACTCCCGCATGACTGGTGCGGCTATGGCGGGATCATCCAGAGCTTCAAGGACAAGTATGGCCTCAAGGTCAACGAACTGAACCCGGACGCCGGTTCGGGCGATGAAGTCGAAGCCATCAAGGCCAACAAGGACAACAAGGGTCCGCAGGCTCCTGACGTCATCGACGTCGGCTTTGCCTTTGGCGCTTCTGCCAAGAAGGATGCCCTCATCCAGCCTTACAAGGTCGCAACCTGGGACGAAATTCCGGATAGCGCCAAGGACCCGGAAGGCTACTGGTACGGCGATTATTACGGCGTTCTGGCTTTCGAAGTGAACAAGGACATCGTCAAGGACGTGCCCACCGACTGGGAAGACCTGCTCAAGAGCGACTATGCGAACTCCGTCGCGCTTGCAGGTGATCCGCGCGTTTCCGCGCAGGCCATTCTCGGCGTTCATGCCGCCGGTATCGCCCGTGGCGGCGAGCCGGGCGAAGCCGCGGGCAAGAAGGGCCTTGAATTCTACAAGGAACTGAATGCCAACGGCAATTTCGTTCCGGTCATCGGCAAGGCCGCTTCGCTGGCGCAGGGCTCGACCCCTATCGTCATCCGCTGGGACTATAACGCGCTCGCCGACCGCGACACGCTCAAGGGCAATCCGGAAGTCGAAACCGTCATTCCGAAGTCGGGCGTCATCGCCGGCGTCTATGTTCAGGCGATCAGCGCCTACGCACCGCATCCGAACGCTGCGAAGCTTTGGATGGAGCACATCTATTCCGATGAAGGCCAGCTCGGCTATCTGAAGGGCTATTGCCACCCGATCCGCTTCAACGCGATGGCGAAGGCCGGCAAGATCCCGCAGGAACTGCTCGACAAGCTGCCGCCGGCAGCAGCCTATGAAAAGGCTATCTTCCCGACCCTGGAGCAGATCGAGGCCGCGCAGACCACGATCACCAAGGAATGGGATAGCGTCGTGGGCGCAAACGTCCAGTAAGGACCGCGAGCGACAGGCTCGTGCCTGTCGCATCGAACACATATCGCGTCGGCCTTACACGGTCGGCGCGATATCAAAGGGGTTCACACTCAGGCACTTTATTGATTGCCTGACACCGAATGACAGCCCTGCTGATCGCACAATTAAACAAAAAGTTGGAACGATTCAGTTCCGTTCTGGCGGGAACCCGGTCTAAAGAAAGAGCGCATGAGTGCAGTAGCCGAAACAACTGTCCCCAGCAGCGGGGCGCGCAAGCGCCAGCTTCCGTTGTCCTGGCTTGGCGTGACACCGTTTTTCATCTTCGCCATTCTGTTCCTGATCTGGCCGACGATGTATCTCATCATCGGCGCCTTTCAGGACCCGGCAGGCAACTTCACGCTCCAGAACATCTACGATCTGTTCCAGCCGCAAATCATGAGCGCCTACTGGATATCGATCAAGGTCAGCCTTGCATCGGCCATTGGCGGCGCGATCATCGGCTTCTTTCTCGCCTGGGCGGTCGTCCTCGGCAATCTGCCGCCATGGCTGCGCCCGACGGTGCTGACCTTTTCCGGCGTGGCGTCGAACTTTGCGGGCGTGCCGCTGGCCTTCGCCTTTCTGGCGACGCTGGGACGAACCGGCTTCGTGACCATCCTGCTCAGAGAATGGTTCGGCTTCAATCTCTACTCGACCGGCTTCAACCTGCTCTCCTTCTTCGGGCTGACGCTGACCTATCTGTTCTTTCAGATACCGCTGATGGTGCTGATCCTGACGCCCGCCCTCGACGGGCTGAAAAAAGAATGGCGGGAAGCCTCATCCATTCTGGGCGCAACCACAGCCCAATATTGGCGCATGGTGGCCTTCCCGATCCTGTGGCCGAGCCTGCTTGGCACAACGCTTCTGCTCTTCGCCAATGCCTTTGGCGCCATCGCAACCGCCTATGCCTTGACGGGTTCCTCGCTCAACATCGTGCCTATCCTGCTTTATGCCCAGATTCGCGGCGACGTTCTGCATAACCAGAACCTCGGCTATGCGCTGGCGCTTGGCATGATCGTCATTACCGGTGTTTCCAACCTCATCTATATCTGGCTGCGCATTCGCGCCGAGAGGTGGCAGCGATGAAAGGCTTCAAGGCTCAAAAAATCGGAGCGTGGGTCGCTTTCCTGATCGGGGCGATCTACTTCCTCGTGCCCCTGATCGGCACATTCGAATTCTCGCTGCGCATGCGGCGCGGCGAATATTCCTTCGACGCCTATCGGGTCGTGTTCTCCGATCCGAACTTCCAGGCGACCTTCGGCTATTCGATCCTGCTTGGCCTGCTGACCATCATATTCGGTGTGCTGCTGGTGGTGCCGACTGCCTATTGGGTGCGCCTGCGCCTGCCGCAATTGCGTCCCGTGATGGAATTCATCACGCTGATGCCGCTGGTCATTCCGGCGATCGTCATCGTGTTCGGTTATCTGCGCATCTACAACTCGTCGTCATGGCTGCCATTCACGGCGTCAACACGGGCAACCGATGTGCTTTTGATGTTCGGCTATATGACGCTGTCGCTGCCCTATATGTACCGCGCTGTCGACACGGCGATGCGCACCATCGACGTCACGACGCTGACGGAAGCCGCGCAAAGCCTCGGCGCGGGCTGGGGACGCATCATGTTCAAGGTGATTTTCCCGAACGTGATTTCCGGCGTGATGAGCGGCGCCTTCATCACATTCGCCATCGTCATCGGCGAATTCACGCTGGCCTCGCTTTTGAACCGCCCCGCCTTCGGCCCCTATTTGCAGCTGGTCGGCGCAAACCGCGCCTACGAACCGTCGGCGCTGGCGATCATTTCGTTCGGCATCACGTGGCTCAGCATCATCATGCTGCAACTCGTTTCACGCCTCAATAAATTCAAGACAACCGCCGGGTAACATTCATGGCTTTTCTCAATATCAAGCACCTGAAAAAGAGCTTCGGCGCCAATACCGTCGTCCACGACTTCAACCTTGCCGTGGAAAAAGGCGAATTCGTTTCCTTCCTTGGTCCATCGGGCTGCGGCAAGACAACCGTTCTGCGCATGATCGCCGGTTTCGAGACGCCCGACAGCGGCGCGATTGAAATCAACGGCAAGGATGTGGTGGACCTCAAGCCCAACCAGCGCAATATCGGCATGGTGTTTCAGGCCTATGCGCTGTTTCCCAATATGACGGTTGCGCAGAACGTCTCGTTCGGCCTGCGCGTTGCCGGAAAGCCAAAGGCGGAAATCGACGCCACGGTGAAGGAAATGCTGGGGCTCATCCGTCTCGACCATCTGGCGGATCGTTATCCCTATCAGATGTCCGGCGGCCAGCAGCAGCGCGTCGCGCTGGCGCGTGCGCTCGCCACCAAGCCGCAGGTTCTCCTGCTTGACGAGCCGCTATCGGCGCTGGATGCGAAAATCCGCATCTCCCTGCGCGAGGAAATCCGCGCTATCCAGCAGAAGCTCGGCATTACGACCGTCTTCGTCACCCATGATCAGGAAGAAGCGCTGTCGATCTCCGACCGCATCGTGGTCATGCACGAAGGCCGCGCCGATCAGATCGGCTCGCCTTTCGACATCTATAACCGCCCGGCCTCGCGCTTCGTGGCGTCCTTCGTCGGCACGCTCAACATGCTGGAGGCCTCGGTCAGCGAACCGGGCCAGAACAGCATCGATCTCGACGGGCGCACCATCACCGTGCAGGAAAAGCTCGACCATCATCCGAAGGGCAAGCCTCTGACGCTCGCCTTGCGCCCGGAAGCTGTCAGCCTCGAAGCCCGCAAGAGCCACGACACCTCACTGGATGCAACCATCGAGGACGTACATTTTCTCGGCTCCGTCATCCGTACGCGTGTGGCATTGGGCAAGAACCGCCTGTCGTTCGACGCGTTCAACGACCCGACCCAGCCGCCGCCGCAGCGCGGCGACAAGGTGACGGTGCATTTCGCCTCGCACGATCTGCTGGTATTGGCGGATTAGAGCGCATCCCGAAAAGTGTGAAACCGTTTTCGGACAGGATACGGCCCGCTTCAGTTCAGCCTTTGCATCGCAGTTCACATATGAGGCATTTGGCGGAACGTGCCGATCGTTCAGACAACAAAGCCCCGGCTGGAACCGGGGCTTTGCTTTTTGGAAGACGGGTTTGCGCCTTACCACTTGACCTTGAAGCCGACGGTGCCCTTGAGGGCATAGCTGTCGGCGAAGTGGTTGAGCGCGGTATTGATCGAGCCTTCGCCATAGACGGCATATTTGTTGTCGGCCCAGGCATAGGTGCCGCCAGCGCCGATGCCGCCCCAGGTCCGGTCATTGTCGGTGTCGAAGTCGACGCCCGCCACATTGACCGACGATCCACCCAGCATC
>NZ_JBVPGS010000018.1:0-82634 GCF_055816855.1 Ochrobactrum sp. PL_is483
CAGATGATCTTTCGGGACCAGTTGATCGAGCGTCACCATCTCGAGCGCGGTCTGTTCGGCGGCGGGTTTCTTCAACATGACCCACAGAATCACAAAACCCCCGACATAGCCAGGGGTTTGTCAGCAGGCTGACGGGGCCCGAAGGCCCCGTCTAAAAGCGTTTCTCATCCCGAGCGCGTTTTCGATCCGATTGAACCAGATCGGCGCTCTATCCCGCGGGTGACTACTTGCCTGCCGCCTGCTGGGCATAGACATAGCTGTCATAGGTATATTCAGCGACGCGGAACCATTCGAAGCCCTCGTCACGGAACTTTTTCCACGACGGATAGATCTTCGCCCATGCGGGATTTTTCTCGTTATATTCCGCGTAAAGTTCGAAAGCGACCTTATAGGCGGCGTCAAGCACGTCGCGCGGGAGCGGCTGGAGCTTCACGCCCTTGGACACCAGCGAACGGATGGCGGCGGTGTTCTTCACATCGTAAAGTGCAATCATGTTCTGGGTCGCAGCTTCGGCGGCTGTATTCAGTGCAACCTTGTAGGCCTCCGGCAGGCTTTCATATTGCTGCTTGTTGATGAAGAAATGCACCGAGGCACCGCCTTCCCAGAAGGCCGGGTAATAGTAATACGGCGCGATCTGATAGAAGCCGAGCTTTTCATCGTCGTAAGGGCCGACCCATTCAGCCGCATCGATCGTGCCACGCTCCAGCGACGGATAGATGTCGCCGCCCGGAAGCTGCTGCGGGACGACGCCAAGACGCGACATGACTTCGCCAGCCACACCCGCGATACGCATCTTCAAGCCCTTGAGGTCCGCGAGGCTCTTGATTTCCTTGCGATACCAGCCGCCCATCTGTGCAGCGGTGTTGCCGCCGACGATGCCGACGATGCCGTAGTCCGACAGGAACTGGTTATAGAGTTCGTTGCCGCCGCCATGATAAAGCCAGGCATTCTGCAGACGCGTGTTCATGCCGAAGGGAATAGCAGTACCGATCGCGAAAGCCGGGTTCTTGCCGGTGAAATAATAGCCGCATGTATGCGCCATTTCGACCGTATTGGCCTGAACCGCATCGATGGCCTGAGGGCCCGGCACGATTTCACCAGCCTGAAACACCTGAATCTGGAACTTGCCGTCGGTCATCTTCGACACGGCATTCGCCATGAAAACCGCGCCGCCATAGATGGTATCAAGATTGTTCGGGAAGCCCGAAGTCAGACGCCAGCGCAATGTCGGCAATTCCTGCGCGATCGCAGGGGTTGCGAGCGCCGCTCCGCTCGTCGCGGCAGCAGCGCCGATTGCGGCACCTTTTGTCAGAAATGTGCGGCGGTTCAAATCCTGTTTCATGTCTCTCCTCCTGAGATTGTTCCGGTTATTTTACGGCCTGCGGAATGCTCGTTTTCCCCTCATTGCGCAGGTTTTTGCTGCTGATCCTTGTCCTGCCCGAAGCTCGGCTGCGGCGAGCCGAACGACGGTGCCGGCAAAGGCTCATTCGATGGCGCTGGCGCCCCAAAAGGTGCGGGAGCTGCACCGAAAGGATTGCCGCCGCCAGAATCCGGCCCCAATTCCGGCATTGGCACATTGATCTGGATGGACGCCGGATCGGCCTGCGGATGGCCGCTCTTGTAGTGGGTCACAATGCCCGGGAAGGTGATGATGATGCCGACCATGACCAGCTGGATTATCAGGAACGGGATCGATCCCATGTAGATCTGCCCGGACGTCACCGGCTGGATGGTCGCACCCGTCACCTTGTCCTTGTAAGGCCGGGATGGCGCGACCGAACGCAGATAGAAGAGCGAGAAGCCGAAGGGCGGATGCATGAACGATGTCTGCATGTTGACCGCCAGCATGACGCCGAACCAGACCAGATCAATGCCAAGACTGTCGGCCACCGGCGCCAGAAGCGGGATGATGATGAAGGCCAGCTCGAAATAATCGAGGAAGAAGGCCAGGAAGAACACCAGAATATTGGCGACGATCAGGAAGCCGACCTCGCCGCCGGGGATCGACGTCATCAGATGCTCGACCCAGACGTGGCCGTTGACGCCATAAAAGGTGAGCGAAAACACGCGCGCGCCAAGCAGAATGAAGATGACGAAGGATGACAGTTTTGCCGTTGCATAAAGTGCCGAAGTCAGCATCGTCATATTGAGACGGCGGTTGATGATAGCAAGAAGCAGGGCGCCGACCGCGCCCATGGCGCCGCCTTCCGTTGGCGTTGCGACGCCGATGAAGATCGTTCCAAGCACGAGGAAGATCAGGACTAGCGGCGGCACGAGCGAGATCACCACGCGCTGCAGCAGCTTCCAGCCCTTCAGCGTGCGGGCTTGCGGCGGCAGGGCTGGCACTGAATCAGGCCGCATGATCGCCATGCCGATGATGAAGGCGCAATAAAAGCCGACCAGCAGGAGGCCGGGGACAAGCGCCCCCTTGTACATATCGCCGACCGAACGGCCCAACTGATCGGCAAGCACGATCAGAACGAGGCTTGGAGGGATGATCTGCGCCAGCGTGCCGGAGGCAGCAATCGTGCCGCTCGCCACTTTGCGATCATAGCCGTAGCGCAGCATGATCGGGAGCGAAATCAGCCCCATGGAAATGACGGAAGCGGCAACCACGCCTGTCGTCGCGGCAAGAAGCGCGCCGACAACGATAACTGCAAAGGCGAGACCGCCCCGCACGGGACCGAAAAGCTGCCCGATCGTATCGAGCAGTTCTTCCGCCATGCCGCTTCGCTCCAGTATCAGCCCCATGAAGGTGAAGAACGGAATGGCAAGCAAGGTCTCATTCGACATCTGGCCGAAGATGCGGTCCGGTATGGCACCGAACAGGTTGACCGGCAGCAACCCCATTTCGATGCCGATGAAGCCGAAGCCAAAACCGACAAAGGCCAGCGCAAATGCCACCGGGTAGCCGAGCAACAGCACGACCACCAGCGACAGAAACATGAGGGGAGCCAGGTTTTCCGCGATAAAAGCAATCATATCATCCCCCCTCAGAGCGCCTTGGCTTCAGCATCTTCAAGAGCGACCGTGTCCGGTATGCGGCCTTGAAGGATGGCGATGCGCTTGATGAGTTCGGAAACGCCTTGCAACGCCAGCAGCCCGAAGCCGATGGGGATCAGCACCCAGACCGGCCAGAGAACCAGCCCGCCCGTATTGTTGGAGGTTTCACCGCTAGCGATCTTGGCTTCCACGATGGGCCAGGAGAGATAGATCGTGATGAGGCAGAAAGGCAGGAGGAAAAAGATCGTGCCGAAAATCTCGACCAGAAGCTGGGTACGACGCGAATAGCGGCTGTAGAGAAGATCGACCTTCACATGCTCGCTATGCAGAAGCGTGTAACCGGCTGCGATGAGAAAGACTGCCGAGAACAGATACCATTGCGCTTCCAGCCACGCATTTGAGCTGACGTTGAACAGCTTGCGCGAAACCGCGTTGACGGCGCTGATGAGCACGGCCACCAGTATCAGCCACGATATGGATTTCCCGATGAAATTATTGGCCGCGTCAATAGCGCGCGACAACGCCAGCAGAACTGACATCGCTCCTCCCCTCCTGTTCCGCCTCCTCAAGCGGTTTTGGAGCGAATGATAAGACCGGCGATTCCGCGCCGCAAGCAGACGAAAGTTCCAAGAAACAAACCGCTACCCATTAGTGGGTAAGCCGATATCGCGAAGCGGGCTGAATATCCTTTACTGCGAAGAAAGACGGAGCCGATTTTCGATGGCATAGCGCGTCAGCCCGGCTGTGCTGGCAATTCCGAGCTTCTTCTTGATGTTCTTGCGGTGGGTTTCAACGGTTGCTTCGGAGATACCGAGCCGCGTTGCAATCTCACGATTGCTGCCGCCTTCGGCCACCAGCACCAGCACGTCGTTTTCGCGAACGGACAGACCTTCCGATTTTCTGTCGCCGCTGTCGAGCAGCGCTTCCGAAACACCGGAGGAGAAATAGGTGCCGCCCGACGCAACCGCATGGATGGCGGCAACAATTTCAGTCGTGGATACGTCCTTCAGCACATAGCCGGAGGCGCCGCGCATGATGGAGGTCGAGATATATTCGCGGCTATCATGCATGGAAAGCATGAGAATGCGAATTCCCGGCAACTGCTTCTTGAACAGTTCGATAGCGTCGATACCGTTGAGAAGCGGCATATTGATATCCATCAGAACCACATCGGGATTGACGGAAAGCGCCAGTTCCAGAGCGCTCCGCGCATTGGAAGCCGCCCCGGCTATTTCGATATCGTCATAGGTTTCGAGTACGGCCCGCAGCCCATCCAGCACCAGCGGATGATTATCCACGAGCAATACGCGAATCTTGCATTCATTCGTCATGCGACTTCCGGTTCCCGCTTTCTTTCTGTTGCCGATTTCGGCAAGCGCGCGGTGAGCTGCGTACCATCTGCGCCGGTTTCAACCAAGAGCACCCCGCCGAAATGTGCCATCCGTTCCTGCATATTGCGCAAGCCCAATCCCGATAACTGATCTTTCAGGTCGCGCGCGGTGAAGCCATTGCCATTGTCGGCGACGGTCATGGTAACCTTGCCAGTGGAACCCCAGAGCCGGATTTCGACATGGCTTGCACCGGAATGCCGCTCCACATTGGTAAGCGCTTCCTGCACGACACGATAAAGCGCGGTGCTTGCCTCCGGCTTCAGCGTCTCGCTCAGCCCATTTGCTTCCAGCCGTGTTTCAATGCCGGTTCGCTCCGAAAAATGCTCGCACAGGGCCTTGAGTGCCACCGTCAGGCCAAGATCGTCCAGAATGCGCGGACGCAGATCATGCGACAGCCGCCGCACCTCCTTGATTGCGCCATTGAGCGCATCCGATGCTTTCTCGATCGCAAGCGGCGCGCCTCCGCTGCCCATCCTCACCTGACGGCTTGCAAGATCGATGGCATAGCGAACCCCGACGAGATTTTGGGAAATGCCGTCATGAAGCTCCCGCGCCAGACGCGCTCTTTCTTCTTCCTGTGTGTCGATGATGCGCTGCGCCAGTTCCTTCAGCTTGGTGTCGGCCATGCGCCGCTCGCGCAGGTTGAGCAGCATGCAGGTGGCGAAAACGAGCATCACAGCTGGCACGGCGATCAGGCTGACAATTAGAAACGTCGTGCGGATATTGGCGCGGAAATCGGCGTTCGCGGCGGCAGTCTGCGCGTAGACATCGTCAAGATACACGCCTGTTCCCAGCATCCACTTCCACTTATCCAGGCCAACGGCAAAAGAGAGCTTGTCGGCCATTTCGCCGCTGGACGGCTTTTCCCATTTATACTGGTGCAGCCCTCCGCCTTCCTTGGCCTTGCCGATCAGATTGGCGATAACGCGATCTCCGTCGGGGTCGACGAGGTCCAGCCAGTTGCGTCCGGGCCGAAAAGTCTGGCGCGGATGAACGACATTGTTGCCGTTATAGTCATAGACAAAGAAATAGCCGTCGCGACCATAATCGAGCGAAGTCAGAACTTCCCGCACCTTCTCCATGGCGGCGGTATCGTTGGGACCGGCCTCATCGTAAATCTGCTGGATGGAGGAAAGCGCCAGATTGGTGAGATTCAGCAGTTCCGTTTCCTTCGCCTTGAGCATGTTCTTCTCGAAGGTGGCAATGCTGCTCTGGACGAGATTGGCGGACTGCCAGGTAATGAAGGCCGTGACCGTCAGAATGGCCACGATAAGCGGCACGATTGCCAGTGCAACGATCTGATAGCGTAGCGTCAAGTCCCAACCTCCAACCTCCAACCCTGGCCGCGACTTTAACGCGCGCGCCAAAAAGTGCGAAACGTTTTCGAGCGGAGGCAACCAGCCAGGCCCGGCATAAACATGCTCCTGACTTGTTGGGAGTATTCACGTCAAAAGATTCGATATATTGAAGAATACGCAGGCATATTACTCGGTTTTTTATATTAAAAATTCGAAGGATATTCAAATAATGATAAAAGGTGACTCCAAGCACCGGACTATATCAACAGCTACTCTTGCCAGGATTGCATGTATTGCAACGGCACTGACATTGCTTTCCTCCCCGCTTCAGGCAAAAGAACCGAACACCGGCAAGGCTGCAACAGTGACACCCATTTTGAAGACCGACCGGACTCTCGGCGGCGGCAAGATTGCCCTGCCGCAAGGCGATGTGGAAGTCATTGTTTCCCAATACGAAATCGCGCCCGGAGCAAGTTTGCCCGTGCACAAGCATCCTTATCCCAGATATGCCTATGTGTTTTCCGGCACGCTGAGCGTTTTCAATGAAGTGACGGGTAAAACGACCACGCTCAAGGCCGGAGACTTCGGCATCGAATCCATCGATCAATGGCACAAAGGCACCAATATCGGTTCGGAGCCCGTAAAACTGCTCGTTATCGATCAGGTCGAGAAGGGCAAGAATAACGTCATATTGAAGCAATAGGACGCGATCTGACCGAAGTGAAACGGGAGCCGCAAGGTGATGCCTCGTCCGACTGAATGAGATCGGCGTTTTGACTATTTGTCTTAATGCGAGCCTCCCGAAAGCGATTGCCGCTTTCGGGAGGCTCCTGCATATTGGAGCGCATTCCGAAAAGTGTGAAATGGTTTTCGGAAAAATGGGCGGTAAAATAAATAGTTAGAGCGCCGATCTCATCCAATCAGATGGAAACGCGCTCCAGAACCAGATGGCCAACTTCCGAGCGCTATCTTGGCCGGAAACCATCCCGGAAACCACCATTGTATAATATATTATACTTATAGAATATTCTTAATAAAACCAATAAAACAATGGTATTGATTTCAAAAATGATTTTCCCTAAGAAAGCATAGAACATACAGAATGCCTTTATTAAATTTAGAGAGATCCTATTTATGAAAACCTACCGCGCAATTTGCCTCGCATTTACCTTTGCCGCCATTTCCAGCGCATCGGCGCTCGCGGCACCGCTGCCGGGAGGAGCGAGCACGTTGCAGGAAACCTATCAGGACTGGACCGTTTCGTGCCAGTCGCAGAAGGAAGCCACCATCTGCGCAATCCGGCAGGAACAGAGCAGTTCCCAGACCGGCCAGCGCGTGCTGACGGCAGAGCTTCGCAATGTTGAAGGAAAGGTGGAAGGCGTCCTGCTGATGCCGTTTGGTCTCGATCTCGCCAAGGGCGCCTCTCTCAAGATCGATGAGACTGCCGGACCCAATCTCGCTTTCTCCACCTGCCTGCCGCAAGGCTGCCTGGCGCCGGTCGCGTTTGACGCAAAGCAGGTCGCGGCTCTCAAGTCGGGCACCAATATCAACATCACCACGACGGCATTGAGCCCAAGCCAGCCGGTCGCCTTCAAGATTTCCCTGAAGGGCTTTGGTGCCGCTCTCGACCGCATCGCCGCACTGACAAAGTGATCGGCTCCGAGCGCCTGAGGCAAAAGCCGCAGGCCTCGGCGAAAGTAGCGATTTTCAGCTACCAGTAAACCGGGGGCCGCCGTTTGCTGGCCAGCATGATGGCCTTTGGAACAGACGCAAACAACCCTCTCCGGAGCGGCCACGGTTAGGGCGCATCCCGAAGGATGTGAAACGCCTACGCAAGGAAATCAGTCCATCGACTGATTTCCGGTCCCGCTTCGATCAGATTATCACTCCGAACCGAACCAATGGAACCGCTCAACTATTTGTACTTCGCATTATCTCACGCGAATCCGCTTTGCGTCTTTTCTGGAAACACTATAGAGCAACAACAAGTCTATTTTTAGAATTTCTATATATTTCGCCCCTATATTTTGTTCTGGAAATAATATATTCGGTAACAAATATTTAATAAAAATCGCATTAATACAATCAAAAAAATAATACACCTTCATCAAATCTCACCTAAAATTAAACACAACCCATATAATTACGCAGAAATCTAAAATTCTTATTTCAATAATGCATCCGTTTAAGAATACGGATTCATTTGACGTACCATTATTTATGTATATTTATTTTGAAAGAATATTAATGGTTCGCATTCCTAAGATATTACTACTTATTGGCGACGAGACAAACAGGTCTCTGGATTGTTTGACCCGCTTATTTCAGAACGCCGGTTATCGTGTCGTTCGCTATCATTTTCCATCGACGGACGGTGAGGATTCCGCCGCACGGGCCAGCCTGTTGCGGCGCGGATTAAAGGGCATGGGAGGGCTGCGTAATATTTTCAACATAGCGGGTCCCTTTGACTTTGTATTAAATTGCCTCGAAATGCCAGACGATCCAAGAAGCGGCAATTCAGATACGTTGAAGCTCTACTTCGACACCGTTATCCGCTTCGGGCGTATTGTGCAGATGATGGCCCCCTCCATGATAGCTCGATCGGGAGGGAAATTTATAACTCTCTGCACGGAGCCATATGAATTTGACCGAGTTTCGGAAATTCAGGACGGTTTCATCGCCGCCATGGCTGGTTCTGTTCTTTTCGCGTCAAATCTGCTGCAACGCGAAGGCCTCGATTTCTATGGCGTGTTGCCGCTACGAGAAAACAGCAACAACATGAACCGCCTGTCGACGCTGCTCCTCATGCTTTTAAGTGACGAGCTGGAGCTTTCGCGTCATGAAGTTATACTTGACGAATATGGCGTTCCACATGAGCTTGCCAACCGTATCGCTCACCTTTCTCTCGATGTCAGTATTTTCAACACGATCCTTGATGAGTTGAAGACACAGCGGTTAAATTTCGAGGGCTTTCCAGCGATACATCAGACATTGGCGGTCGAAAACTACCGCAAGGAGCTCTGATGTATGACAATGCACTGAAAGGGCAGACGCGGTCTCGTCCGATCATGTCGATACACTCAGAATGGATCGATACCAGCCTCATGATGCGACTGGTTGAGCTGGAGAGCAATCTTCGACACAACTTTTATATAAATGCCGAATTATTTCAGGACCAGGAATCCATTCCGCGGATAGTTCTGGATGAGTTTTCATATATCGACATTAGTCCACTTAATTATAATTATAGATTCAACCATTATCACCGAATAATCGGATACTATATTGGACTTGAAACAAGAACATTTAAAATAATTTCAGACTATACTATTCAGCATGTCGAGCGCATGACGCAAATGACCCTTGGGGACAAGATGCAGGCTACAGCGCCTTGCGAAGATAGTCTGGACAGTTCGCATCCTCGCAGATTGATTGACTGGCTTACCCCGTTTCTCTGGTTCGCGCTGATATTGCTAACTTCGTTCCTATTTCTGATAGGAATACCTCGTTAAAAAGGCCATGCGATCGCGGGATTGCACGGCCTTTTTATTCAGGCCGAATGCAGGGCCGAAATATGTGCCAGATGTTTGCGCCAGCGCAGCGTCATCAACACTGCAACGATGCCGAGACCCGCAGCAAGGCCGAGCCAGATTCCCTGCCCGCCCATTTCGAAATAGAAGGCCAGCACCGCGCCGAGCGGCAGCCCGACGCCCCAGTAGCCGAGCAGGGCAAGATACATCGGTATGCGCGTGTCGCGCAGGCCACGCAACATGCCCGCCGCGACGGCTTGGGCACCGTCAACCGTCTGGAACAACGCCGCCAGCGCGAGGAAGCTGACCGCCAGCTCCATCACCGGGATGTTCTGCGGATCGTGCAGATCGAGGAAAACCCCGATGAACAGGCGCGGAATCAGGATCATCAAGAGCCCCGTCACGGCCATGAAACCGACGCCGAGGAAATAGGCGCTCCAGCCCGCATAGGCAATCGCCTTTGGATTTCCCGCACCATAGGCACGGCCCACGCGCACGGTCGCCACCTGTCCGAAACCGAGCGGCACCATGAAGCTGAGCGATGCAATCTGGATCGCCACGGCATGAGCAGCCATCGCCGTTGGTCCGATGCGGCCCATCATGACCACGGCAGCATAAAAGATGGAAGTCTCGAACACGAAGGTCAGCGCCATCGGAATGCCGATGCGCCAGAGTTCAAGCAGGCGCGGCCAGTCTGGACGCCAGAAACGCCCAAACAGGTGATAGCGGCGAAAGCGGCGATGCCGCAGCGTGATCACCGCCAGGCCGAGGAACATCATTGTGCTCGACAGTGTCGTGGCGATGCCGGCGCCGTGCAGTTCCATGCGCGGAAAGCCGAAATGGCCGAAAATGAGCGTCCAGCCAGCCAGCGCGTTGAAGCCGATGGCGAGCGCGGCAACCAGCAGGGTCCACATCGGCTTTTCCATGGCGGCGAAGAAAGACCGCAGGATGATGTAGAAAAGATAGGGCAACAGCGCCCATTGCAGCGTGTGCATGAAATCCGTTGAACGCGCGGCAATATCAGGCCGCTGGCCGAGGAAAAGAAAAATTTCCTCGCAGTACCAAAGAACGATCCAGATCGGCACCGCGATCATGATTGCTGTCCAGAAACCCTGACGCACCGTGCGCCGCACATCGCGCACCGAGTGGCGGTTCTTGCCCAGCGCGATGGCGATCATCGGCATCACAGCCGAGACAAGCCCCATCGAGAAGATCATGAGCGTATGATAAAAGCTCGTCGCCAGCAGGGCCGAGGCAAGCGTGTCGGCACCCAGACGCCCAATGAAGATGACGTCGGTCGCGGTCAATGCCGCCTGCGAAAGATTGGTGAAGATCAGCGGCCAGCCAAGTTTCAGCGCCGTGGCCATCTCCCGGCCCCAGCGCTGCGTGCCGGATTCATGGGGCTCCTGAAAGCCCGCATCGATTGTCCTGTCCATAGTCTGCTCCCCGAAGCATCCGGAGCCGTCGTCCGCCGGATGTTCCATTTGACTGAGGCCACACCCCGGAACATCAGAGACCAGGTCAATCTGAGAAGAGGCGCGGAAATACGATCATCGACCGTCCCATGCCGGCTAAGGGCGTTCATCGCTCATAAAGCGACCACGCCCCCACTTTTCGGGTTGCTCAATTTCTATCGGGAACGTTGTGTATGTTCCAGAAACTGATCCGGAGCCAAGCGGGCTGCGCATCGATTTGCACAAAATTAGAGCAACATGGATACCAGACTCGCCCAAAGAAGCAACACGTCTCGAAACGGATTTTTCATCTCCTGACCGAAAGAGGAATGAAATCCTCATTCTGACGCGAAAGCGCAATTGCCCGTCCGATAAAGGATTGACGCTTGCGGCCTAACCGATAGGAATGATTGCATTAATTGCAGGGAGGCGTCATGCGCAGCACCAAGGTCATCCATATTGTCGGCTGTCATGCGGAGGGGGAAGTTGGCGACGTTATCGTTGGCGGTGTAACGCCGCCGCCGGGGGATACGCTGTGGGAACAGTCGCGATTCATCGCATGCGACGAAACCTTGCGCAATTTCGTGCTCAATGAGCCGCGCGGCGGCGTGTTTCGTCACGTCAATCTGCTGGTGCCGCCGAAAGACCCGCGCGCGCAGATGGGCTTCATCATCATGGAACCCGCCGATACACCGCCCATGTCCGGCTCCAATTCGATCTGCGTCTCGACCGTTCTGCTCGACAGCGGCATTATTCCCATGCAGGAACCGGTGACGCGCATGGTGCTGGAAGCACCGGGCGGCATCATCGAGGTGGAGGCCGAATGCCGCAATGGCAAGGCCGAGCGCATCAGTGTGCGCAACGTACCATCCTTCGCCGACCGGCTGGATGCGGCGCTGGAGATCGAAGGGATCGGCACGGTCACGGTCGATACGGCCTATGGCGGCGACAGTTTTGTTATTATTGACGCGGCTCAGATCGGCATGAAGATCGAGCCGGATCAGGCGCGGGAGCTGGCCGAAATCGGCGTGAAGATCACCAAGGCCGCCAATGAACAGCTGGGCTTCCGCCATCCCGAAAAAGACTGGAACCACATTTCGTTTTGTCAGATCACCGAGCCGGTGACACGCAAGGGCGATGGACTGACCGGCGTGAACACGGTTGCCATTCGCCCGGCCAAACTGGATCGTTCGCCAACCGGCACCGGCTGTTCGGCACGCATGGCCGTGCTGCACGCCAAGGGCCAGATGAAAGTGGGTGAGCGCTATATCGGCAAATCGGTGCTTGGCACCGAATTTCACTGCAAGCTCGACAAGGTGATCGAAATCGGCGGCAAGCCCGCCATCAGCCCGATCATTTCCGGTCGTGCATGGGTGACCGGCACGTCGCAGCTCATGCTCGATCCGAGCGACCCGTTTCCGGGAGGTTATCGGTTGTCGGACACCTGGCCCCGGGGCAATTGATATTCAGGCGCTGACGGCCTGCAAGTGGTGCCTTTCTGCGCTTCCGGCGAGACGGCCCTGCGGGCCTTCTCAGGATGAAGGCGTGGTAGGCGGCAGAGTGCAGCCAGAGCAATGCGCAATAGAAAACCCCGCCGACGCGGGGTTTTCTATCATTCAGATCAATGCTTACGCGAAGTCGAGAGCGCGGTCGCCGTCTTCATCCTTGATGCGCGACGGCAGGCCGATCTGGTTCAGGATATGGAGGAAAGGCTTAGGGTTCAGCTCTTCCACATTGACCATCTTCTTCACGTCCCATTCGCCCGAAGCGATCAGGATTGCAGCCGCGACCGGCGGAACGCCAGCGGTGTAGGAAATGCCCTGCGAACCCACTTCGTTATAAGCGTCCTTATGGTCGGCAACGTTATAGATGAAGACTTCCTTTTCCTTGCCGTCCTTAGTGCCCTTGACGAAATCGCCAATGCAGGTCTTGCCGGTATAATCGGGCGCAAGTGATGACGGATCGGGCAGCACGGCCTTGACCACCTTGAGCGGCACGACTTCCAGACCTTCAGCCGTCTTGACCGGCTGTTCGGACAGGAGGCCCAGATTGTTCAGGACGGTAAAGACATTGATGTAGTGATCGCCAAAGCCCATCCAGAAACGCACATCGGCGTTCGGGTAGTTCTTGGAGAGCGAGTGCACTTCGTCATGGCCGGTCATGTAAGCCTTGCTCGGGCCGACGACCGGCAGATCGAACGTGTGGCCGACTTCGAACATCTTGTTCGACTGCCAGGCGCCGTTCTGCCAGGAGTAGACCGTGCCGGTGAATTCACGGAAATTGATCTCCGGGTCGAAATTGGTCGAGAACCAGCGGCCATGCGAACCGGCATTGATGTCGACGATGTCGATGGATTTGACTTCATCCAGATAATCGTCGGCAGCCAGCCGCGCATAGGCATTGACGACGCCCGGATCAAAGCCGATGCCGAGAATGGCGGTGATGCCCTTCTCCTCGCATTCCTTCAGATGCTTCCACTCATAATTGCCATACCATGGCGGGGTCTCGCAGATCTTCTTCGGGTCTTCGTGGATCGCGGTGTCCATATAGGCAACGCCCGTATCGATACAGGCGCGCAGAACCGACATATTGAGGAAGGCCGAGCCGACATTGATGACGATCTGAACGCCCGTCTTCTGGATGAGAGCCTTGGTGGCTTCAATATCCATCGCGTCCAGCGCATGCGCTTCCAGCTTCACCTCGGTCTTGAGGCTTTTCTTTTCATGCACGCTATCGATAATCTTGCGGCATTTCTCAACCGTGCGGGACGCAATATGGATATCGCCCAATATGTCAGAGTTTTGCGCACATTTATGTGCAACAACCTGTGCCACGCCCCCGGCGCCGATAATGAGAACGTTCTTCTTCATTTTCTGTCGATGCTTCCTCTTCCAGCGGTTTCCCGCCATCTATTATACGTCCCGACTGCCTTCCGGTCGGAACAGGTTCAGTTTCGCGTCGCGGATCAATACTGCGACACAGGGTTCAGGAGAGCGAACCCTCGAAATCCGCGTAATCGAATTCGCGGACGACTGTGACCGTGCCGTCGAGTTCGCGCACGGCAATGGCTGGCATCTTCACGCCATTAAACCAGTTCTTCTTGACCATGGTATAACCGGCCGCATCCTCAAATGAGAGACGGTCGCCGATGGAGAGCGGCTTGTCGAAAGTGAACTCGCCGAAAATATCGCCCGCAAGGCAGGACTTGCCGCAGACCATATAGCTGTGCTCGCCATTATTCGGCGCCATCTTTGCCTTTTCCCGATAAATCAGCAGATCGAGCATATGTGCTTCAATCGAGCTATCGACGATAGCGAGGTTCTTGCCGTTATAAAGCGTGTCCAGAACGGTGACTTCCAGCGTGGTGGTCTTGGTGATCGAGGCCTCGCCCGGCTCCAGATAGACCTGAACGCCGAATTTTTCCGAGAATGCCTTCAGGCGCGCGCAGAAATCATCGACCGGATAATCGTCGCCGGTGAAGTGGATGCCGCCACCAAGGCTGACCCATTCAACGCGATGAAGCAGCGAGCCAAACTTTTCCTCGATATCGGTCAGCATTCGGTCGAACAGGCCGAAATCGGAATTTTCGCAATTGTTATGAATCATGAAGCCGGTCACGCGATCCATGACTTTCTCAACCTTCGCCACATCCCATTCGCCAAGACGGCTGAACGGACGTGCCGGATCGGCAAGATCGAAGCTCGAAGACGACACACCCGGATTGAGCCGCAGGCCGCGCTTGATGCCCGACGCCTTGTCGGCAAAACGCTCCAGCTGACTGATCGAATTAAAGATGATCTTGTCGGCGTGGCTGATAACCTCGTCGATCTCATTATCGGCATAGGCCACGCTGTAGGCATGGGTTTCACCGCCGAATCTTTCATGACCGAGACGCACTTCGTTGACCGAAGACGAGGTGGTGCCGTCCATATATTCGCTCATCAGATCAAACACCGACCAGGTGGCAAAGCATTTCAGCGCCAGCAGCGCCTTGGCGCCGGATTTCTCGCGCACATAGGCAACCTTTTCCATGTTGCGCTTCAGCTTGGTCTTGTCGATCAGGTAGTAAGGCGTCTGGATCATGAGTGTTCCGAGTTATCTGGCCGGGTCGTCAGTTGGGGAAATCAGGCCTCGCCAGCAAGGCTGGTTGGCCATGTTGAGGAAACACACAAGTAGTTTCCCAAATTATTTGAAGGCTTATAGGAAGCTTGTGACAGAAACACAAATCCGCCACAGCATTATCGGGAAAAATTTCCCCACAAGCTATCGCGGACTACTTCCCCTGCCTCCGGGGTTCGCGTCTCATATAGAGCTTTCTGAGGGAATTTGAACCCCTTCCCGCTTGCTTCCCACGCGCCCCGTGGTTTTCATTGAAACTCTTTGGCAGAAGCAGCCGCTTCTGCCGGTCATTGCGGCTTGCTAGAGTGGTTTTGGTTAAAACCGAGTCGCCGAAACCACTCTAACCTTTTGTTTTATCGTATTATCCAGCGCAAAACCGCTGCGCACTTTTGCTGGAAATACTCGTTCCAATGCCACCATCAATTTAATTAAACAAGCCTTTGCTTGACAAATTATAGGCGCAGGCGTAGCCATTATTTCATATTCGGGACGCCAGTTCGGGCGTCGCCCGCACCATGATAGTCAAAGGAAAATCAAATGCAGGATCACAAGCCGACTGCCGGTTGGGGAGACCTGTTCGCTGGCAGGAACGCCATCGTATCGCTGACGCTCGTTGGCGGCGTGGCGCTTCATGCCATCAACGTGTTCATTGCCACCACCATCCTGCCAACGGTGGTCGCCGATATTGGCGGCATGGATTATTACGCATGGAACACGGCGCTGTTCGTGACTGCATCGATCCTCGGCTCAGCCCTCGTGCCGCGCCTGCTTTCGCAGGCAGGCCCGCGCAGCGCCTATCTGATCGCTGCGTGCATCTTTGCTGCGGGAACCCTGACCTGCGGCCTTGCTCCTTCCATGCCGGTCATGCTGGCAGGACGCGCCATACAGGGCCTTGGCGGCGGCATGATGCTGGCGCTCTCCTATTCCATGATCCGCATCGTTTTCGACGAAGCGCTATGGCCGCGCGCCATTGGTCTTGTTTCCGGCATGTGGGGCGTGGCCACGCTTGTCGGCCCTGCCATCGGCGGCGTTTTTGCAGAGCTTGGCATGTGGCGCGCCGCTTTCTGGTCGCTGGCACCCGTGATTGCCGTGTTCACCATCATGGCCATGACGGTGCTGCCGCGTGAATCCGGCTCCGCAGCCAGCAATGACCGGCTGGCGTGGCCGCAGCTCGTCCTTCTGACCGCTGCTGTCCTTGCCGTTTCTGCCGGAAGCATTTCGTCGGAACTGGCGCTCAATGCCGGTGGCGTCGCGCTCGCCGTCGTCCTGCTGCTTCTCCTCGCTGTCGTGGAAAAGAAAGCCAGCCGACGTATCCTTCCGAAAGGCTCGTTCAGCATCCAGAAACTCGGCGCACTTTATCTGACGCTCTCCTTCCTCAGCGCGTCCGTCACCAGTTCCGAAGTCTTCGTGCCGCTGTTCTTTCAGGTGCTGCACAACCAGTCCCCGCTTGTCGCGGGCTATCTGGCAGCCATCATGGGTGGCAGCTGGACGCTCGGCTCCATCGGGTCATCCGGGATCGCTGCCGGGCAAACCGACCGCGTTATTCTTGCCGCCCCTGTCATGGGTGTGGCAGGCATGGTCACGCTGGCCCTTCTCATTCCAGCAGGCAGCGAAGGCCATTGGTACGATCTGCTGCCGATCTGCATCGCGCTGGCCGTGATCGGCTTCGGCGTCGGCCTGACATGGCCACATCTGCTAACCGGCATTTTCAAGCGTGCCGACGCTGAGGATCAGAACCTTGCGTCCGCCTCCGTGACCATGGTGCAGCTTTTCACGACCGCCCTTGGTGCCGCACTTGCCGGAATGGTTGCCAATATCGCCGGACTCACCAATCCTGGCGGGTTTACCGGCACGGCAAATGCGGCACTTTGGCTCTTCTCCGGCTTCGCCATTCTGTCCGCGCTGGCGTTCGTGTCGGCGCTCGCTCTCGTCCGCAGCGCAAGGCAGCCGCAAACGGCACGATGCTGAGAATTATCAGGCGGGCGAAATAACGTAGGCGCAGCGCCGCGCGCCCGCCAGAATATGCTCGGTGCGGTTTACCGAAACATCAGGGCCAAGCACGGCCCTGAATATCTGAAGCTCTGACCGGCAGAAGCCCTGACAGGCATCTGCGGCGGCGCAGATGGGGCAATGATTTTCGATGAGCAGCCACGAGCCGTCTTCCCGCTTTTCCGCATCAGCCATATAGCCTTCGGCAGAGCGGATGTCGGCAAGTTGCTTTACACGCTGATCGAGCGACAAATCCTGCAATCGCGCCTGATACTGACGGCGGGTCTCGGTCTCGCGATGGGCAATCAGCGTATCCAGCGCATCATCGCCCAGAATGGTGCGCACGGAATGCAGAAGCTGAACGGTCAAATCGGCATGCGTGTCGGGAAAACGTTTGTTACCGGCTTCGGTCAGATCCCAGAATAATGAAGGCCGACCGACGCCCTGGGATACGGAATGCGAGGAAACAAGCCCCTCCTCCGCAAGACGCACCAACTGCTGGCGAACGGCCTCGCCCGTGGTTCCCAGATGTTCCCCGATAGTGGCGGCTGTCTGCGCGCCCCGCATCTTCAGCGAAAGCATGATCCGCCCAGCGGGAGAACGTACTCCTGATTCATCGGTATTTAGAAAGTCATTCCTTGACATATGCGCTGTTTTCTATTTAAAGAAGGATTATCTTGTTAAATAGGCGACCAAGCCCGTTGAGGCAAGATAATTCTGAATTTTCAATATTCAAACCGGCTTTCGTAAAAGCCGGAGTCGACACCGCAAGCGACCCTCGGGACGCTGAACGGTGATCAGGCTCAAGCGATCAGGAGTTTTAAAATGAGCTTCACTTTGCCACCACTTCCCTTCGCAACCAACGCGCTTGAAGGCGTCGGAATGGGCACGGAAACGCTTGAGCTGCATCATGGCAAGCATCATCAGGCCTATGTGACCGCACTCAACGGCTTTGTGGAAAAGAACGACGCCCTCAAGGGCAAGTCGCTCGAGGAAATCGTGCTGTTTGCCAAGGACAAGGCTGATCTGGCTCCCGTGTTCAACAATGCCGGCCAGCATTGGAACCACGATCTGTTCTGGCAGAACCTGTCGCCAAATGGCGGACGCCTGCCGGGCGCGCTGGAAAAGAAGATCGTTGAGGATTTCGGCAGCGTCGACCAGTTCAAGGAAGCCTTCAAGACGGCAGCCGTCGGCCAGTTCGGTTCGGGTTGGGCATGGCTGGTTCTGGCCAGTGACGGCAAGCTCAAGGTCACCAAGACGCCAAATGGCTCCAATCCGCTGGCAACCGGCGAAGGCAAGGCACTATTAGGGCTTGATGTCTGGGAGCATAGCTATTATCTCGATTTCCGTAATCGTCGGCCTGACTATGTAACGAATTTCCTCGACAAGCTGGCCAATTACGAATTCGCGGAAGCCACCCTGAAGGCAGCATGACGCGCTAGTATTGATTGCGATCAAAGCGTTTTGCCTGCAGCGGATGCAGTCTCCACGGAGTTACGTGCCTGTGGGCAAAATGCAGCAATGACCGATAAAAACTGAACAACAATCCATTCCATGGCGCCGTCCTCCCACGCGGTGCAGAAGCAAGACAGAGACAGTTCCGAAAATGAGCAGCAATTTCAATCAGGAAACCGTCACCAACATCCATCACTGGACCGACACGCTGTTTTCCTTCCGCACGACGCGCGACCCCGGATTTCGCTTCCAGAGCGGCCAGTTCATCATGATGGGCCTGGAAGTGAACGGCAAGCCGCTGACACGCGCCTACTCGATTGCCTCGAGCCTTTATGAAGACGGCCTGGAATTCTTCTCAATCAAGGTGCCGAACGGTCCGTTGACCTCCAAGCTCCAGCATCTGAAGGTTGGCGACCAGATCATCCTTTCCAAGAAGCCGGTCGGCACGCTGCTCTACGACAATCTGAAGCCGGGCAAAAATCTCTGGCTGCTCTCGACCGGCACCGGTCTTGCGCCGTTCCTGTCGATCATTCGCGATCTGGAAGCCTATGAACGTTTCGAAAAGATCATCCTCGTTCATGGCGTGCGTCAGGTCGCGGAACTTGCCTATACGGATTTCATTTCCAACGAACTGCCGCAGGATGAATTCCTCGGCGAAATGGTCAAGAAGCAGCTCATTTATTATCCGACAGTCACGCGTGAGCCCTACAAGAATCGTGGCCGCCTGACCGACCTCATTCGTTCAGGACAGCTTTTCAGCGATGTCGGCCTGCCCGAATTCAACCACGACGATGACCGCATGATGCTGTGCGGCAGCCCGGAAATGCTGGCCGAGACAAAGCAGATTCTGGAAGAGCGCGGTTTCAAGGAAGGCAGCCAGAGCGAAGCCGGACACTACGTCATCGAAAAGGCTTTCGTTGAAAAGTAAGTGCGGCCCGCAGCAGTGGAACACCGAAAAGGGAGGCATTGAGCTTCCCTTTTTTAGCACTACAGTTGCATTCTTCGTGATGCCGGGCTGCAAAGAGCAATTTGTCTGCGTTCCGGTGCTCACGTACCTTTAAGTACGCTCCGCTCCGGTACTCGAAAATCACTCTTTTCGCCACGGCCTGACGAATTTGCAACTGTAGTGTTAGAGCATTTCCAGCAAAAATGTGGAACGGTTTTGCGTTCGGAAATGCGGAAAAACAAATGGATAGAGCGGTTCCAACGGTTCCGTTAAAACAGGAACCGCTCTAGCGTGATTACTGCCCCCGCACCGCCTGCAGGAAGAATGCCTTCACACCGGCCACCATTTCCGCACGGTCCATCATATCCGGGTTTGAGATAATCTCGTCGACTGCACCGTGCAGTGCATTAAACAGAAGCACCGCAGTCAGACGGGTATCGGCGATTTTCCATGCGCCCGCAGCCTTGCCGCTGGTCAACAATGCATCAAGCCGGACGACTGCCGGATTTTCCTGCTTCATACGCCGCATGGGCGGATGAAAATCATGAAACACCATGTCGTGGAGTTTGTAATTGTCCAGATAACCGGCAATGCCTGTCTCAGCCCACGCTACCAGCTTTCCGTGCCAGTCATCAGCCGGATATTGGCCCAGTTGACGCTCCAGCCCTTCGCAGAAACCGTCAATAAATCGCTGCCGCAGGGCGATCAGGATGTCATCCTTGCTGCGAAAATGCAGATAAAACGTGCCTTTTGCAACATCGGCAAGACGGACAATCTCATCCACGCTCGTCGCGGCGAAGCCCCTTTCCAGAAAAAGGGCTTCGGCTGCCGCCATCAGTTCTTCGCGACGTATTTCAGCTGGTTTGGTGCGGGGCTTGGGCTTAATGGCAGTTGACGGCAAATCAGTCTCCGGAACTCAGGATGCCGCCAATTTATCCCGGATTGCCGCCCTGTCAAAAGCAAGCCTGTTTGGTCGCACAACGCGATCCTCCAGCCAGTGCAACGCCGCCTCCACATTGGAGAATGTGCCAGCCGGAACGCGGAACAGTTTTTCAGCATCCATGCGGCTTGCCTGTTCATAAACAGATTCCGGCACGATGTTCACCATGCCCAGCACCTGCTGGCGAATGCGCTGCGCATTCTGCTGGAACCATTGCTTGACTTCACGGGCCGAACCTTCGGGATGCGCCAGGGCATCTTCATCCAGAAAGCGGCGGATTGTGACAAAGGGTTTCCCCTCATCAAGCCAGCGGTTCCAGATATCGAAGAATTCACGTGTCTCATCCATGGTCGATGCGCCCTTCGACAGGGTGACGACGTATGGCCAGTTTTCCATATGGTGAAGCATTACGCTCCCCTCCTGCTCGATATTCACGAAATTCGCAGCAACGAAAGCTGCCTTGAGCCGTGACGACGATCCGGCAACCGGCACGCACACAAGCAGATGTCCGAACCGCCGCACGACTCATGACTGACTATCAGTCAGTCATTTTTTGGCACGAAAATATGAATAATTCAATCATGTTTTTGAAGAGGAGTTTCCTGGCTGAATTTGGGAGCAGTGGGCGCGGACTGGCAAACCCCAAGCCTCAAGCCCCATCCCCGGCGCGGGGGTTGGGTTTTGCAGCGAAAGAAGCTGGGTATTTTGGAGGGATTGCGGGCTTTCGCCTATGGAAATGGCCCTTGGATGACAAGAGCGGCTCGACGCAGCAGATCGCCAGTCATTTCGGTGTCCGGAGGACGTGATCCATCCGCCCGGCTATTTTGTCGAAAAGTCTCGAAAATGCCCCCTATCCATTCAACTCAAAATCGAGCCCGATATCGAGGTTTAGCGCGCTGTGCGTCGTCCAGCCCACCGAAATCAGATCAACCCCGCTTGCCGCCACAGCCGCCACCGTTTCGGGTGTGATGCCGCCCGAAGCTTCGGAGATAGCACGGCCATCGATGATCGATACAGCCTCGCGCAATTGCGCCGGTGACATATTGTCGAGCAGAACTGCGTCCACACCGACGGTCATGGCCTCATCAAGCTGTTCCAGCGTATCAACTTCGACCTCGATCTTGACCATGTGACCGGCGCCAGCCTTGGCGCGCTCGATGGCCTCGCGCACGCCGCCAGCGACCGCGATGTGGTTGTCCTTGATGAGCACTGCATCATAGAGCGCGAAACGGTGGTTCATGCCGCCGCCCGCCCTCACCGCATATTTCTGCAAGGCACGCAGCCCCGGCATCGTCTTGCGCGTGCAGACGATGGATGCTCTGGTTCCGGCGACCGCCTTCACCAGATTGGCCGTGGCGGTGGCGATACCGGACAGGTGGCCGAGGAAATTGAGCGCGGTGCGCTCACCCGCCAGAATAGAGCGGGACGAACCCGAAACACGGGCGACATCGGCCCCTTTTTCAAGAGACTGCCCATCCCGCGCCAGACGTTCGAACGTGACCTCTGGATCGACCAGACGAAACGCCATTTCCGCCACATCAAGCCCGGCGACGACGCCCGGCTGCCGCAGGCGGAACAGCATGGCCGAGCGGTGGTCCTCCGGCACCACCGCATTGCTGGTTATGTCGCCAGCAAGGCCCAGATCTTCCAGAAGTGCGGCGCGCACCAGCGGTTCGACGACAAGCGGAGACAGGCGCGGCAGGTTCATCAAGCAGTCCTTGTAACAGGGTGAGGCGCGGTAATTTCGCGAGCCAGAGCAAAAGCTGCCGAAAAGGTGAAAAAGCTGCGGGCCGAGTTCGCGCTTTTGCCGGGATAGTCGGTGCGGGCGTGGCTGCCGCGCGACTCGCATCGGTCAAATGCCGCAACCGCGGCGACCAGCGCCACGGCTGCGGCATCGTCGGTCTCCGCGATTGGGAGAAGGGTGGTGATTGCAGAGAGCAAACCTTCTTCATCACGCAGCAGGCCAAGATGACGGGAAACAACGCGCCGCACCCATTCGGGACTGGCATTTTGCGGCAGGCTGACCGGCAGGGGATGCCGCACGGCAACCGCATCCTCATCACCAAGCGCACGGGCGGCCCGCAGGCCCATGACGGCAGCTTCGAGCAGCGAATTGCTGGCAAGCCGGTTCGCGCCATGCAGGCCGGTGCAGGCCGCTTCGCCCACGGCCCAGAGACCCGGCAAGCTACTGCGCCCATTCGCGTCGGTCTTGATGCCGCCCATGTGATAATGGGTGGCTGGCCTGACCGGGATCATATCCTTGGAGGGATCGACGCCATGCTGCTTGCAAAGCGCGTCGATACCGGGAAAACGGGTTGCGAAACGCTTGCCCAGAGCCGCACGCGCATCCAGAAAAACCTTGCGCCCTTGCGCGATCTCGCTGCCGATGGCGCGGGCGACCACATCGCGAGAGGCCAACTCTTTGCCCGGAATGTCGGCCATGAACCGCTCGCCGCGATCGTTGACGAGCGTGGCGCCCTCGCCGCGCACCGCTTCGCTGACCAGCGGCAAACGCGGTGTCGAGACTGCAAGCGCGGTCGGGTGAAACTGCACGAATTCCATATCGGCAAACACAGCGCCTGCGCGGCCTGCCAGAGCAGCACCCTGCCCCAGATTGCCAAGCGGCGTGGTTGTTGCGTTATAAAGCCCGCCGATCCCGCCGGTCGCCAGAACCACGGCGCGCGCGGCAACCGGGCCTACATTTTCGAGGCAGGCACCGACGACACGGCCATCCTGCCTGATGAGCCGCAGGGCGCGGGTGTTTTCCATGACAGTGATGGACGGCGTGGCCAGCACTTTCTGCGCCAATACGCGCATAATGGCCGCGCCTGTCGCATCGCCATCAACATGCACAATGCGATGGCGGCTGTGCGCCGCCTCCAGACCGAGCGAAAACGATCCATCGGCCTTGCGGTCGAAACGCACGCCATAAGCTTCCAGCGCCGCGATCACTTCGGTGCCCGCCGCAACGATTTCGGCAGCCACGGCCGCGTCGCACAGGCCATCGCCTGCCGCAATCGTATCGGCCAGATGCAGGGCCGCGCTGTCATCCGCGCCAACGCTTGCGGCAATGCCGCCTTGCGCCAGCGTACTGGAACCGGAAAGCCCTAGGCTTCCCGCTGTCACCAGCAGCACTGGCTGCGGAGATAGCGTCAGCGCCGTCATCAGCCCGGCGAGGCCGCTGCCGATGATGAGGACCGGGGCCGTATTCATACCATCAACATCCGTTCGACGGCGCGCCGGGCAGGCTCCATCAATGCTGCATCGACGGTCACCTCATGGCGATTGTTTTCCAGTGCATCGCGGATATTGGCGAGTGTGATCCGCTTCATATGCGGACATAGATTGCACGGGCGGATGAACTCGACGTCGGGGTGATCGACGGCGACATTGTCGCTCATCGAGCATTCGGTCAAAAGCACGACGCGCTGCGGCTTCTTCTCGCCAACATAGTCGGACATGACCGCCGTGGAACCGGCGAAATCGGCGGCTTCCACCACTTCCGGCGGACATTCGGGATGGGCCAGAACCATGACGCCCGGATGGCTGTCGCGCAGTTCGCGGATATCATCGGGAGTAAAACGCTCATGCACCTCGCAATGGCCATGCCAGGCGAGAATTTCGACGTTGGTTTCACGCGCAACGTTCTGCGCCAGAAATTCATCAGGGATCATCAGCACGCGCGGCACGCCAAGTGACTCCACGACCTTTTTGGCATTGCCGGAAGTGCAGCAAATGTCGGATGCCGCCTTCACCGCAGCGGACGTGTTGACATAGGTGATGATCGGCACGCCGGGATGTGCTTCTCGCAGAAGCGCCACATCTTCCGGCGTGATGCTGTCGGCCAGCGAACAGCCCGCAGCCATATCGGGGATCAGCACCGTCTTGCCGGGATTGAGCAGCTTGGCCGTCTCGGCCATGAAATGCACGCCTGCCAGCACGATCACATCGGCATCGACTTCCGCCGCCTTGCGCGCCAACGCGAGGCTGTCGCCGACAATATCGGCCACGCAATGGAAGATTTCCGGCGTCTGGTAGTTATGCGCAAGGATGACCGCGTTGCGCTTTTTCTTCAGCTCAAGGATGGCCGCGACATCGTCCTCGAAGCCGAGCCACTCTGCCTTTGGCAACACCTTGGCCACGCGGTCATAAAGTTGCGAGACGGGAACATGATCGTTCACGGCTGGATCTCCAAGGTCACTTACGCATTGTCCCGCGCAAAACCGCTTCGCACTTTTGCTGGAAATGCTTGCCTACCAATTATACTCAATTTGAGTATTTCGTGTTCACGAACTTATACTCGATTCGAGTATATTGTCAATCGCGAGAAATTGGCAGCTTGGCTCCGGCCAGATGACGCTCGGAAAGGGCACGTTCTTCGACAATCGAGTAGCGGAAACGGAACAATTTTGCCGGGCGACCCCCGGTTTCGCTGTCGCTTTCGCCGGTTTCCTCGACGAGATCCTGCTGTTCGATCAGGCGGCGGAAATTCTGCTTGTGCAGACGCAGCCCCGCCAGCGCTTCGACGGTTCGCTGCAATTGCAGGAGGGTGAAACTTTCCGGCATCAGCTCAAACACCACCGGACGATACTTGATCTTGGCGCGCAGCCGCGCAATCGCAGTGGCAAGGATGCGGCGATGATCGGCGAACATGGAACGGCCGTTCTCGTCTTCCTGCATGCCGGCCTCCGCCACCAGGCCAGCCTCGTAAAGAAGCTCGTAACGCTGGAGTACGAGGTCTTCATTCCAGCGCCCGCTCCAATCTCCGCTCTCAAAGCCGAAAGTGAAGGCGATCCGCCGCATGCGCTGCGCCGTCAGTTCCGGCGTTTCAGCCCGGTAGGCCCAGACGAGCAAGGCATTGTTGAGATGCTCCATGATGGCCGGTTCGCCCTGACGGTGATCTTCCCACGGCAGATAATCATACCAGCCGCGCCATCCCGCCTGCCCCGCAGCCGCATCGCTTTCACGCACAAGGCCAAGATAGCTGATCGAGATGATGCGCTCGCCCTGCGCATGGCGGTCACGATCGGCAAAGGTGTAGAGCTGCTCCAGATAACCGACCGGATGGGCGGTTTCCGACTGCACCCAGGCGCGCAGGCCCGACTGCAAAGAACGGTGCTCGCTTTCGAACGGGCCGGACGGCAGAGCCTGCCCCTGCCGCACGGTCATGACGCGCGGCTGTTCGCCGGTAACAGCTGCCAGCACGGCTATCAATTCGGTATGGGCAATATCGTCAGTCACGGCAACTCCGGAAAACACTCCCGACATTGAACGCGATTGACGAATAATTACAAGGCGCTACCGCCATACGGCACAGAATTTAGGGGTTAGGCTTTCGGTTTCGCGCCAAAAACATGCTCCGGCCCCGGAAATGCGCGCGCCCGCACCTCTTCTGCGTAGGCCTTTGCCGCATCGGACACCTGCGGCGCCAAATGCGCGAAACGCTTCACGAAGCGCGGCGTGAAATCCTGAAACAGCCCCAGCATGTCGTCGGAGACCAATATCTGCCCATCGCAGGCAGCAGATGCCCCAATGCCGACTGTGGGGATGGCAAGCGATGCAGTGATCTCACGCGCCAGCGGCTCGACCGTACCTTCGATAACCAGCGCAAAGGCACCGGCATCGGCAATGGCCTGCGCATCGCGGCGAATGCGGTCGGCCTCTTCATCGCCGCGCCCAAGCGAGCGAAAACCGCCAACCGTGTTGACCTGTTGCGGCATAAGCCCGACATGACCGAACACGGGAATGCCGCGACGCACCAGAAAATCGACCGTTTCGGCCATTTCCTCGCCACCTTCGAGTTTGACGCCGTCACAGCCGGTTTCCTGCATCACGCGGGCGGCATTGCGGAACGCCTGTTCCTTCGATTCCTGATAGGAACCGAACGGCATATCGACAATAACGCAGGCGCTCTCGACGCCGCGCATCACCGCCTGTCCGTGGGCGATCATCATGTCGAGCGTCACGGCAAGGGTGGAATCCATGCCGTAGAGCACCATGCCCAGTGAGTCTCCCACCAGCAACAGGTCGCAATGCGGATCGAGCAGCCGCGCAATCGGCGTCGTATAAGCGGTGAGGCTGACAATGGGGCGTTCGCCCTTGAGGGCGGAAATGGCCTTGGGCGTCAGTCGCTTTTGCTTGACGGGGGCACTCATCTCAGGCCGCCCGTTCCTGTGCGACATGCGCAATAACACGATTATCAAGGAGCCGCGTGGTGCCGAACCGCACGAACAGCGCAAGCAGCACCGGACGTCCCTGCACCGCCGTCACGCGTTCCAGTGTATCGGGATCGCGCAGCGCCACCACTTCGGGCGTAGCCAGCGGTTCAGTAGAGATGAAGGCGCGGATTGCCGCTTCCAGCGTATCAGGATCGTCCATGCCGGAACGATAAAGCCGTTCAGCCTCGTCCAGTGCTTTTGGCACAATGATAGCGGCGGCGCGCTGTTCCGGCGTCAGATAGACATTACGGGACGAACAGGCGAGACCATCATCCTCGCGCACCGTTTCGACACCGACGATGCGCACCGGAATGGCCATATCGTCCACCATGCGGCGGATAATGACGAGCTGCTGAAAATCCTTTTCGCCGAAATAGGCGGCATCGGGACCAACGATATTGAAGAGCTTGCTCACTACGGTCGCAACACCGGCAAAATGGCCGGGACGCGCCTCGCCTTCCATCTGGTTGCCAAGCGTCGGCACATCCACCACGGTTTGCATCGGGCGTGGATACATGTCGCTGACGGCTGGCGCGAAGAGGTAATCGACCTCTGCTCCGCGCAGGAGAGCTGCGTCGCGCTCCAGATCGCGCGGATATTTGTCGAGATCTTCATTGGCGCCAAATTGCAGCGGATTAACGAAGATCGACACAACCGTCACGTCATTGTCGGCGCGCGACCGATGAACCAGTTCCAGATGGCCTTTATGGAGATAGCCCATGGTCGGCACGAAACCGATGCGTTTTCCGGCCCTTCTTGCGGGCGTCAAAGCCTGACGCAATTCCTCAATGGTGCGGATGATCTGCATGAGGTCCTCCTCGCGGCCCGAATTTTCTGGCCGCGAGTCCTACAGCGTCAGCTCAAATATGACAACTCCTAGCACTTACTGCGTCGGGATCGTCACGGCACCGACCGTATTGCCGACAGCGCGACCGAAACGATCAATCTGTTCGTCGTAGGTTTTGCGTGTGTTCGGATCGAACACGGCAATCGGCGCTGTCACCACCAGCGAAGCTGCCGTGCCGACACCCTGTGCCGTACCGATTGCCACCGCGCCCAGCCGGTCACCGAGACCAACCTGCGAGTCCGTGATGGTCTGACCGGCAACAAGGCGCTGACCGATCAGCTGCACGACTTCCGGGCTTGCGGCAAACTTGCCATGGTTGAGACGGTCTCCCGCCTTCAGCTGCGTCAGGTCGATAACGGTAATGCCTGCTTTTTCCAGCTCGGATCGATACGGCTCAACCGACGGGTCGATCTGGCCGAGACGGTCAATATTGCCCGAAATACGCCGTGACAATGCCAGCGCCTTGTCATCCCGGGAGGTGAACAATGTGAAGCGCGGATGCTCCTTGCCCATGGCAAGAAACTGCTTCGAAAACACATCGACGTCGAGATCGGGCGACGCCAGAATGACGTCCGTTACCTTCGCGTTCACGCGGCCATCGCGGATCGCCATCTGCCGCAGGGCTTCAACCGTCAGCCAGCTCCCCATTGAGTGGGCCATGACGGTAATATCCTTGACCTCCGGCTCACGCGCGATGGCGCGCAGAATCTGCTCCAGCGCATCGCGGGAATAGTTTGTGCTTTCCTTGTCGTAATTATAGTCGAACACGCTGGCGCGCGACGGCCAGGTGAAGATCACCGGCGCGACATCGGCACCGGAATCATGCACGATCTGGGCAAAGCGATAGACGGAATCCTCAAACGTATTGTTGAAGCCGTGCACGAAAACCATCACGCGGCGGCTCTTGGTGAGATGAGGACGGACCCAGCCTGCCATTTCCACATCGGTCTTGACTGGCGTCACGCTGACGGTGGTGAAATCTGTCTGCGGATTGGGCGGCAGCTTCTTCGGCCACTGCACTTCACCCGCCTTGCGGTTCTTTTCCGGCGGAATGGACACGACGATCTCGTTGAGCGACACAAGCTTGTCGCGCTCGCCGGAGAAAAGTATGCCCGGATTATCGGATGGGCGGCGCGTGGTTGCAACGACAAGGTTGACCTTGGTCGTGCCGGGAGAAGCGACATCGCCAATGGGGACGAGCACACCTTCAGGCCGACTGGCACAACCGGCGAGCAGAGACATCAGAACAAGCAACGCAGGGGCAGTCCGAGAAAAAATGCGCCGCAAAACCAAACTCCCTCAACGCTACGCCAGCAGGCCTCTTACACCGGAATCTTGAAGGTTAATATATTCTTTACGTGAAACTTTCTGCCAAGCCCCAATTATCCACCATTGTCGGAACGCAGGGCGATTGCGGCTTATGGGTTACACACTGTTCAACACGTGATACTTTCCTCTTGGTCAGCACAGTCCGATATATCCGCCAACAGCAACTCCGCTTCCAAAGGAGGCACACTATGGCATTGGAACTGACAGGGCTGCACCATCTGACAGCCATTACCGCCGACGCGCCCGGCAACCGGCGCTTTTATACCGACACGCTTGGGCTGAGGCTGGTCAAGAAGACCGTCAATCAGGACGATACAAGCGCGTATCACCTCTTCTATGCGGATGGTCTGGCCTCGCCCGGCACCGACATAACGTTTTTCGACTGGCCGGTGCAGCGTGAACAGCGCGGCACGAACAGCGTCGCCCGGACGGGCCTGCGCGTCAACGGAGTCGAAAGTCTGGAATGGTGGCGCAAGCACCTGAACGATAAAGGAATCCAGGCAGGCGATATTTTCGAAGTTGCAGGACGGGCCGTTTTAGACTTCGAGGACCCGGAAGGACAGCGCCTGCGCCTGACCGACGATGGCGGGGCGGGCGAAGCGCATAGCTGGGACAGGAGCCCTGTTCCCGCAGAACGCCAGATCCGCGGGCTCGGACCGATCACGCTCAGCGTTCCCGAACTGGCACCGACCCAGATCATTCTGGAAAAGGTCATGAACATGCGCCAGACGGGCGACTATGTTTCTCCCGATGGTGAAGGTCACGTCCATATCTTCTCCATGGGCCCGGGCGGTGCCGCAGCGGAACTGCATGTCGCGGTACAGCCGAACCTGCCAACCGCATGGCAGGGTGCGGGTGCGGTTCACCATGTTGCATTCCGCACGCCCGATCAGGAAAGCATGCAGGAATGGGTGGATCGTCTGCGGTCCGTGCGTATGCCGTCAAGCGGCGAAGTCGAACGCTACTATTTCCGCTCGCTCTACTTCCGTGAGCCGAATGGCATCCTGTTCGAGATCGCGACCGACGGTCCCGGCTTCGCGGTTGACGAACCGCTCGAAAGTCTCGGCGAAAGCTTGTCGCTCCCGCCTTTCCTTGAAGGAAAACGCGAAGCCATCGAGCGAAGCCTGAAACCGCTCGATTAATGCAACAATATCAGGGCGCTAAGATGCCAATGCATCACGCCCTGAAAATGCTCAATCGCGGCAGGGGCTTAACCAGTCCAGTTCATTAAAACATAGTACAAGGGCTGCGGAATTCTCCGCAGCCCTTGTTGTTTATATCTTGTCGCGAAGCCAGTCGCCCGCGATGCGGATGTCTTCATCTATGAGAGCATGCCCGGCTTCAACCGTGCTTACCGTGAGCGCAGCTCCATCGTCTTTCAGAACTTTTTCCAGCGTTCCGCTCCCATCCCCAAAGGGATCGGAAGCGCCATTCATCAGAAGCACCGAAGCGTCCGACAAATCCGCCCCTTCGGGCTGCTCTTCGAGAACCTCCTGACCGCGCAGAAGAACCGCCGTGCGAACTACATGCGGGTGAAGACGCATGAATGCAGCCAACAGATTAGCGCCGTTGGAGTTACCGATAAACGCCGTCCGGCTCAGGTCGATGCCATAAGCGGCGGCGGCGCCCTCGACAAAAGCCTCGAACGCCTGTGCTTCAAAACGGATGTCGGCCTGATCGAATTTTTTCAGATCGAAGCGGCGAAACCAGCGCTGGATGCCCTCTTCCGTGCTGCGTCCACGCACGCCCAGAAGCGTCGCGCGCGGCGCGGCCTTGCGGGCGAAAGGCATCAGGTCATTTTCGTTCCCGCCAGTACCGTGCAAGAGCACCAGCGTACTGCCATCCGGATCTTCGGGCTGGTGTATCCGGTGAACGAAAGGCAGGTCGCGATAGATGACGCGCTCTTCGCCCGGCAGGGCAAATTGCGGCATCCGCGCCCGGATAGCATCAGCCTTTTCCTCATTGCCCGGCGGCACGAACAGAAACTCCCCCAGTATCTCAACAGGCTCGTCTATCGTGAAGCCCGGTGCATCGGTTGCAAATTCGAACAGCGTTCCGGCGGGCTCGCGTACATAGAGCGACGTGAAATATTTGCGGTCGTGAACATTGACGGCGCTGGAATTCAGCTTCGACAATTCCTTCTCGGCCTTTTCCACGTCACCCATATCGGCGGCACGGAAAGCCACATGATCGGCAATTCCCGCACCGGGAATGCCCGGCCAGAAACCACCTGCATCGCGCACATCGATGGCATCGCCAGAATCCGAGAGAAGGCGATCTATCGTGCCTTCTTTGGCCGAAGGCCTGAAACCGAAATAGCGCTCGATGAAACCGGAGGTCTGTTCCGGCGCTTCGGACAGAATGGTCGCGGCACGCAGGCGCCTGACCGCGAAAGCTGCTGGAATGCCTTCGCTTTCCCACGCATCGTTGGCGGCAAGATCGCAGCCGACCAGCTTGACGATCACACCGTCCGGGTCACGCAGGCGCAGGACAGGTTCACCGAATTCCTGAACCGGCCCTTCGGACGGCACATGATAGCGCAAGGCGCGCTCAAGCCAGAAACCGATGGCGGTGCGATCAATCGCGAGCGCAATTTCACTGACCTGCCCGTGGCCGACACGCCCCCTGGAGCCGTCCTCCCACACCAGAAACGTTATCAATGATCCGGGTGTGCCCGAACGGTCGCCATAGAACAGATGCAACTGCTCGGCATCTTCAAACCCGCCCGTTTGCTTGACGATACGCAATCCCAGAAAGCCGACATAGAAATCGACGTTCGCCTGCACTTTTCGGGTGATGAGGGTGATGTGGTGGATGCCGCTTGTCATGGACGCTGTCTCCCCGATTTAGAACTTGCACCAGAAATAGACCAGATGCTGCGGCTTGCCTATGGGGACGCGCGGTTACGCATTGTCAACGCATGGAGCGAAAACGAAGTGGAAATACTGGAGAGTTGAAAAAGAAAAAGGCCGCGCGGGAGGAGGATGCGCGGCCTGATCTTGAATACGGCTTGGGAGGAGGAGTGCCGTATTCCTTATCGAGTTCTGGGAGGAGGAGTGAACTCGATGAACAGATGTTTACCCGGCTCCCTCGCCTGCGGCAACGGCCATTAATGCATATCAGTTATGCAAAGACGCTGGCGCTCGGGTTGGAAGCAGACTCATCCTTGAAAATCAGGTGTTTACAGAAAATGGGCAATCAAGGGTGCGGCAAGTACATTCACCAGCCCGACCAGTACCATGACCAGCCCGGCGATCGAACCTTCTTCACTGCCGATCTGGTGGGCCTTGGCCACGCCAGCGCCGTGTGCGCCCATGCCGAAAAGAGCGCCGCGCGCCAATGTAGAGCGGATCGGCAGCCAGTTGAGCATGACTTCACCGAGCGCCGCGCCGAATACGCCGGTGAGAACCACAAAGATCGCAGTCAGGTCCGGCGTGCCACCGATGTCGCCCGAGACAGTCATCGCAAAGGGCGTGCTCATCGAGCGCGGCATGAGGCTCAGGCTGATTGCTTCATTCAGTCCCAGCAGATGCGCCAGCCCCCAGGCCGATGCCATGGCAGAGGAACTTCCGACGACCACGCCTGCCAGAAGAACCGGCCAATAGCGACGGATCGTGGCGCGCTGCTGGTAAATCGGGATTGCAAAAGCCACTGTTGCAGGCCCAAGAAGCGCGACCAGCCAATGGGTGGCGCTGAAATAGCCGCGATAATTCTGATTGAGCCCAATGACCAGCGCCATCAGCAGCAAGGGCGTGACGGCAAGCGGTGTCAGCCACCACATGGGAAAGCGGCGATAGACACGCTTGGCGGCAAGATAAAGCAGGATCGTTGCGGCGGACCAGAAAAGTGTCGCTACAAGCGGATTACTTAGCGACATAACGCAGGCTCCAGCGGTAGCAGAGATCGACCGTCAATGCGGTAACACTCATGACCGTCAATGTGCCCAGCAAGATTACAGCCATGATTTTGAGGCCAAGCAGTCCTATCAGCTCCCGATGCTCAAGAACTGCGAGCACTGCGGGAACAAAAAAGAGCAACATTTCAGCCAGAAACCATTCTGCTCCGCGCTTCATGCTGAACAGGCTGATACGCCCACTCAAAAGCAGCGCCAGCACCAGCCCCATACCCACAATGCCGCCCGGAAGAGGCAGTCCGACGAGCCGGACAAACAGCTCGCCCGCCAGCCAGAAGCCGACCAGCGTCGCGATCTGCATCAGGCGGCTGTGATGCAGGGCGTAACGAAACCGGATCAGGAGGCTGTGGGCGTTCATGGCTTTTCCAATGGGAACGGAGGCATTTTCACCAGGGAATATAAGCTCTTCATCTCTATTCTAGAAATGAATTGATTTCATTGCAGCCATTCCGTAATAGAATAGCTCATGAACTTGCGCAGCTTCCAGGCTTTTGTCGAAGTGGTGCGGCAAGGCGGTTTTTCCGCCGCCGCAAAAACCATCAACGCGACCCAGTCTACCGTCAGCAAGGCGGTCAGGCAGCTTGAGGATGAGCTGGGGCTGGTTCTGCTGGATCGCGAAATCTCGCCCTCCCGCCTCACGACAGCAGGTGAGATCGTCTTTCGGCGCGCAATTGCGATGCTGGCCGAAAGGGACGACATGCTGGCCGAGCTTGATGAACTGCGCGGCCTCAAGCGTGGCCTCCTGAAACTCGGCCTGCCGCCGATCGGGTCCAGCGTGCTTTTCGCGCCTGTGTTTGCCGCCTATACGAAGCTTTATCCCGAGATTGACATTCAACTGGTCGAGCATGGCAGCCGAAGGCTTGAGGAGCTTCTGCTTGCCGGGGATGTGGAACTCGCAGCTTCGCTCCTCCCGGTCGCAGACAGTTTCGAATGGCAGGATGTGCGATGCGAACCGGTTGTTGCGCTGCTTCCGACCAGCCACGCGGTGGCGCAGGGCGACGGCGTTTCGTTGCAGGATATCGCCAGCTTGCCCTTCATCCTTTTCGAGAGCGGTTTTGCCCTCAACCATATCATCCTCGACGCTTGTCGTTCGCACGGATTTTCTCCCAACGTTGCTGTCCGCTCCAGTCAGATTGATTTCATCGTGGAGCTTGTTGCTGCAGGCATGGGCATCGGCTTCCTGCCGAGAATGATTGCGGAACAGCGGCATCATCCAGGCGTGCGCATACACAGGATCAAGGGCGCCGATGTGAGCTGGCATCTGGCACTGATCTGGCGAAAAGGCGCATTCCTGTCTCATGCCGCGCGCGCATGGCTTGAGCTGAGCAAGGCCGGAACCGGCACCGTATCGTCTTGAAACCCGCGCCCCATCGCCTATCTCAAAGAGATATCCCGTCTGGATAAGTGCCTTTTGGCGCCACTTCAGCCATAGGCCCATATTGTAGAACATTGAAACCGCTGACGGATTTCTGTTCTGCGCTTCATCAGAAGGAGGCTGTTATGGAAGGTCAGGTTATATTCTATAAGGACGACAGGATCATCTACCGGCACCATATCGACGTGCAGGAAGACGACTATTCAAAGGGCGTCAACGACGCGCTCATCGCTTTCCAGCGCAACTATGCAGGCTTCGACCTCGCAGGCGACAATATTCACATCCGCTTCAAGAAACCGGGTGATGTGTAGATTTTGGAAGATCGTGCGGATTGAAGCCGGGCCGGCTCCCGAAAGGGGAAACGGCCCCATTTGCCAGCTCAAGCAAAAGCAGCTTCGCGGGCAACGCGATGAATGTCGCCGCGTGAAAGTCCGAGATCGGAAAGCTCGCGGTCGGTGCAGCCATTGAGTTCACGCACGTTTTCGCGATATTGCATCCAGCGATGGAAATGGGCACGAAGAGTCATTGCGGTATCCCCTTTTTTATCTTCCTCCCGATAATGAGCTTCCGCCTTTCCCGGTCTTTTGAGAAGTGCGTTTCCTGCATGGCTGCCGTGACCGTAGCGAAATCCCAGCATTTCCACCGGATTTCCTTTTCCCTTAAGAAATAGCCTCCCAATATCGTAATCATTGTGTAATGCTGGTTTGGATATAGCTGCCGTTTCACAACCGGCACCGGTTCGTTCCAGAGCGGTTCCGGTTAAAACGGAACCGTTGGAGCTGCTTTATCTATTTTACGCATGTCTTTATCCCGAAGCGTTCTCACTTTCGGGAGGCATGCTCCTAATTCGAGTTAGAATGCATGAAAAAGACATTGATCATCGTCGGCAACGCGCCTTTGGCGCGCGACCTTTCTGCCGAAGTGGATGCGGCGGATTTTGTTGTCCGTTTCAATGAGCCGATCGGGATGAGCGGCACCCGTACCGATCTGCTGATGCTGGCAACCACCAGCAAGCCCATGCAACGGCGCCTCAGCGATCCGAGCTTCCTCCAGACGCCGACTTTCAAGGCAGCCAAGGAAGTGATGCTTGCCTATCATCCCAGCATCATTCGCAAATATCACCCGGTGCCAAACTTTCTTTCCCGCCTCAAGGGACGGCGTAGCGACTGGACGATGCAAACCATCGAAATCATTGGTTCGGCCGGCAAGGAAATTCGGATCATGCCACCGCAATTCTATTTGGCCGGATGCAGAGAGTTGGGCATAGCTGAAGAGAATTTAAGCAAAATCTTTCCAAGTACTGGCTTTTTCGGCATCTGGTACATGCTCGGAGAGTGCCCGGAGGAAAGCTGGGACGTGAAAATCTGCGGGTTCACCTGGGAAGGATGGAAACGCCACGCCTGGGGAGATGAGCGCAGCTGGGTTGAACAGAAAATCAAGTCCGGTCGCATCAGCCTTATCCAATAACCGCGCCCGAAACATGGGGCGCGAAACCGGTGCCTTGCCAACGGCTTTTAGCTCGCCGGAAGGCTGGTGCCGGCGACAGACCAAGGATTGGCAGGATGTCGACCACGCCGATATTGTCGAGCTGGGCTGGAAGCCTGTCTCCCGAAAATTTCCTGGAGCTTTTTCAGGCGCTTCAAGATAGATAAGGACCATGAGCGAAACGCGTCCCGACATCACCCCGCCTGATGGCCCGCCTGGAGCCGTCAAAGCTTTCATCATTCATCTGGAGCGCGCCAGCGACCGGCAGCCGCAAGTTGAAGAGCTGGTGCGAAAGCTGCCTGTCGAGACCGAAGTGATAAACGCCGTCGACGGGCGCACGCTCGATGCGCAGACGATTACCCGCGTCTATCGGCGGTCGGTGCACACGCCCCGCTATCCATTTCAACTCAGCACGAACGAAATCGCCTGCTTTCTTTCGCATCGAAAGGCCTGGCAGGCAATTGTTGACCAAGGATTGGATGCTGGTCTCGTACTTGAAGACGATGTGGAACTGACGTCGGAATTTGCCGCAGCCTATTCGGCAGCTTGCAAAATTCTTCAGTCCGACAGTTTTATCCGCTTCCCCTTTCGCGAGCGGGAGAGCGGACGCACAGTTCTGACAACGGAAAGTTCAAGGATCATCGAACCGATGCCGGTCGGCCTTGGCATGGTCGCCCAGCTTGTCGGGCGCGATGCAGCGCAGCGATTGCTGTCCGCAACCGAAATTTTCGACCGGCCCGTCGACACCACTGCGCAAATGAACTGGGTCACCGGGCTGAAACCGTTGTCCGTCCTGCCGGGCGGCGTGAAAGAAATATCGGTGCAACTGGGCGGAAGCACGATCCAGAAATCGCGTTCCCTGCCGGATAAGCTGAAGCGCGAAATCCTGCGTCCGCTCTATCGCTGGAAGATAAAATCGCGCTCGCGTGCAGCTATTTGAGGTTCCTGTGTCTGTTCCGATTTTTCTTTATCACCAGATCGATGTCCCGCCGAAGCATCGCGCCCCCTTCCGCAGCATGACGGTCCATCCCGATCGTTTTCGCCAGCAGATGGCCTGGCTGAAAAGGTTGGGCTATCGTGGCTTGTCAGTGCGGGACGCAATTCCTTACATCTACGGCGGAAAGCAGGGAAAAGTCGCCGTCATCACTTTTGACGATGGCTTCGAGAATGTTTTTCGCAATGCCCTGCCTGTTCTCCAGGAATTTGGCTTCACGGCAACGAACTATTTCGTCGCCAACCAGATTGGCGGCTTCAATCTATGGGACCAGGGGATCGGCGTTGCGCCCGCTAACTGCATGAGCGTTGCCCAAATGCGCGAATGGGCGGATCTTGGTCACGAGGTGGGTTCCCATACGCTCGACCATATTTTCCTTCCAGACGCGAGCGAAAAGGATGCCATTGAGCAGATTCAGCAGTCGCGAACAAAGATCGAAGACCTGCTCGGTAGCGAAGTCACGTCTTTCGCTTATCCTTATGGTGGAGAAAACGCGGCGACACGCAAGATCGTCGAAGCGGCAGGTTATAAAAACGCGACGACGACAGAAAAGCGCCGCGCACGATCAACTGACGATCCGTTCGGCATTCCGCGCCTCACCATCAGGCGTAATGACATATTACCGCAATTCCTGTTGAAGACCTTTATGCGCTGAGCCGGGGGCGCGTTGGTGTGGTGCATGCCCAATGTCACGCAAGTCAGCCATGCCCCCACGCTTATGGTTCGTGATGAAAATTGACTGTCATTATTACCAGTGTTGAGCCTATAGGCTTGATTTCGATCAATGCTGCTTCACGCAAACGTGGCAAATTGCCCCCCGATGCGCCATGGACGGCAAGTGCCAAAAGCGCTAGTTAGGGCACAGATTAAGGAGCGCATTATGGACTATCGCCGTTTTTTCGAAGAAGCGATCGACCAGTTGCACGCCGAGAAGCGTTACCGCGTTTTTGCAGATCTTGAACGCATTGTCGGACGTTTCCCCCGAGCTATCTGGCGCAACAATGGCACTGCCCGTGAAATCACCGTCTGGTGTTCCAATGACTATCTGGGCATGGGACACCACGCCAACGTCATCAAGGCTATGTGCGACACCGCTGGCAATGCGGGTTCAGGTTCGGGCGGCACGCGCAATATTTCCGGCAATAATCATCCGCTGGTCGAACTGGAAAACGAACTAGCCGATTTGCACGGCAAGGAAGCCGGTCTCGTCTTCACATCGGGCTTTGTTTCCAATGAAGCCTCGATTTCCACGATTGCCCGGCTGCTACCGAACTGTCTTATTCTTTCCGACGAACTGAACCATGCTTCGATGATTGAAGGCGTGCGTCGTTCGGGAGCGGAAAAGAAGATTTTCCGTCACAATGACGTCGAGCATCTGGAACAGCTTCTGAAGGCAGCCGATCCTGCACGCGCGAAGCTGATCGTGTTTGAATCCGTCTATTCGATGGACGGCGATATCGCGCCAATCGAGAAGATTGCCGATCTGGCCGACAAATATAATGCCATGACCTATATCGATGAAGTTCATGCGGTTGGCATGTATGGCGCACGCGGCGGTGGCATTACCGAGCGCGATGGCCTCGCACATCGCATCGATATTATCGAAGGCACGCTTGCAAAGGCCTTTGGCGCTCTCGGCGGTTACATTACCGGCTCACGTGCAATTGTCGATGCGGTGCGCTCCTATGCGCCGGGCTTCATCTTCACCACCTCTCTGCCTCCGGCAGTCGCTGCTGCCGCAACCGCTGCGATCCGGCATCTGAAAACGTCGCAGACGGAGCGTGACGGCCAGCAGCGCCAGGCCCAGCGTGCCAAGGATGTGCTTTCCGCGGCGGGTTTACCCGTCATGCCATCGGAAACCCATATCGTACCAATTCTGGTTGGCGACCCCGAACTTTGCAAAAAGGCCAGCGACCGTTTGCTTGAAGTGCACGGCATCTATATCCAGCCGATCAATTATCCGACCGTTCCACGCGGCACCGAAAGGCTGCGCATCACACCGTCGCCTCTGCATGACGACGCTTTGATCGACGGTCTCAAGGATGCCTTGCAGGAGGTGTGGAATACACTCGGTATTCCTTTTGCCGAGCCTGCGGTCTCACAGCCTGCCAGTTCTGAGCGGATTATTCCGCTGATGGTCTCCAAAGCTGGTGGCTGACAAACAGGATTATTCGAATAAAAGGCCGGGTGAACCGGCCTTTTTGCTGCCTCAGAAGATGAGCTTGGCTGCCAGAGCCGCAAGATAAAGCCCAGCTCCGAACCATAGATGCATCACGACACTCCAACCCCTGGCAACCCATGGCCGGGGTGTCTTCCGCGCGGCGATTCCTGCGCCCATCCCCGGCTGCATGATAAAAAACGGAGCGGCGACGGTCAGCAATCCGAAGGCAAGCGCTGGCAGGAACTGCGGCGACTGCACCCATTCCCCCCCGCTGACGGCAGCCAGAATAGCTGCAAACAGCACACCGATCGCATAATGAAGGCTCCAGCCGAGAAGTTTCTCTCCCTGAAATGGTGCGCTGGCGACGATGCGTTCGTGCACGAAGCGTCCCTGCAGCATATGGCCGAACCAGCGACCCACCAGCCCATAATCCAAATTCGCAACGCCGAACAACCGCCCTCTGACCACCGCCCAGACATCCGTGATGAGTGTCGCTCCCACACCAATGAAAACGACCTGAAAAACAAACATTTACCTTTCCTTTCCACTTGCGCGGATCGTTGAAAAGGCAGATTCTACAAGTTAAAGCCAACTTGAGGTCAACATGAAAGATCTGGACATTGCAGAAGTCGCGAAAGTGACGGGCGTTCCCGCATCGACCCTGCGCTACTATGAAGAAAGGGGCTTGATTGCGTCGCATAGCCGGCGGGGCTTGCGTCGTGTTTTTGATCCCGGCGTTGTGACCAAGCTGTCCCTGATCGCTCTCGGACAAGCGGCTGGTTTTTCGCTTGATGATATTGCGGGCATGTTCGGGCCAGATGGCCACGTCTCGATCAGCCGTGAAACCCTGTCGTCGAAGGCGGATGATCTTGACCGTACAATTGCGCATCTGATAGCACTGCGAGACGGGCTGCGTCATGCGGCCACCTGTCCCGCCGAAAGTCATATGGAGTGCCCGACCTTCCAGCGTCTGATGAAGGCCGCGGCAAACCGTGGCCCCCGCGCCAATTCAACCGGCAAGCGATAAGCTCACAGCTTTTCGATCCAGCGCACCAACCGCGATGCGGCTTCATCCACCTGATGTGGATCGCGGCAGAAACAAAGGCGGAAGAAGCCCTCCCCGCCAAGGCCGAATGCGCCGCCGGGCGCCAGCCCCACCTCGGCATTGTCCACTATATCGATGGCTGCCTTGACGGAATCCCCGACCCCATCCACGCCGAAGAAAAGATAAAATGCGCCCTGTGGCGGCGTCAGGCGAACTTTTCCTGTCGACAATAGCGAAGCACACAGGCGGTCACGCGTTGAACGCGCGCGTTCGACCTGCATCGAAATAAAGTCATCCCCTTCATCAAGCGCGGCAACGGCACCACGCTGCATGAATTGCGCGACGCCCGAATTCGAATATTGGATCAGGTTTTCAACAACCGGCCCCAAAGACGGGTGCACCGTCATCCAGCCTATACGCCAGCCGGTCATAGCCCAATTCTTGGAGAAGGAATTGACGAAGATGATGCGATCATCCGGCTCCATGATGTCCATGAAGGACGGAGCACGGCCACCGCCATAATAGAAATGGGTATAAATCTCGTCGGCGATGATCCACAGACCATGCTTGCGGGCCAGATCGAGAACGAATTGCAATGTTTCCCGATCCGCCGTCCAGCCAGTGGGATTGGATGGCGTGTTGATGAAGAGCGCCTTCGTGCGCGGCGTAATGGCGGCAGCAATCTTCTCTGGATCAAGCATCCAGCCATTGGCGCCGAATTCCAGCTCGACCGGAACCGGAATGGCGCCAGCGAGACCAGCCGCGCCGACGAAATTGGGCCAGGCCGGCGAAAGGTAAATCGCCTCTTCGCCCGCTCCCACGGTTGCGGTCAGCGCCATTTCGATGGCATGCATGCCGGAACCGGTGACATAGAAGTTCTCCGGTTTCAGAGGCAGCGGAAAATGGCGGGCGTGATAGCGAGCCAGTGCTTCCCGCAATTCGGGTATGCCTGCCTGCCAGGTATAGAAAGTCTCCCCGTCAGCGATGCCTTTTTGGGCCGCTGCGCGAATGAAATCGGGTGTCGATAGATCGCCCTCGCCCACCCAAAGCGGAATAAGCCCTTCGCGTCCGCGCCCGTGATTGGCGACCGTCACAATTCCGCTTTCCGGCGACTGGGCTGCTTCCCTACGAAGATTGGCAATGAGCGTCATGTTTCCCCGCGTTGGACTTTGATTTTGATTTCGTGCTTATCAAGGCCCGTCAGCGAAATCACGCGGCTTTTTGTGATGGTCCGATCAAACGCTTTTATGGATCAAAAGAAAACGGAGCCACAAGGGCCCCGCTCTCATTCAGCCGTTTTTGATAGATCAGGCTTTCTGCTTTGCCAGAAGATCGCGGATTTCGGTCAGCAGGACCTCTTCGCGCGGTGCTTCCGGTTCCGGCTTTGCTTCTTCCTTCTTCTTCATGCGGTTCATTCCCTTCACCACCAGGAACAATACCCATGCGATGATCAGGAAGTTGATGAGAAGCGTAATGAAGTTGCCATAGGCGATGGTCGCACCGGCGTCACGGGCGGCAGCCAGGGTGGTCTTGGGTTCACCCGCCAGCTGTATGAACATGTTCGAAAAGTCGATACCGCCGGTGATAAGACCGATGATCGGCATGATGATGTCATTGACGATGGAATTGACGAGGCCGCCGAACGCCCCGCCGATGATAACACCGATGGCCAGATCGACCATATTGCCCTTCAGGGCGAATTCCTTGAATTCCTTTAACATTCCTGTCTCCCTCACGAACGCGGACCGCTTGGGCCGTCCTGCTGCGGCAGCGCTCGCCAAATCAACCTGGGCACCAGATAAACTGGCAGTGGATGGCAAAGCCGTTTTCCAAGAGCGCAACCGAAAAGCGCCTTGTCATTTCAAACCAGTCCTGAAAAGGGCCCTGCACTTTCAGGATCACACCGTCAGTGTGTAGACGAAAATTACCAAAGAAAAGATAAAGCGGCGAAAACGCACTGTTTTTGATCAATAATCTTGCGCGAGCGCACTGAAAGTGCTTGCGTCATTCCTCATCGAGGAGTGAGGGAACAAGCCGGCTATGCAGGGCTGGGGTATCATTGGCGCCGCCTTTTTGTATCTGCTGCTGCTCTTCGCGGTAGCCAGCATCGGCGACCGGCGCACGTCGCGCTGGAACAGCGCGCCACGTCCCTATATCTACGCGCTCAGCCTGGCCGTTTACTGCACCTCCTGGACGTTTTTCGGCTCTGTCGGCTTATCCGCGCAGCGCGGCCTTGAGTTCCTCGGAATCTATATCGGGCCCATCCTCGTCTTCACGCTCGGCAACCGATTGTTGCGGCATATCGTGCGGTTGGCGAAATCCGAACACATCACGTCGATTGCCGATTTTCTCGCCGCCCGCTACGGCAAAAGCTTTGGCGTCGCGTCCCTTGCAACCTGCATCGCAGCCGTCGGCTCGATCCCCTATATCGCGCTACAGCTCAAGGCCGTCTCAGGAAGCGTCGGCCTCGTCATGGAGCATTACGGGTCGGCCATCGACCCGTCCGTGTTCCTGTTCGGTGATATCTCCCTGCCCGTTGCCGCCGTGCTCGCCGTCTTTGCGATCCTTTTCGGCACGCGCCACACAGACGCCACCGAGCACCAGAACGGCCTTATTCTGGCGGTGGCCCTGGAATCCGTCATCAAGCTTTGCGCCTTCCTGACCGTTGGCTTTGCCTGCACTTTCTTCCTGTTCGGCGCTCCGTCGCAGCTCATCAACCAGATATCCCAGTCGCCTGAGGCGCTGGAAGCGTTTCACTATCAGACGTCTATCGGCACATGGATCGTGCAAAGTGCGCTCAGCGCCGCGGCCATCATCATGCTGCCGCGACAGTTCCACGTGACAGTCGTGGAAAGCCGCAGCGAAAAGGAACTGCGAACCGCCTCCTGGCTGTTTCCGCTTTATCTGATCCTCATCAATATTTTCGTGTTTCCCATTGCGCTGATTGGCGTGATGACACTCGGAGGCAATGTCAGCGGAGACCTGTATGTTCTGGCCCTGCCGCTGGCAGCTGGTGCGCACTGGCTCGCACTGGTGGCTTTTCTCGGCGGGTTGTCGGCTGCAACGGCGATGGTCATCGTCGCCTGCGTGGCGCTTTCGATCATGATTTCCAACCATCTGGTGCTGCCGCTTTTCATACGGCGGCTGGCCAAGCAGCACGCCGCTGAACAGCGCGACCTGACCAAAATCATTCTGAACACGCGCCGTCTCACCATTATTGGCATTCTGGCGCTGGCATTTGCCTATTATCGCTTCACCTCCAACAACATCCATCTGGCTTCGATCGGCTTTGTTTCCTTTGCTGCGATTGCCCAATTCGTGCCAGCCTTCATCGGAGGGCTGTTCTGGCGCAATGCCAATGGGCGCGGCGCCATGCTGGGTCTCTCGGCCGGGTTTCTGGTCTGGGCCTACACGTTGCTGCTGCCAACCATGGCGCCGGAAAATGCCGCCATTTTGCGCGAGGGTTTTCTTGGCTTTACCGCATTGCGCCCGGAAGCGCTTTTCGGGACCAATGCTCTTCCCCTGACCAACGGCGTGGTATGGAGCCTTGCGGCCAATACGCTGTTCTACGTTCTCGGTTCGCTCTCGCGCGCCTCAACGCCGCTGGAACGCATTCAGGCCAGCATCTTCCTGCCGCGTTATGTCATCGGCACACCGACGCTGAAACGTTTTCGCACGACTGTCACTGTCGCCGAGCTGAAAGCCACCATGGCGCGCTATCTAGGCGCCGAACGCGTGGAACGCGCTTTCCTCCGCTTTGAGGGAAGGGAACAGCGGCGACTTGACCCCGGCATGACCGTCGATACGCCTTTGATCCGCCATGCGGAGCAATTGCTTGGCACGGCAGTCGGCTCTGCATCTGCACGGCTTGTTCTGTCACTTCTGTTGCAAAAGGGCGATGCGTCCGGACGCGATGCGCGACAGCTCCTGGACGATGCTTCGACGGCTTTGCAACACAACCGCGACCTGCTGCAAACCGCGCTCGACCAGATGGAACAGGGCATCACCGTTTTCGACAAGGACTTGCGGCTCACCTGCTGGAACCGGCAATTCCGCAAGCTTTTCGATCTCCCCGACGAGGTGATGCAGGTTGGAATACCCGTTTCAGAAATCGTGGAACAGCTGCACCGTCGCGGCGATATATCATTCAACGGCCAGCACAGCGCCATACGCTCGCTTGCGGCTGCGCGCCAGCCATGGCGCATCACCATGAAATCGACCGGCAAGGTGCTGGAAATCCAGTCCAATCCCATGCCGGATGGCGGCATCGTCGCGACCTATACCGACATCACGGCAGCAGTTGAAGCGGATGTCACGCGCCAGAAGGCGGCTGAGATGCTGGAGCAGCGCGTGGCGGATCGCACGGCGGAACTGACCCGTGTCAACCAGCAGCTCGCCAAGGCGCAAGCCGCAGCGGAAGAAGCCAATCAGGGGAAGACGCGGTTTCTTGCGGCTGCCGGTCACGACATTCTGCAACCGCTCAACGCGGCCAGACTGTACAGCACCGCACTTGCCGAAAGACTGGGGCGTTCCGAAACCAGCGAATTCGCCCGCAATATCGATTCCTCGCTGGAAGCCGTGGAAGCAATTCTCGGCATGGTGCTGGATATTTCACGGCTGGACACCGGATCGCTCAAACCCGAACTCTCGGTGTTTCGCCTCGACAAGCTGATGAGCCAGATTGCAACCGACTTCACGCCGCTTGCCGCCGCCAAGGGGCTGAAACTGCGCGTTGTACCATCGAGCATCGTCGTCAAAACGGACCGCAACATGCTGCGGCGCCTGATCCAGAACCTCGTCTCCAATTCGATCAAGTATAGCCGCAAGGGCGGCATTTTGCTCGGCGTCCGCCGCCGTGGGGCCTTTGTGGAATTGCAGGTGCTCGATACCGGCATAGGCATTCCTCCGCAAAAGCTGAAACTCGTCTTCCGCGAGTTCACCCGGCTGGATGAGGGAATGCGGGAAGCCGAAGGGCTTGGTCTTGGCCTTTCCATCGTCGACCGCATCGCAAGGCTTTTGTCGCTGCCGCTCGCTCTGGCGTCAACGCCCGGCAAGGGCACGATGTTCACCCTTCGCATTCCTGTCTCGCAGGAAAAAGTACCCGCTGACGAAGTGAAGAGCCGCCGGGGCCTGCAACGGGCGCTGGAACTGACAGGGCTCGATGTTCTCTGCATCGACAATGACGCGAGCATATTGTCGGGAATGGAGACGCTGCTTCGTGGCTGGGGATGCCGGGTCACGACGCTGCACAGCGGAGCTGCGTTGAAAAGCTATTGCGCGGACCATTCCGTTCCGCCCGACGTGATTGTCGCCGATTATCACCTGCTGAACGAAAACGGTCTCGATATGATCGGTTTTGCCCGCGAAACGTTTCAGACGGAGATACCGTCCATCCTGCTGACAGCCGATCGTTCCAAGGAAGTACGCCAGCGCGCCGAAGATGAAAACGTCACGGTTTTGCACAAGCCGCTTCGGCCTGCGGCCCTCCGCTCCCTGTTATCGCATTTTCATCATGCGCGGCAGGACAACCAGTCCGCGCAGAATGCCGCTCAGTAGCAAGGGCAATATCCAGAGCGGTCCCAGTTTCAACGGAATCGCTGGACCGCTCTAATCCGTACTCAGCGCATCATTGCCGATGCGTGACAGAAGAATGACCGCTTGGGTGCGGCTATCGACTCCCAGTTTCTGCAGCACCGCCGAAACATGCGCCTTGACGGTCGCCTCCGACACGCCAAGCTCATAGGCAATCTGCTTGTTCAGCAGGCCTTCGGCAAGCATGGTCAGCACACGCGTCTGCTGTGGCGTCAATGTGCGCAGCCGCGCAATGAGCGCTTCAATTTCGGGGTCGTGCGGATGGTCCAGTTCAATATCGGCTGGCGTCCAGATATCACCGGCCAGAACGTTGCGCACGGCTTCGCCAATGCTTTCCATGCTGGCGGATTTCGAAATGAAGCCGGAAGCGCCGAGTTCCACTGCATGGCGGATCGTCGCCGCGTCGTCGGTTGCCGAAACGATTATGACGGGCAGTGCCGGCTGCAAGGCCTTCAACGTCACCAGACCAGAAAGCCCCGTTCCGCCCGGCATCGTCAGATCCAACAACAGAAGATCGATATCCTCTCGCTCGCCAACCAGCTTCTTGACGGCGTCGAAATCGCCGACTTCGATGATTTCAACACTTTGCGACTGTCCTGAAAGGACCTGCCTCAGTGCTCCCCGGAACAGCGGGTGATCGTCAGCGATGATGAAATGCATGAGCCTCGCGCGCCATTGTTTCTGGTCTCCTCCCCTCGCGGTGCTGACTATTCAGTCGACCATTCCGTTTTATGCCGTTTTTTGGCTCGGGCAACCAAAATTCACGTTGCTAACCCCTTTTCATAATCCTCATTGCCGCCATCTGGCCGCATTGTATGTTAGGCTAAACATCGAAAATAACACAGAAGCGGCCCCCGCCAGCTAAATGGAAGGGAACCAAAAGGCATTTCATGACGCGCAATACGCTTTATCCCGAAATTCAACCGTTCAAGGAAGAGATGCTTCAGGTTTCTCCGCTGCATCGAATCCATGTCGAGCAATGCGGCAACCCGGACGGCAAGCCGGTCATCATGATCCATGGTGGCCCCGGCGGTGGCATCACGCCCACCATGCGCCGCCTGCACGACCCCGAGCGCTATCGCATCATCCTGTTCGACCAGCGCGGATGCGGCCGTTCGACCCCGCACGCGGAACTGCGCGAAAACACGACCTGGGATCTTGTCGCGGATATGGAGCATATTCGTGCGCATCTCGGCATCGACAAGTGGCAGGTGTTCGGCGGCTCGTGGGGATCTACCCTCGGTCTAGCCTATGCGCAATCCCATCCGGATCGCGTCGCAGAGCTTGTCCTGCGCGGCATCTTCATGGTGCGCCGTTTCGAAGTCGACTGGATGTATTCCAACGGCGCAAGCATTCTCTTTCCGGATCATTTCGAGGCCTATCAGGAGCATATACCGGAAGCCGAGCGGGGCGATATGATCGCCGCCTATTACAAGCGCCTCACCGATCGTAACCCGCAGGTGCAGCTTGAAGCGGCGCGGCGCTGGGCACGCTGGGAAGGCTCGGTCATTTCACTTCTGCCCGATCCGGCTCGCGTCGATGCTTTCGGTGAAGACCAGTACGCCATCGCTTTTGCGCGTATCGAATGCCACTATTTCCAGAACCGTGGCTTCCTCGATTCCGACGATCAGCTTCTGCGCAATGTGGATCGCATCCGGCATATTCCCGGCGTAATCGTGCATGGCCGCTACGATGTCTGCACGCCGTTTATCAATGCCTGGCAGTTGAAGAAGATGTGGCCCGAAGCCGATCTCAGAATCGTTGAGGATGCGGGGCACGCCGTCACGGAACCCGGCATTACCCACGAACTGATCGAGGCGACAAAGCGTTTCGCCCAGTAATGAGAGCGCCGATCTGACTGGATCAGATCGGCGCTCTAATCTTTTGTTTGGTTCAGGTTCGACCGCCGGGAGCGGCGTCATTGCGGGGAGTTTCCGGCTCGCTGTCGAAGCTCTTCGCTATATCCATGAAGCGGCGCATGAAGCGTTCCATATAGCTCATGGATTGCTCGAACTCCTGCTCGGTCGGAAGACCCGAGGCAGCGCTTCCGCTCTTCCCTTCAAGGGCAGAAACCTTGTCTTCCAGCTTCTTCACGCGATCCTGCAAGCTGGCAATATCGTTCTCATGAGCCTCGCGATCTTCGGTCGCCATCTTGCACACAAGTTGCCCCTGCTGCTCCGCACAGGTGGAGAGCGCGCCGGTTCGTGTGTCCAGACGGACATAACCGTTTTCCGTTCCTTCCAGCCGATAACGCCCGTTTTCCTGCGCGAGCGCATTGGCCGGGGCGAGCGCTGAACCGAGAAGAACAACAGCAGCCAGATTACGAACCATCAGTGTCTTTCTGTTGAACATAATGCAATTCCCTTCAGCTTCTCTTTCCGATGCCCCATCATATGGGAGGTTTACGACGAAAATCGAACATGCGGGACTTTGATTTCCGAAGAAATTCGGTCTAGAGAGCAGCCATGACCAACGAGATCATCTATAAGATCGCCCCGCGCGGGCTTTGGGCGCAGGCAGAACAGGCTGGCAGTTTTACCGGGGCGCCGGTTGATATTGCCGATGGCTATATCCATTTCTCCACTGCAACGCAGGTTCGGGAAACGGCAGCCAAACATTTTGCGGGCCAGCAGGATTTGCTTCTGATCAGTGTTGATGCCTCGGTGCTTGGCGCAGCATTGAAGTTTGAAGTTTCACGCGGCGGAGCCCTGTTTCCCCATCTGTATGGCCAGCTGCCGCTTGCAGCTGTTTTGAAGGTTGAAACCCTGCCACTGGGCGACGATGGTCTTCACATTTTTCCGGAGCTGGAAGATTAATGAGCGGGCTTTTTGAAACTCTCGGGCGACGCGCCCTTTTTGCCTTCGATGCGGAACAGGCACATGGCCTTTCCATCGCCGGCCTGAAGACCGGTCTTGTGACCTGCGGCGCGCCAAACGATCCGGCTCTTTCCGTCAAGGTTGCAGGGCTACAGTTTCCAAATCCGCTTGGCATGGCGGCGGGTTACGACAAGAATGCTGAAGTGCCCGACGCGCTGTTGAAGCTGGGCTTCGGCTTTACCGAAATCGGCACCATCACGCCGCGCCCGCAAAGCGGCAATCCACGCCCGCGCATTTTCCGCCTGGTGGATGACAGGGCGGTCATCAATCGTCTCGGCTTCAATAATGAGGGCCATGACGCGGCATTCAAACGCCTGTCGCAACGCGCAGGCAAAAGCGGCATCGTGGGCGTCAATATCGGTGCCAACAAGGATGCGGAAGACCGCATTGCCGATTATGTTGCCGGTATTCGGCGTTTCTACCAGCTGGCGCGCTATTTCACGGTCAATATTTCTTCGCCCAACACGCCGGGCCTGCGCAACCTTCAGGCACGTGACAGCCTGAGGGAGCTATTGAGCCGCGTACTGGAAGCCCGCAATGAAGAGGGCAAGATGTGCACCCTCAAGCGCCCGGTTTTCCTCAAGATCGCACCCGATCTGATGAACGAAGAACTGGATGACATCGCTGCCGAGGCGACCGAACAAAAGCTGGATGGCATCATTGTTTCCAATACCACGCTTTCACGCGCCGGGCTGAAAAGCGTCAACAATCGCGATGAAACGGGGGGGCTTTCCGGTGCCCCGCTTTTCGACCGCTCCACCATCGTTCTTGCCCGCATGCGCGAGCGTGTCGGTCCTGACATGCCGCTGATCGGCGTCGGCGGCGTGGATAGCGCCGAGACGGCGCTGGCAAAGATCAAGGCCGGTGCCGATCTCGTGCAGCTTTATACGGGCCTCATCTATCGCGGACCAAGCCTGCCTGCTGAAATCGTGCGCGGCCTGTCAGCCGCGGTCAAGCGCGAGGGCGTTGCCAACATCGCCGCACTGCGCGACCGGGACACCAAGGACTGGGCCGGGCGCGAACTGTCGGCGTAATCAGGCAATGAATTCTGTTCGATAGCGTCGCGGCAGGATCGCCAGAAGCGTGACGCCGCGAATAGACAGAAACAGGTTGAGAGCCAGCCAAAGCCCGTGATTGCCCATCAGGGGCTTTGCCGCATAAAGAACGACCATGAAGAATGCGAGCGACAGAAACATCATGTTTCGCATGTCGCGCGACCATGTGGCGCCGATATAGACGCCGTCCATATGGAAGGCCAGCAGTCCGGTCATGCCTGTCAGCGCCGCCCAGGGGAGATATTTCAGAGCTTCGGCATGGACGTCTTCCGCCTTGGCCAGCAGTCCGATGATGGCATCGCCAAAAACCAGCAGGCAAAAGGCAATGGTGCTTGCCATGACCAACCCCCAGACGAAAGTGAGCTTGGCGCCGCGCACAAAGGCCGGACTGTAGCGCGCCCCGATCGACCGCCCGACAATCTGCTCGGCCGCCGCCGCCATGCCGTCCAGGAAGAAGCCCGCGACGAGAAAGAAGTTCATCAGAACGGCATTGGCGGCCAGAGTGACGGGACCAAGATCGGACCCTGCCCGCGTAAAGAACGCGAAAGCCGTGAGAAGCAGGAACGAGCGGATCATGATGTCGCGATTGACCGCGAACATGCGCAGAATTCCCTCTTTCTGGAATATTCGTGCCCGGTTGGGGCGCAGCGATGCATCCTTGCGGAAATACCGCAGCACGATGATCATGCCAACAAAAGCGGCGACGGTTTCACCTGTCACCGTTGCCCAGGCAACACCGGTGACGCCCCAGCCCAATTCAAGCCCGAGAATGATGCAAAGCACGATATTGATGCCATTGAGCAGCACCTGAAGGCCGAGGCCGACAAGGCCCTGTCCGCGACCGAGGATAAGCCCAAGGATCGAATAGTTGATGAGGGCAACCGGCGCCGACAGCATGCGGATGGAAACATAAGTCGCCATCGCTTCCTGCGTGGCCGATGTCGGATGCATGAAGCTGGAAGAGACAGCGATGATAATCGGCAGGCACAAGATCATCAGACCGCCTGCAATAACCGCAATGATGATCGCGCGCCAGAAGATGGCCTGCTCTTCCACGGCGTCTTCCGCACCCACGGCCTGCGCGACAAGCCCGGTCGTCCCGGAGCGGAGGAAGTTGAATATCGACAGCAGGAAATCGAAGACAAGCGCGCCAATCGCCAGACCGCCGATTAGCTCAGCCTGTCCCATCTGGCCGACAACGCCCATATCGACAAGTCCGAGAAGCGGCGTCGTGATTGCGGCAAGCGTCATGGGAATGGCGATCAGCATCACCATCCGGTGCGTTACGTCGAACGGCCTTGTTACGCCACCATTACGTTGCAGCGACTGATCCATTGTGCTTGTCCCGAATGCTTCCCCCTGATCGAATTGATCTACTCTGGAATCGATCGAAACGACAGATAATTCGGCCACCGGATTGTCGCACTCTCCTGACAGCGAACTGTCAGGAGAGTGCGCGATCAGAGTCCGAGCATCATGGCCCAATATATGTAGGTGGGTTTGTTTTCAGGCGTGGCCCAGGCAAGACCATAATGCTCGAAAGTCGGGTCGAGCATGTTCTTGCGGTGGCCGGGCGATTTCATCCATGCGTCGAAGACGGCTTGTGTGTCGCGCTGTCCCGACGCGACGTTCTCCGCCGCTGGTCCACGAATACCTGCCTGGCGCAACCGCGCGACGAAACCGTTACCCCAGCCGATGCTGTGACCGATCTTGCCGTAACTCGCCATGCGCTTTGCCTGATAGAGCGCAGCCTGCTCCAGCTTCGAATCCGTTGCCATCAGTGGCAGGCCGTTTGCCTTCCGGATCGCATTGAAAATCGCGGTTGGATCGTTGTCTCCAGCAGCCGATGCCTTGTTCAATGGCATTGCCGACAGTGCCAACGCCCCTCCGGCGAGGACAAGAAAGCCACGCCGGTTAAGTATAAATCCTTGTTTTTGCTGCATTGCCTGTCTGAGCTATCCAATTATTGAATTGAGTTCATTTCCGGTAGCTGAGGATACGGAGCAAAATAAAGGCAGGGATGACGACAGCCGCGCCAAGGACCAGATAGTCGACAAAACCTGAGATTGCCGAAAAGCCCATGTTCCAGAGGCGGAGGAAGAAATCGCGGATACCGTACAAGATGTCATAAGGCGTCCAGTGAAACGCGCTCATGACCACGCCAACCACCAGCGAAATCAGCACCAGCTTGATCAGAACGCGGGCCGGGGTATCGCCAAGAAAACGGTTTACACCATCCGACATGCAAATCTCCTGTATGGTTATTGATCAGAGCGGATGCTCTTAAGTTGAAACGTCATCCCGCTCTAAACTTTTGTTTGAGCATGATTTTATCCGAAAACCGGTTCCCACTTTTCGGAATCATGCTCTAAAGCGATAGATTCTTCGCGCAAGAAATAGGCTGTCCCTGCCGCCTTCGCAAGTTCTGCACTCGCTCACCGCTGCTTACGGTAGTCGCGCGGTGCTTTCTGCTTTTGCCGCGAGAACGAGCGGTTCATGCTGCGCGTATCGGTAAAGCCGCTGGCAACAGCCACTTCCAGCAGCGACAAGCTTGTCTCCGACAGAAGTTCCTTGGCCTTTTTAACCCGAAGCTCTTCACGGACCTCGAACGCCGTTCGCTCAAGGGCGAGCTTGAAGCCACGTTCCATCTGGCGGACGGAAATTCCCAATCGCCGCGCGACGTCAATCATCGGCACCGGATCTTCCAGCGTTTCCTCGAAAATGCGGATTGCCTTGCGGATCATCGGCGAGCGCACCCCGTTGAAGCTCAACGCCGGTTGTTCGGAACGGACAAGCTCATAGGGGATCATGAGGATGGACGCACTCTTGCGCGCCAGTTCCTCCGAAATCTCGTTTTGTATAATTGAAAGCGCCAGCGATGCCGTGCCAAGCCCTCCGGCACAGGTAAAATGCCTTCCGCTACGATGAAACAGGCTCGTCGTATCGGCGGTATAGCCGTCGAAAAGCTCCAGAAAGTCATCACGATGAAACCAGCTGACGCAGCAATTGCGGTCCGGCAACAGGCCAGCTTCAGCCAGCAGAAAGGCAGCAGTGCAAAGGCCAACGACAGTCTTGCCGCGTCGATCTGCGCGCTTGAGAAGATCGATCAGCGCCTGCTGTCGCGGCCGATATTGCGCAAGCAGCCCGCCGACAACCGCAACATAATCGCAATCATCAAGCTCGCCGATAGAAGCGGTTGGCTCGATCACCATGCCGGAGCTTGACGTGACGGGATCTCCCGACAGTGTGCAAATCTTCCATGCACAACGTATCTGGCGGCTCTTGTCCCGGTCATCGGCAGCAAGACGAAACGGATCGAGGAAAAGGCTGAGTGCCGTCAGCGTAAAGCCCGGCAGCGCAACAACGCCCACCGACAGCCTGCGTTGCGGAGCATCCGTTGCCGCTTGAGGCCGTTTGTCTCGATCCCGTTCAGTTCCATTCGTCACGTCGACCTTGCTCCTCCACCAGAATTATATTTGCTTGGAGGAGGCTACTATAGTCAACGAAAATGCTTGGAAAGCTTCAACTGCTGCGCCTGGTAGTTGGAACCGAGATCGACGCCATAGAGCGCCGAAGGGCGATGCAGCATATGTTCGTAAACCAGGCGGCCCACGATCTGCCCATGTTCCAGAATGAACGGAACCTCGTGGCTGCGGACTTCCAGTACCGCGCGGCTGCCGGTTCCGCCCGCAGCACTATGCCCGAAGCCCGGATCGAAGAAGCCTGCATAATGGACACGGAATTCGCCGACCAGCGGGTCGAACGGCGTCATTTCAGCCGCATAAAGCGGTGGCACATGCACGGCCTCACGCGAAACCAGAATATAGAATTCATCCGGATCAAGCACGAGTTCGCGCGCACCGCGATCATAGATCGGCTCCCAGAAATCAAGGATGTCGTGCGCCGCACGCTTGTCCACATCCACCACAGCCGTATGGTGCTTGCCGCGATAGCCGACCAGCCGGTCAGGACCGCCAGAAAGATCAACCGACAGCGCTATGCCACCGCCGGAGATATTCGGCATTTCCGCAGCGACCAGCGTTTCCGCATCATGGAGCGCGGCAAGTTCGGCCTCATCGAGTTGGGCCCGCCCCTTGCGGAAGCGTATCTGCGACAGGCGCGAACCCGTACGCACCACAATCGGAAACGTGCGTGGGCTGACTTCCAGATAAAGCGGGCCATTATAACCGGCCGGCACCTTGTCGAATTCCTGCGCGCCATCGGCAATGACGCGCGTGAAGATATCCAGACGGCCCGTCGAGCTTTTCGGATTTGCGGATGCGGAAAGATCAGGCGACAGCGCCAAGCCTTCAAGAAGCGGGACGATATAAACGCAGCCCGTTTCAAGAACGGCCCCTGCCGTCAGGTCGATCTCGTGCAGCTTCAACCGCTCCAGCTTATCTATGACCGGCGTGCCAGGGCCCGGCATGAAGGAGGCGCGAACACGATATGCTTTTGCGCCAAGCCTCAGATCCAGGCTCGCAGGCTGTATCTGATCGGCATCGAGAGGGCGTGGAGACGCCAGCAAACCGCTTTCAAACAGCGCGGAAATATCCGCATCCGCCAGAATTCCAGCATCTTTCTGCATCATCAACCCGATACTCCGTAGCCTAAGCACTGCTTGACAAAGACCATTGACCGGTCGCGGCGTCAATGCCAACCCTTAGAGCAGTGGGAAACCGGGTTTTCCGCAGGAATCCGAGTATTTTCGTGGCGCCTCGGATACGCTTTTCCTGAAACGGGACTGTTTCGGCATTGACGGCCTTGCCCAACAGGCATAATGAAAAACTGTTCCGTGGTGATTTGGCCGGCCGGCTTGCAGCCACGTTAAAGAATTCGCTAAAAAAGGCCGCGGTTCGTTACCGGCCTTTTGCGTGTTCGCAAGGCCGGTTTTTTATTGGCCGCCGAGGCATTTCTTCCCGCCCCGGCCGACCAGCTTTTCGACAGGTTGGAAAAATGACGACTGAGAGTACCCGCAAATTTCGCCCCGCAACCGAACTCGTGCATGCCGGATCGTTGCGCTCCGGATTTGCCGAAATGTCGGAAGCAATGTTTCTGACGCAGGGCTTCCTTTATCCCAATGCCGAAGCTGCCGAAGCGCGCTTCAAGGGTGAGGACCCGGGTTTCATCTATTCGCGTTATGCCAACCCGACCACGGACATGTTTGAAAAGCGCATGTGCGCGCTGGAAGGCGCCGAGGAAGCACGCGCCACCGCATCCGGCATGGCGGCAGTGGCCGCGGCCATTCTATGTCAGGTGCAGGCCGGCGATCACGTGATTTCCGCCCGCGCCGTCTTCGGCTCCTGTCGCTACATCGTCGAGACGCTTCTGCCTAAATATGGCGTCGAAATCTCGATCATCGATGGTTCCGACATCGAAAACTGGAAAGCGGCTGTTCGCCCGAACACCAAGGTTATGTTCCTTGAAAGCCCGTCCAATCCGACGCTCGAAATCATCGACATCGCTGCCGTTGCGCAGGTCGCCAATGAAGCGGGCGCCAAGCTCATCGTCGACAATGTTTTCGCAACGCCGCTTTTCCAGAAGCCGCTCGAACTCGGTGCCCACATCGTCGTTTATTCGGCAACCAAACACATCGATGGCCAAGGGCGTTGCCTTGGCGGCGTGGTTCTCTCCGACCGCGAGTGGATTGAAAACACCCTGCAGGATTATTTCCGTCACACGGGTCCGGGCCTCAGCCCCTTCAATGCGTGGATCATGCTGAAGGGCCTTGAAACACTGTCCGTGCGCGTGCGCCAGCAAACGCATTCGGCGGCTGCGGTTGCAGACTTCCTCGCTGGCAAGCCAGGCGTCAAGCGCGTGATCTATCCGGGGCGGGCAGACCATCCACAGGCCGAAATTATCGCCAAGCAGATGACCGGTGGCTCAACCCTCATCGCTCTGGAACTGGAAGGCGGCAAGGAGGCTGCGTTCAAGTTCCAGAACGCCTTGCAGGTCTTCAGCATTTCCAACAATCTGGGTGACGCAAAAAGCCTTATTACGCACCCGGCAACCACGACGCACAAGAACCTTACCGACGAGGCCAAGGCCGAACTTGGTATCTCGGACGGCCTGCTTCGCATATCGCTCGGCCTTGAGGATACGGACGATCTCGTGGAAGACGTGGAAGCAGCGTTGAAGGTAGCTCGCTGAACGCCGGTTCCCAATATTGTGGCTTTTAGGCTGCAAACAGAGACCTAAACGACGCAATTGCCGGAGATTTCGGCAATTGCGTTGTATTTGCTGTCCCACATTGTTGACCTCTCCCGCAACTTTGGCGATAGGAGGGGCGAATAGCGGCGTAAACCGAACTGACGAACCGTTAAATAGACAAGCATCCTTGCGATCCAGATTGCGGGATGTCAGGGCCGATGTGAATGCAGGGCAGTGCGCATGTATAAAGCGGTAACGCGGGGGATCGAAGTTTCGGTCGAACCTTTTTATCTGGAAGACCAGTCCGAGCCGGACGAAAACCGTTATGTCTGGGGCTACCGTATAACGATCGCCAATAATTCCGCTGAAACAGTACAGCTTCGCTCGCGCTACTGGCAAATCACCGATGCAAACGGACGTGTCGAAGAGGTGCGCGGCGCGGGCGTGGTTGGCGAGCAGCCAACACTTGAGCCCGGTGATTCATTTCAATATTCCTCGGGCTGCCCGTTGAGCACCACATCAGGCGTAATGGTGGGACGGTACCAAATGCAGGGCACCGGAGGCGTCATGTTCGAGGTCGATATTCCCGCCTTCTCGCTTGACATGCCGGACCTGCGACGTACATTGAATTGATATTCAACAGGGCGCGCAATCCGGCGCCCGGTGAGAAGATTTTTAAAGGCGTTCGATCAGAAAATAAGTCGTCGGTCCGGGCGGGTTTGGCAGAACAGAAACATTGTTCCAAAGCTCGACATTCAGTCCATCCGATCCGTTACCCGTAATCGCCGGAGGCTGCACCACGCCATCCAGTCCGAGCGGGGATATGCGCCAAGCCGTGTTGATCGGCATCTTGAACCAGACATGCCCAACCTTGATCTGCACCGGCAAGGTGCCAAAGCTGCTGACGGTCTTTTCTTCGCTATCGCTGAAGGCCATGTCGGTATTACGTGCATCCGTGGTGAAGATCAGCAATAGCTTACTGCTGTCCGCTACCGACTGACCATCAAGCGAGGAAACCGCCAGCATACCCGCACCGGACGCCGAGCCGACCCAAAGCTGCCCGAGCTGTACCGGCTGGGTGATCAATGAGAATGCCAGCGCTTCCGTATGCTGCGTGACGACCCGCATCTGTTTTGCCGCGCTATCAAGCCTGATTTCTCCGGTATCGCTGACATATATCCCCGACGCCGCATCGCTTGGATTTGTTGCAGCCAGAACTCCATTGTTGCGCAGGAATGTGACAGCATCGGCACGGGAGCCAATCTGGCGAGGAGAGCCGACCGACACAGCGCCTGGTGTGAGCGAGGCATCGCCTTGCGCGAAACTCGACATCAGCGACATGATCGTCACAGCATCCGGTTCCTGCATGTCCAGCCCGGCCAGATTTCCGACATCCTGCATCTGCGCCACCACACGGTGCAACGCCTTTGCAACATCTCCACGCCGGAACAGCAGTGCCGACAAGGTTTCACCGGCACGGGCAACAGGATCCAACGCCGTTCGGTAAGGACGGATATACTGTTCGTTAAAATCGCTGCCGCCATAACCAAGGATAAGCGCTCCATTGCTGTGGCGGCACAGGATATCCCAATCCTGGAAAGCCGCATAAGCCGGCATTGCGAGTCCCGCCTCATAGCGATGCCTGTTCCAGAAAACGTGATCGTACTCCGTTACTACGAACGGCTTGCCCGCCAGACGTGTAGCAGCTGCATTCCGGATGTAAGCCACGGCCCCTTCAAACGAACTGGTCTGGAGGATCGGACCTGTCATATTGTCGTTTGGATCATGATAGGTATTCATCGCCGCAGCCTGTTGATTGCGGCGGGTCAGGATGGTTTGGATACCATATCCATTGTTATATGGTGCGATGATGCCCTTGAAGCCCATCGCACGAATGCAGTCGCTCATTTTCTTTGCAGTCTCGGTTTCGACCGAAACGCAAAAACGTGCAAAATCACGCAGCCGTCTGGACGCAACGTAGCGGTCGGCAGGTAGCATGACAGTGGCGTTTTCTATCTGCTCGCTCGCCAACAACTCGACACCCCATGCAACCTGCAAGGCCGCTGTGGCAACATACTGCTCCTTCAGCCAGGCATTGAATGGCCGCTTCAGTTCCGTCAGCGCTTGCAAGTCGCCGTGGGCGTAAACCCACGAATTGAACGACAGGCCATTTTCATTGAACGGCACAACAACCGCCATCGCCGGGTCTTCGAATGGCACAAGCCCCGTGTAAGGATTGATTGTCCCAAAGATATCGACCTGAAAACGCAGCCAGTGGCCGAAAGCCGCATTTTCAACATGCGTCTTGAGTTTCAGCCTGCCTTCCGTTCCCCAACGATCCGCTACGCCGCCCAACGCGCCGGCATTCGATGTGAGGCCATCAATGATCCAGTAGATGCCGTTCTGCTTCAATGCGGCCATGTAGTAACGGAACCGATCAAGAATATCCTGCCGGTATGCGAAATCCTGAAGCTGGCCCTCCATCAAGGCAATGTCGAGAAAATGGAACCGTGCGCAATTATATCCATGACGACGCAACTGGACCGCCATCTTGTCCGCAGTCGCGTTGTCGGGAATGCTGCTGATGGCACCGCACAACAGCCGATAAGGAGCTGACGGATTGCTCTGCAAGGCGATGTGACCGTCCGAATTGACGATGAGCCGTCGTTCCTCGGTAATCGGCGGATTCAATAGGAATGTTGAAAAATCAAGCGGACTACCAGCCTCAATCTCGAGATTCTGCTGGGTAACCGGTAACCAAATGTCGGGCATATCGTATTCTCCACTGTTGACCAGTGAAGGATTAACCGACAGCCCGCATACGGGGATAAATTCCTAATGAATTTGTGTTGCGGCTCCGATTAAAACGAAATGGCCGCAACCGTTCTATCCATTTGTCTCTCCGCGCATCTTGTTCCGAAAACCGCTTCGCACTTTTCGGGATGCGCTCCAGAGCATCAGTTCTCGAACTCCGCCGGATCAAACGCATAGATTTTCGAGCAGAATTCACAGGTTACGGAAATCTTGCCGTTATCCGCGCTTTCCGCAATTTCTTCGGCCGTAAAACCCGACAACACACCGGCAATCTTATCGCGCGAACATGAGCATTCATCCAGCACGGGCACCGAGTCGAACACACGAACGCCACGCTCATGGAACAGACGATAAAGCAACCGTTCCGAGCCGACTTGCGGGTCCGTCAGTTCCGAGCTTTCAATCGTTCCGACCAGCGAGCGGGCTTCATCCCACGCATCATCTTCCGGGTGGAGGGTGGCTTCGGCTTCATCCTCATCGCCACCCGGCAGATCAGGAATACGGGCGCGCAATTCGGATTCCGGCAGAAACTGAATGATCAATCCGCCGGCGCGCCACTGTTCGACTGGCTTTCCGTCGATGCCGCGCTCGACGAGCTTGGCAACACTCAGCCTGAGATCAGTCGGAATCTGTTCCGACTGGCGGAAATAGGTCGTGGCAATTTCTTCCAGTGTCGAGCCGTCCAGCGCGACAATGCCCTGATAACGCTGGGTATAGGCTCCCTGATCCACCGTAAAGGCAAGCGTGCCTTGTCCAAGCAATTCCTCGGGTTTGGTCTTGCGGGCGGCAACCGCCTCCTTCAAACGCTCTTCGTCAAAACGTGCATAAGCACGCACCGAACGCGGCGTGCGGAAATCGACCACCAGCATATCCACAGGACCGTCGGACTGCGTCTGGAAGATAAACTTGCCTTCGAATTTGAGCGAAGTGCCAAGCAATACGGTCAGCACCGTCGCTTCCGCCAGCAGGCGGGCCACTTCTTCCGGGTAGTTATGGCGTTTCAGGATACCGTCGATACTGGCGCCGAGCTGAACCGCGCGACCACGCACGTCGAGCCCTTCCACCTGAAAGGGCACAACCGCATCATCGCCTGCGAAGCCGAAATCTCCCAGATTGACCTGAATGGTTTCGACTTCGGTATGCTCGTTGCTGGTCTTGTCAGCCAAATTATGCTCCTTGCAGGCACCAGGCCAGAATGGCTTTCTGGGCATGGAGCCTGTTTTCTGCTTCATCGAACACAACCGATTGTGGTCCGTCGATCACTTCATCCGTCACTTCCTCACCGCGATGGGCGGGCAGGCAGTGCATGAAAAGCGCCTTTGGATCAGCTTTTGCCATCAGTCGCGCATTGACCTGATAGGGCATGAAAACGTTGTGGCCGCGAGCATGATCTTCCTGCCCCATCGAAACCCAGGTATCTGTCACGATGCAATCCGCACCCTGCGCCGCCTTTTCCGGATCGATGGTAGACATGATGCTCGCGCCATTGGCTTTCGCCCAATCGACATATTGCGACTTGGGTTCGCTGCCTTCCGGCGTTGCGATATTGACGTTGAAATCAAAACGCGCCGCAGCTTCGACCAGCGAGTGGAGGACATTGTTGCCATCCCCCATCCAGGCAAAGGTCTTGCCTTTGATCGGGCCGCGATGTTCCTCATATGTAAGGACGTCGGCCATGATTTGACAAGGGTGCGTGTCGTCCGTCAGGGCGTTGATGACCGGAACGGTCGCATATTCGGCAAGTTCCAGCATCCGGTCATGGGATGTGGTGCGGATCATGATCGCATCGACATAGCGCGACAGGACCTTGGCCGTGTCGGCGATGGTTTCGCTGCGCCCGAGCTGCATTTCCGAGCCGGTCAGCATGATTGTCTCGCCGCCGAGCTGACGCATGCCGACATCGAAGGACACCCGCGTGCGGGTGGACGGCTTTTCGAAGATCATCGCAAGCACTTTGCCTGCGAATGGCCTTTCTATTTCTCCTGCCTTGAGGCGCGCCTTGCGCGCCTTGGCGTCTTCCATGATCGCACGAAGCTCCGAGGCAGGCACAGCGGAGAGGTCGATAAAGTGTTTGATCCCGTTATCGTTAGCCATGATATCACGCTGTCTTACTGGTCGGATTTGCAGTTGCGAGCCGTTCAACCGCTGCTTCGATGCGCTTCAGCGCTTCGCGGGCTTCTTCGGGCGTCGTGATCAGCGGCGGAAGCAGACGGACGACATTGTCGCCAGCCCCGACGCTCAAGAAATGCTCGTCACGGAGAGCCTGAATGAGACTGGTATTCGGCACAACGCACTTGATACCGATCAGCAGGCCGCGGCCACGGACTTCCGAAACAACGTCGGGGTAACGGTCAATGATGGAGGCGAGGCCCTGTTTCATGACCAGAGCGGTAGCCTGGACATTTTCAAGGAAGCCATCGGCCAGAACAACGTCAAGAACCGCATTGCCCACAGCCATGGCCAGCGGATTACCGCCATAGGTCGTGCCGTGAACACCAGCCGTCATGCCTTTGGCAGCTTCGGCAGTTGCGAGGCAGGCGCCCATCGGGAAGCCGCCGCCGATGCCCTTGGCGACCGCCATGATGTCAGGCTTGATGCCGGCCCATTCATGCGCGAACAGCTTGCCCGTGCGGCCAACGCCGGTCTGCACTTCATCGAGGATCAGCAGAAGGCCTTTTTCGTCGCAGATAGTACGCAGCATGCGCATGAATTCTTCGGGGAAACCGCGCAAACCACCTTCGCCCTGTACGGGTTCAAGCAGGATACCAGCGGTCTCATCGGTGATAGCTGCGCGCAATGCCGCCTCGTCACCGAACGGCACCTGATCGAAACCATCGACCTTTGGCCCAAAACCTTCGAGATATTTGGCTTGGCCGCCAGCGGCGATCGTGGCCAGCGTGCGGCCATGGAAGGCGCCTTCAAACGTCACAATGCGGAAGCGTTCCGGATGGCCATTTACATAATGATAGCGGCGCGCGGTCTTGATCGCGCACTCAAGTGCTTCAGCGCCGGAATTGGTGAAAAAGACCTTGTCGGCGAAAGTGCTCTCGACAAGACGCCGCCCCAGCTTTTCCTGCGCCGGAATTTCGTAAACGTTGGACAGATGCCAGAGCTTTTCAGCCTGCGTCTTCAGCGTTTCCACCAGATGCGGATGCGAATGACCAAGCGAGTTCACAGCAATGCCAGCCGCGAAATCGAGATAGCGTTCGCCGCTTTCAGTAATAAGCCAGATGCCCTCACCTCGCTCGAAGCGCAGAGCCGCACGATTATAGGTGTCGTAAAGCGGTTGCACGGTCGTAGCGTCGGTCATAGCGTCAGGCCTCCAAAGCCTATATTAGCAGCTTGCCCGGCTGTACCGGCAAAGCTGTGTTTTCCCATTAACAGTCCTAAGGCGCCCGAAACGGTTCCCGCCTTTCGACGAGCGCCCAACACCCCATTCCAAACCCTCACGAAATGCGATGAGACATGAGAGGAATGGGTCCGCTGACTTATGCTTCTCGCACGAGCCTTCGGCAGAAATAAAAAACCGCCCTCGGGGCGGCATATTTATCTCGCGCGTATATTGGCGTTCATAGAAAAAATGTCAATCAAAGCGCGCGAGGTTTGAAGGCCATCTTTCAGCATGAGTTCATGCATTTTCGCACTCTTGTAACCTACGGGAGGCGAAGGTGGCTTTACGCGGACACCGACACCATATAGAGAATGACCTTTCCTCGACTGAGACAGCCAGACGACGCGCTCGTTAGTCCGCGATGTTCCATCCTGAAACAATCCGGGTTTTCAGTTCAGAAGCAATTGCGTGCAAAATTTCGGGCGGATCAAATAAAAACCGTCTTTGGCACCCAAGTTGGGGAAAACCGTAAAAATGGAATCCGCCTGACAAGGCTATCCCTTGTCATGGAGTCGTTGGATATTGTAGTTTCTTTTTAGAGATTAAAGCTACATTTCGTGCGGCGGACCTAGTCACCCGGATAGATATGGTGTTTTTGCTCGGAGCAATCCGAGAACACTGCCGGATTCCGGATAACGAAAATGATTGGAGCCCAGGGCGATGAACTGGACAGACGAACGCGTCGAACTACTGAAGAAACTGTGGAGCGAGGGCTTGAGCGCAAGCCAGATCGCAGCGCAGCTTGGCGGCGTCAGCCGTAATGCAGTGATCGGCAAAGTGCACCGTTTGAAGCTTTCGGGTCGTGGCAAGACCACGACCGCTGCTCCGCGCAGCAAGAAAGTCAATACGGTTGCCGCAGCGCCACGTCCTGCAGCACAGCATTCAACCGGCGTGCATACGACGACGATGCGCACCGCCACAGTCACCAAGACGGTCGGCGCCACCGCCCTCCAGGTGGACTACGCCGTAGACGTCGTGGCGGAGACCGTGGTCAAGCCCGCTTCGGACGTGGTTGTGCCTATTTCACGCCGTCTTTCGCTATTGCAGTTGAGCGAACGCACCTGCAAGTGGCCGATCGGTGACCCGCTGAACGAAGATTTCCATTTCTGCGGCCATGAATCCGGTGAATCGAGCCCATATTGCAGCTACCATTCGCGTCTGGCCTTCCAGCCGACGGCAGAGCGTCGCCGGGCTCGATAATCTACGGGAATAGGTGAGTAAGGGAATAAGGGAGTATGTCGAACATGTTCGGCAGCTCCCTTTTTCTATTTCCGCACAGGGCCTGAAACAGAAAACGGCATATGTGCGCGAAAGGGCGACTTTCGGGTCCGGGCGCACAGATCAATTTGTCGCCACACCGGCGACTTTTGGGAACAGATTCATCCATCCATATTCCCTTACTCCCCTATTCCCCTACTCCCTTCCTCATAGACCTTCAGCGTGCGATCAGCGATCCCGCTCCAGCTATAATCCCGTGCAATCCAGTCGATCATTTCCTGCGACTGCTCGCTGGTTAGAGGTGTATCGATTTTCTGCCGCAGCGCGCTCGCCAAAGCATCGATATCGCCCAATGGAAAGTAGCTGTCTTTCGAAAGCCCCACTTCGACATTCGCAGTGATATCGCTTGCAAGTACGTTCAAGCCGTATCCCATCGCTTCGAGAAGCGCGATCGGCATGCCCTCATGGCTGGAAGGCAACACGAATAGTGCCGCCTGACTGAACAATGCCGAGAGCTCGTCGCCCCGCAGCGCGCCCGTCAGCACGACGCCCGGCACAGTTTCAGCTCTTGCGCGAACAGTCGCAGCATATTCAGCCGTATATTCCGCTGATCCGATCAGGGCCAGTTTGAGAGAAGGATCGGAAAGCTTCGCGAAGGCCTCGATGAGATCAAGCTGACGTTTTTCTGGAACGATCCGCGCCACAAGAGCAATGTAGCGTTTCGGAGCGAGGCCGTGTTTTTCCAGCCACGTCGTGTCGGTACAGGCTGGCCGAAGCGTGACGCCATTGGGGATAAAAGTGATCGGCACGTGATAATGCTGCCGCATGGTTTTTGCGATATCGTTGGACACTGCGATCCGCGCATTTGCAAAGCGCATGCCGCACCATTCGCCAAGCTTCAGCATTGCGCGCGCAAGCCGTCCCCACTTCTGACGGTTATAATCAAAACCGTGATGCGTCACGACCGTACGCAGTCCGAAAAGGCGTGCCAGCGGAACGGCAAGCGCCGGACCGATTGCGTGAATGTGCAAAATATCCGGACGACTGAAACCGGCTCTCAGCACGCCCAACACCGTGTGCACAATTGCCTCGAACTTCATGGAGGTCGGCGCCCAGCCTGGCGTCACCTGTACCCCCTCCCAGACATAGGGCTGCTTCTTTTCAAGATAAGGACGGCGTCCGATGACCTCGACATCCCAGCCTTTCGTCACATAAAGCCGGGCGAGCTCTTCGACATGTTTTTCCACGCCGCCCTGCACATTCGGAACGCCGCGAAGTCCCAGCATCATGACGCGAGGCCGCTTGTCGTTTCGAACCATCAAAGTGCTCCCAACTCGGCATAAAGCTCCAGCGTGCGGTTTCTGTATGCCTGTGGCGAGAATTCATTGCCCGCCCAGAGGCGGCCTGCCTCTCCCATCTTGCGCCGCGCCTGCGGAGCCAATCGCGCAAAAGCGCCCAGGACGCGGGCGAGATCGTCAATATCGCCCGTACGCGAAACCATCCCGGTCTCGCCTTCGATAATCATTTCGGGAATTCCGCCAATGTCCGCGCCGATCACCGGCACCCCAAGTGCATAGGCCTCCAGAATACTGATGGGGGCGTTCTCATACCATTCAGACGGCAGAACAAGCGCTTTCGCCTCGCCGATCAGCCGATACAGCCGTTCGCCTGAGACATAGCCTGCAAAGGTGACATCGCCACCCGTCTCGGCCGCAAGTGCCTTCAATGATTGTTCTTCCGGTCCCGTGCCAGCAATGACAAGTTTCTGTCCGGCAAGAGCCGCCGCGCGAATGAGCGTACCGATCCCCTTTTCCGGCGCCAGCCGCCCGACATAGGCGAAATAATCGCCCTCATCCGTATAGGGTTTCAGATCGTCCGTATGGGCGAAATTGGGAATGTAGACCAGTTTCTCTTCCGGCCAGCCCCATTCAGCAAGCTTTGCAATATAGAAGCGGCTTGGCACGACGATACGGTCAAGCGTGTTGCGATATAGGCCGAGCATGCGATGAATTGCCGTCTCAACGAGCACCAGACCGCTTAACGCCGTGGAATCCTTGATGCATTTGTGAAGCGCCACATTATAGATGCGCCCGCCCTTGCAGCGCTCGCATATCTGGTTGTGTGACAGCATCTTATAGGCCGGACAGGCAAGTTTCAGGTCGTGGGCCGTCATGACTGTCGGAATTCCAGCGTCTTTCAGAACCGGGAAAATCGACGGCGATAGATGATGATAGATATTGTGTGCATGCGCGACATTGGGACGAAAGTGCTCGATCAGCGCCTTGATCCGGTCCCGCGCCTCCCATGAATAGATGATCTTGCCCGCCTGCACGACTTTGGTCAGCGGGCTGCTTTCCCGTCCATACTCTATTTCGGACACGAAATAGGACGACCAGTCGGACGCAAAATTATCTGGATGCTGCATGGCAAAGGGTGCGGTTTGCCAGCCGATTTCGGAAAAGAGCTTGATGTGATCGAGAAAAACTGTTTCGGCACCACCGCGCCGATAAAAGTAATTGTTGATCGCCAGCAGGCGATGTTCCCTGTCATTTACATGCGTCAAGCAGCACCTCATTGTACGCCAAGGCGCGCCAGCGCCTCGCGAACGGAAAGAACAGCCGCTCCGCTCTTCGCCGCATGGGATACGAGGCGTTCAAAGGTCTCAGGCCTGCACCCGAATTCAGTCGGCGTATCGCTGATATCATGCGTATAAAAGACGAGCCAGCCAGGATTGGCACTAAGATCATCGATCCAGCGGGTCTGGCGCGCAGCCCCGTCGTCTGGCTGTCTTATTTCCACGGCCTGCAAAAAGGCAAGATCAATCATGCCGCGATTGATGCGATTGCCGCCGCCGCGACAAGTCGCGAAACGGCCGGCAAAAAGCCGTCGCGACATGACGGACGAAGCGCAATAGGGGTAGGCAAAGCTGCGCTGTTCGATACGATCAGGCTCAAACGCATCGAGATAGGCCGTGTTGCGGTCAAGGTCAGCCGCTATTTCCTGCGCATTGACGTAAGGCACATTGAGGTGGCTATAGGTATGGCAGCCCAGTTCATGCCCACGCTCGACCAGCTTCCGGCAGCCCTCCTGCGTAATCAGGTTTCTTTTGGTTTCTTTCGTGCCAACCAGATTCCCTGCGATATAGAATGTTCCGCGAACCCCATACTTCTCCAGAATGGCAGCCCCGGTGCATTGCGCCGTGTCAGGCACATCGTCAAACGTAAAAGTAATGATCCGTTCATTCTCCGGCAGGCAGCACGGCCGCAATGGAAAGCGACGGCTGATACTGTCGTTCAGCCGTGTGACATACCATTCCAGGCGACTGCGCGCCCTTTCAAGACCGTTCATGTCCGCCACTGCACTGCCTTCCCCAAAGCTATCTCAGAGCCTGTTCAAAATCGCCATCCCGGCCTGCAAACGGCGTTTTTTAATTCAGACTCTCAGACAAGCCTTGCCTTAGCCTGCAAACGCAATCCGAAGATGGCAACCATGATACAGAACCAAACTGCCCCACCGTTCTGAAAGAACGTACTTTCCATACAAGACATATATAATCCATAAAGCCAAAGCCGAATGTACAGGAGCGTTAATATAGGATTGTTATCTGTTCTTTCCGCTTCCTTAATATACCGAAGGGGCAGGATCATTATCCAGAAAAGTGTCAAAACCAGACCGATAATGCCGGCATTGATCATCATATCGAGAAACGAATTATGCGCATTGAAAGCGGCGACAGCCCAGCTTGCGCCACCGCCGCCTGCATAGACCATTTCAGGCGTCTTCCAAAACGAGTCCAGACCATAGCCGAAAATCGGTTTGGCCGAGATCGCAGAGAATGCAAGTTTCCAGATATCTGACCGATTGGTGAAGCTGGCGTCAACTCCCAAGTTTTGGACAAGCTCCCGCAAGGGATCGAATACAGCGGCCCCGACGGCAATAATATTAAAGGCCGCGATCCCGCCAATCGCGATGAAAACACGCGTCCATTTCAGCCGTACAAACATCTGCGACATCAAGACGATAAACGGCAGCATCGCCGTCGACGTCTTGCCGCCCGTATGCAGAACAAAGACCACACAAAGCGCAACAATCAGCAATCCGGTTTTCGGCAAGCCGGTTTTCCAGACGTAGAGCCCGAAAAAACTCAGCAGAACCAGAGAGGCAGCGGCAGCATTCTTGTGCGGATAGTGACCACGCCATGCACCGGCCAGCATGGGCTCAATGACTTCGGTAGCCTGATGAATGGCACGTTGTGGCAAAAAGATTACGCCGAAATAGGCCAATGCCAGCGTTATCAGCGAGCCGATCGCCAACAACCGCGCCAGCTGGCGTTCAGACTGCGGCAGCAGGAGAAAGATGCTTGCATTTAACGCAGTCAGAACAGACAAAACCACTTTTTTGCCTGCGATCAGGGGATGAGCAGACGGCAAGGCTGTCACGAAAAGCCAGAAGAAAACCAGACCGATCAAAACGCGCGGTTGCAAGACGGCATCGCGCATCGAGCTGCTAAGCGCACAAACCAGAAAGCCGCCCGTGAGAAACAAGGTGACCAACTGATTGAGCGAACTGGATTCAGCGGCTTTAGCCGACACCCCGGTCACGGCGCCAAGATCAGGATAGGGATTCGTCCCGACCCAGATAAACAGGAACATACAAAGAAAAAAAGCGGCCCCAATAGCCGACGAGACCTGTGGCCGGATCCCTTCACGGTAATGTACCGACAGTTCAGCCAAGTCAGACCAGACCCTCACGGTTTCGGCGCCATGCACCAAGATAGCTCAGACCCAGTACAAGAACCACACCGAGGCCCGTTCCGGCAATGCCGCCAGCGGCACCCAGCACCACCGTCTTGGGCGGCCAGCTGCGGCCTATTGGCGGAATTGCCGTCGAAATAATGCGGATATTGGTCGCATCGAGCTGCTGGCGCTGGCTTGTCTCCGACGAGCGGGTCAGGAACGTGTTGTAGATCGAAACTTTCGCGGCCATGTCCCGCTCGAGGTCCGAAAGCTGGACCTGGGCATCATTGTCGAGTGCGACAGCCGAACGTGCGGAAGCTGCCTGTGCATTGAGCGCAGCAACGACCGCATTCGCCTGATCAAGATCGACCTTCGCCGATTGCAGGATACGTGCCCGTTCCTGCATCATCTGCTGTTCCAGACCTGCAAGCTGGCGCTCCGTATTTATAAGTTCCGGGTAACGTGGCCCATAAGTCATGGCGAGAGCGTCGTAACGCTGTTTCAGCGACGCATATTGGCCACGCAGGTTCGTCATCGTGGGCGACTGCAACGTGCTTGCCGGGCTGACGGCGCTGCCGGTGTCCCTGGTCAATTCCTCGTAGCGCGTGCTTGCGTCAGCAACTCGCGCCTTGGCATCGACCAGCTTGGAGTTGATCTGCGTCATCGACTGGGTGCTGACGAGTTCCCCTCCTGCCGTCTGCAGACCATGCGCCCTGCGAAACGCCGCGACTTTCTCTTCCGCTTCCGTCGCAGCCTTCTGCAAGGTGGCCAGACGTTCGGACAGGGCGGTGGCGGCCCGCCCTGCTCCGTCGGCATCCGCTTGGGCAACCTCTTCCTGAAAGGCATTCGCGAGGGAATCGGCAACCCTGACCGATTTTTCCGGACTGTCCGTCCAAACCGCAATCGTAACCAGATACGAACGCTCGGGCCGCGTAACGTTGATGCGTTGCGACAACGCGCGCACTGCGGTCAGCGTGTCGTCTTTCGGGCCTGCCGGTTTGCTGAGGCCAAGCATGGCTCGAAGATCGAAAGCTGGCGGTGGAGGAACAAACTCGGCATCGTCGTTCAGTTTCAAATCCGTCACGACCCGCCGGAGCACGTTGCCGGAAGTCAGGATGCGCATCTTGCTTTCGATGTCGAGAATCTGACTATCCGCCTGCAAACTTTGGGCATAGACATCGTTCGGCAGCAATTGAAGACCGGAGGGCGGCACCAGCAAATCCGTGTAGGCGGTATATCGCGGCTTTGCCGTCATGCCATAGGCAAGCCCGGCCAGCCCGCCTATGACGGCGAGCAAAGCTATCGGAATCCACCTTGCACGCAGCCAGGCGAGCGCCTGGAAAAGATCGACTTCAGGCAGCATCAATCCTTTGCTTGCGGGCGCGACCGTTTCCTCTTCGCGGACGACATATGTTTGGTGCCTGACTGCGCGCGGCCGGTTATCGGCAGACACCAGCTCTTCACTGGCAGTCTCCGTTATCCGTGCTTTGGAAGCGAGATCGCGCAAGGTATACATTAGTTACCCCTAAAATTCAGTCAGAAGCGCAAACTTGGCGCTACTGTTTCCTTAGACTTAAAGATTAAAAAATTCGGTTAATGAAAGGCAATCACACTTGAGAGTGTCGCTAAAATGCAAATGGCGGTCAATTACTCCTTCGGTTTCTGAAAAATTTTCGTCGGCATGCTTGGCACCTGGAGTTTTTCGGGATTAAGAGAAATGGAACATATGTCTCGCCACCAAAAATACGCGAAACGATCCGATTCCCTACTTGCTTGTCTCTTGAAATTCTGAGCGTCATTCTCCCAAAAGCACGCCTGGCAGGAGCGCCCCGAAAATTCGGTATGAAATATTGAAACGCCATTGGTCGACATTCCTGTCCTACGCAGCTTCCAGCGGGAGCCTTTTTGCAGCAAATATCGCACAGCTTTTTACATTTGCCATTCTGGCGCGGTATCTCGGTTCGCATGAATTCGGTTTGTTTGTGACGGTGATGGCCGTTACCAGCATCGCCACCTTCATCTGCGGCCTGGGCGGAGCAGAATGCCTCGTGCGCCGCGTGGCACAAGATCGGGCGATCTATCCGGCAATGCTGGGGCACAATCTCATTCTTATCGGAATAACCGGTGTTGTCCTCGTTGCTGCCGGCATGCTGATATTACCATTCTGGTTGAGCGGCTCTCCGGAGTTTACGGGAAATCTGGTCGGGCTTTTCCTGCTGCTCGTCACCAATATCGTTCTGGTGCGCCTTATCCTGCTCGTCGAGCAGATCTATATCGCGCATACCGATTTCGTATCCGCCAATCTTTCCGTTGTCGGGTTTGCCATTGCCCGCACCATTGCCGCAGCGATTGCCTGTCTTCTGTTCGGTGTCTCCACCGTTGTCGGATGGGCCTACTGGCAATTTGCAGTCCATGTCCTGGTCGCCGTCGTCTATGGCTTGTTCCTGCGCAGGCTCGGGCGGCCGCAATATACAATCGTCCGCGATGAACTTCGGCTCGGCGTGATGTTCGCGTCGCAGTTCATTTTCAGGGCAGTGCGCCAGAATGCCGACCTTCTGCTTCTCGGCACTTTGATGCCGCCCAGCATCGTCGGCAGCTATGGCGTCACCCGCCGCATCATCGACAGCAGTACCTTGACTATCGAGGCGATGAATCGCCTTGTCTATCCTCACCTGGCGCGTGCGAGCGCAAACGGCATCCATCATGCCCTGCCGATCACAATGCGCCTGCTTGGTGCCGCATTTGCCATCGGCGTATTAACGTCGCTGGCCGTGTTTATCATTGCACCCTACCTGCCATATCTGTTTGGCAGCGAGTATGACACGCTGGTTTCCTTCTGCCGCACGCTTTGCTGGGTCACCGTGTTTGTTGCCCTGTGGTCGATTGCGGTCGATCTTCTGGGGGCTTCCAGCCAGCACAGCTATCGCACCGCTGTCCTCAACACAGGCAATATTCTCGGCGCCCCGCTCCTGGCGCTGGCAACGTGGTACGCGCCCATCACGGGAACTTTCGCGGCCATTTACGCAATTGAAATCAGTATTGTGCTGGCATCATGGGGATGCGTTATCTACCTCGTTCGCCGGAGTCGTGACGCAGAAGCGAAGAAAGCGGTTTCAACAGTGGGGGCTTAGATGGCGGACATCTCGATCTCGGCAAACGACGTCAAGTCGCGGCGCGTTCGCGCGATGAAGACTGATGATATCCCCGCTATTCGCACGCTCTTCCAGCAAGTTTTTCGTCCACATTCAAAGTCGCGCCACGAGACTTTCGATCCGTATTTTCAAAAGTTCTTTTTTGAAAACCCATATTACGACCCGGCGATTGGCAGCGTGGTCCATGAGAACGAGCACGGTGAGATCGATAGCGCCATCTCGGTCCTGCCTATCCCCTACAGGGTCAACGGCCAATCGATCATGGGGCGATTGCTTTGCGCTTTCATGATGAAGCCGGAAATGTCGCCACGCGGCGCCGCCGAATTGACACTCACTTTGCGTCCGAGCGAGAAAATCCTCAACTTCACCGACAGCGCCGCCCCCGTGAGCCTCAAGCACTCCGAAGCGATCGGCGGGATAACACTCGGCACACACGGGCTCGGATGGACACGTGTATTCCGAGCGGCCAGCTATGTGGCCAATTACGTTGCCGAACGGCGTCCGATCCTCGGCGGATGGGCGACCAGTTCAGTGGGCAGAATACTCAACCCGCTCTTTCCAATTCCCGCGATCAAGAAAACAGCCAAATCTCGGGCAGATGTGAGGGAAATTGCGCAAGAAGAAGCCATATCTCTCGTTCCCGGTTACCTGCAGAGCTATTTGGCGCATCCAGCCTGGACAGAAAGCGACGTCAACTGGCTCTTCCGGATGGCTTCAGACAATCATGCTGCCGGTGCCTTGCGGTTCTGCGCGATCAACGACCGCACCGGAAGCCCGGGCGGCTTCTTTTGTTACTATACGCGCCCCAATGGCATCGCAGAAGTTCTGAACATCATCACAAAAGCGGGAATGGAAAAACATGCCGTCGATGCGATGCTGATCCACCTGCAGGATGAAGGGCATATCGCGGCACAAGGAAGGGTTGATCCGCGTTATCTCAATGCGCTTTCGCAGCAGTCGATCATGTTCTTTCGCCTGAAAGCCAATGTCTGCGTTGCGACAGCAAACGTGGAAATGCTGAATGCCATTCAGCGCGGTGATATCTTTATTGGCGGTCTTGCAGGCGAAAGCTGGAGCAGGTTGTCGACCGATTTCTATTGAACGGCGAGCTTCCTTTCCAAAAGAAAGAAAGTAGTCGGCCCCGCCTTGCCTGCACCATTATCCAACCGGAATGCAATCGGGCCAGACCCGGCGGCTATTTTTTCGTGAACCTTGCCGTCAAGGCCAACAGGCGACAGTGCCCATGAAACCGTGTTTCCTGCCAGATTCACATCCACGCGATTGCGCAGCAAAGTAACCGGCAGACGCCCCCAATCCTCAATAATCTTCTGCGCCTTGTCACGGAAACGCATATCGGAATTGCGCGCATCGCTGGCGAAAATTACAAGCAGCTTTTCGCTGTCCTTCAGCCCTTTTCCATCAATTGCCGAAACTGCAAACAGCCCCCTCGCCTCCGCATTGCCGAGGGACAGCTCCTTCAAGGTCACGTGATCTCTCAGCTCGGCAAAGGCAATGGCCTCGGTCTCAGGCGTAACAACCTGCATGCGCTGTTTGTTGCGGTCGAGCATGACCTGGCCCGTGACGCTTTCAAACAAGCCTTGCGACGGATCAGTGGCGTTATCGTGCGGCAGCAGTTCTGCCGCTTTCAAGCGCTGCAATACATTGCCGAGCGATACACTCCGATAGTCGACCGCAACCGATTTTTGCAGGCCCTGCGGCCAAGTCAGCCCTTTCGCTGCAAGACCTATTCCACCGACAAGCGCCAATGGCTTCAGTCGCGCCGGTTCCCGGAACTCGAGCGATTCACCAAGACTCGCTTCTCCCTGCATCAGAAACGGTACATTGAAAGGTGCCGTTTCGACGTCGCCCCTGCGAAACAGCAGCGACGCCAGTGTTTCGCCGGCACGAGCAACGGGATCCGCAGCGAAAGTATAGGGTACGATGCGTTGGCGGAACGGAGCCGCCTCATCGAAAGCAAGCGTCAGCGGCCCTTGACCGTGGCGGCAAATACCATCCCAGCCCTGCAAGGCGGCATAGGTTGGCATCACTATTCCAGCTTCGTACCGATAACGGTTCCAGAACAGGTGCTCGTATTCTGTCGCGAGGAAAGGCCGCCCGAGCCAACGTCCGGCAGCGATTTCACCGACGTAGGACGCGGCGTCGGCAATCGAACTGGTGTCCTTGATTTCGGTACCCGGATCAAGCGTTCCGATCCAGTCATGATAGGTATTGGCAACGACCGCTTGCTGGTTCTGTCGCGAAAGAGCCGTTTGGACCGTGAACCAGTTGTTATAGGGAGCGACGAGGCCGCGATAACCAAGATCGCGCAGCGCCTGCTCCAGACGCCGGGTCAACAAACGCTCTCTCTCAACGAGAAAAGCCTGAAAATCCCGGAGCCGTCCGCCACCTCCGCTCCGGCTTTCCGGCAAACGGATGGTTCGCTGCTCCAGATTTTCGCCGGATGCCAAGCCGCCCCAGGCTCGTGACAAGGCACGGGTATCCGCATATCGCTTTTTCAGAAATGCATTGAATGCCGAACGATAGCCGGTCCAGAATGTTGTCCCGTCACCGGGCTCGTGGACAAAGCTCGTAAACTCGATGCCGTTTTCGTTGAACGGAATGATCAGCGCCAGCGCAGGGTCTTGCAAAGGTACAAGTCCCGTATAGGGATTGACCGTGGCATAGACTTCTTTCTGAAAACGCAGCCAGTGATCGAATGCCGCATCGTCGACATAAATCCGGCGTTTCAGATTGCCGTCCGGCCCCCATCGATCGGTGTCCTTGCCGCCCAAAGCGCCGCTTTCGGAAGTAAGTCCGTCGATAATCCAGTAGATACCTTCGCGCTTGAGCGCCGCCATCAGATAGCGCATCCGGTCAAGGGCCTCAGAGCGGAAATCAAAATCTCGCGCCTGCCCGAGCATCAGATCGGCATCGACGAAGTGAAACCGGGCTATATTGTAACCGTGCAGGCGGAGCTGCCGTACATATCGATCAATAAAAGCGTGATCCACCGCCCGCGACGACGGCGGCCCCCAGGCAATGGACGCACATTGCAACCGCAGCGCCTCGCCCGGCTTGTCAGCATGCGCGAAATGCCCGTCGGCATTTGCGATCAGGCGATTTTTCTCTTCGATGGGCGCGTTGGCCAGAAATCCCGAAAAATCGAGAGGGCTCCCGGCAGAGATTTCGAGATTGTTTTCTTTGACCGGAAGCCATTCTTCAGCACCGGCACCGGACATTGCGAGGCCAATCAACAAGGCGGATAAGGCCAGTCGCCGCATGTCCATCAGGGTTCCCTTATAACCTTGCTCTCAATCCATTCGGTCGGTTTGCGGCGCGGCTGAAAAAAGCCGAGGGGCAGTGCTGCCGCATGAAATATCCACGCCACCACCGCGTAGACACCAAGTTCGATACTACGCGTTCGGACACACATTGCCACGAACGGAACCACGACAATGATGGCAGCCACAACAATTGCGGGAAACCATCCCGGCACAAGAAACAGGGCAGCTATGACAGCCAGCCACCAGATATAAACCGCGCCCCAGAGCCGCAATTCCGGCAGTTCGCGAAACAGGTTTTTTTGATGCGGTTGCCCCATCGCAGCACGCAACACTTCACCGGTGCCGCGCAGGTATTTGCTTTTCCAGCGACGGACCAGAAGTTTGTAGGCGTTCATCGTATAGCCAAAATGCTGCACGAACGGCCGGTCCAGACGATGGAGTTTCCATCCATGGCTGCGCAGGCGAACACCGGCATCAAACTCTTCGTGACCGTGCAGATTGCGATCGGAAAAATAACCGGCCTGCTCAATGGCGCTGCGCCTGTAAAGCCCGCCGCCGTTCATGCGGTCGATATCGCCTGTCCGTGCTTCGGGCGAATACCGTTTTGAACGGCGCTGAAACTCCAGACTTTCCAAAATCTGGTCCACGACATGGCCGGTCACGCCGCCGACGTCCGGGTGGCTGTCGAGATAAGCAAGGGCGGCGGCAAGAAAATCCGGCTCAATTATCATGTCGCCATCGATCAGGCAGATAAATGGCTGTGTGGAATATTGAAAACCAAGCTGCGGACCGAGGCCGCAACTGGCCTGCGCGGGTGGCTCGATCTGCACGATCCTGATCGGATATGCCCGCGCGATTTCGATGGTGCGGTCGGTAGACCCACTGTCCGCTACGATGACTTCGACTTTTCCGCCGGGCAAAGCCTTCAGGGCGCTCTCGATGGCCGCGGCGATGCGCGCTTCCTCGTTCAAAGTCTTGATGATGATCGAAACAGACATCGTTGTCCTATTTACGAGAAAGCACGTTCGAAGCAGCACACCAGCCAGGCTGGCATTTCATAGTTTTCTTTGGTTTCAAATCTACTAAACCTTTCAACTACAAAATGAGATTCGACGCGGAGACCGTGAAAGACATTTATGATGACCGTTGATTTTGACATTCGAGTTTATAAAAACACGGAACAGTTATCCAGTGACTGGCCGGATGCCGATGACAAGACCGGTAGCGCATTTTTTGTTTTTCAGTCCAAATCCTTTATCCGGGCATGGGAAGCGAGCTACGGACAGAAATCCGGAACCGAGCTATGCCTGACCGAAGTTCGCCAGACGAACGGAGCCCCGCTTCTCTTTCTGCCTCTCTCTATCACGTCCGGCTACGGATCTCGCGTCCTTTCATTTATCGATGACGGTGTTAGCGATTATAACGGGCCCATTATATTTCCAGCGGCCGCGCAACTTTCGCGGGACGCTGCCGTTCGCATACTTGAAGCTGTCATTGCAACGGTTCCCTCTCATGACGTGATCGCGCTTTGCAAAATGTCAGAGCAGGTCGAAGGCATCGCAAACCCTTTGTGGCAGTTGACAAATCTTTCCTCGGAAGCGTCAACCCATGCAATTTCCTTGACTCGTCCAATGGAAGAGATCGAGCAGTCCATACAGGGCATAAGGAACATCAAGAAGCGGGACCGGGCGCTTCAGAAACTGGACGGTTTCCGTTTTTACGTAGCCCAAACGGAAACCCAGCGGCAGTCTCTTCTCGAAACGATGCTACGCCAGAAACAGCGTCGTTTCGAGGAAACTATGGTTCCGGGCTTCGATGCCCATCCTGAAAAGCGACGGTTCTTTGAAGAGGCGACCGAACAGCTTGCGCGACGCGATGCTCTTCATTTTTCGGCACTTGCGGTGGATGAGACGATATTGGCTACGATGTGGAGTGTCGTTCGTAATGGCCATTACTGCGCAATGATTACGACTTTTGAAGACTGTGAATGGAGCAGATACTCGCCCGGCAAGGTGATAATTCTGCATCTTTTGCACATGCTCAAAGCGGACGGCTACCAGTGTTTCGATCTGGGCTTTGGCGATGAGCCATGGAAGCAAGGCTTGCGTGACCGGACCGTTCCTATGCGTGACTATATCAGAGCGGTCACTCTTCGCGGGCATATATCGCTCACTCTCAACCGGTCGCTGGAACGGATACGCGCCACGGCGCTTTATCAGAAGTTACGTCCTTTGAAATGGCAGTTGCTGCGAAAGCTTCGATAGAGCATTTCCGAACCAAAAATGTGAAACGCCCACGCGGGGAAATCAGTCCCCGGACTGATTTCTAATCCCGCTTTGATGCATTCGGAAACGCGAAAAAACAAATAGAGAGAGCGGTTCCAACGATTCCGTTAAAACAGGAACCGCTCTTGTTGTTTGGTCCCAGCATGTGATGGTTTGTTTTTCGTTTGAAGATTTCGGGTTTTGTGTTGCTGAGTTGCTGGATGGCGATGTTCGATGCCATTTGCCGAGGAGACCGCACCGAAGATATGACCGACAAAACCGTTTTCAGCCCGTTTGCCATGCTGGACGAACTGAACTCCGTTATCCGTGAGAACGGTATGGATTTTGTATGGCACTGTTTTGACTGGGACCAAACACCTAGAAAAGCGATGCGATACTTTGAACGATTGCCCAGCCTAGGAATGTCGCTGGCACGCTGAGTGCAGCGAGCATGATGCCGAGAAACACATAGGCGGCTTCATTCGGCGAGCGTTTTGTTTGCTCCGGAGTCTTGTGCCATTGAGCAGGTACGCCATCGAACATTGTATATATCCTCCTTCTCCCTCACTTTGATTATTGATCGAAGGCGGAATTGTTCAAGTCAAAATAAATAGATGTATTTATTGGGTCTTTTGTGCTAAAAGCGGCGCAACTTAGCCTGATTTGTCTGTGCTTTCGCCGGATGGAAGACTCATTTTCCGCTTTATTTATTTGATAAAAAACAATTTTACTTTTTTACTGTAAGTATCGATATATCGGAAATTTCAAAAATATCTGAAAACTCGTTTAGTGGCGACCTTTTCCTGCGTCAAAATGGCACGCGATGGGGCGGGCGGATTCAACTGTCCGCCGGCCGGATATCCGGATCAGTAAAAGCTGTTCGGAAAATAGCGCAGGTAAAGCTCCGTCAGCGTGCCCTTCTGCTGCAAGGCTTGAAGGGCATTGTTGAAGGCGTTCACGAGAGGCGCATTTTGCTGTGCTACAGCGATGGAGAGGCCGCTGCCAAGAAATTGCGGCGCAAGATAAGGGCCTCCTGCAAAAGTGCAGCATGCATGACCTTCGGGACCGTTCAGCCACAATGAAAGCGCCATGCCGTCGTGAAACACGGCGCTGATCTTGCCGCCCTTGAGATCGGCGAGCATGAGGGAAGCATCGGCGTATGGTTTCGCGACTGCCTCGGGAAAATAGCTTTTCAGCAACTGCTCATGCGCTGTGCCGACAACGACGCCAACCTCCTTGCCCCTGGTGGCTGTCGCCGGATCGCCGTTGAAGACGTCAGCGTTGGCCGTCGCAAATCGTGCAGGCAGACGCATATAGGACCGCGTGAAGGCAAACTGTTCGCGGTTTGCATCGGTCGGTTTCCACCCGGCGATGATGGCTTCTGCCTGTCCGCCGAGCAATCGTTCCTCCAGCTCATCCCATGGCACGGCTTCGATCTGGCATATGTCGTCTACGCCCAATTGACGGCAAAGCGCCTTGGCAAGATCGACATTATAACCGGAAAGCTGTCCCCGGTCGCTCAGCATGTTGAATGGAGGGAAGTCGACTGTGGTGATGAGCCTCAACCGGCTGAGCGTTTGCAGTGACGGCGAGGGCAGCCGCTCCTTCTGGTTAATGAACGAGGGAGCCAGCGGCTTGGTGTCGGAAGCCTCTGCGCCGGAAGCTTCTGCGCCATGAATGCCACATGCGAATGTCAGCGCGATCAGCAGTCTGGAAGGGCGGCGTTTCATGACTGGCTTTTGGCCTCTTTTCTATAATTTCGCGTTAATTGAACAATCGGGTGGTGCGCATATTCACCCAAGGTTCCATGAAAATAAAGGTTGCAAATATCTCAGGGCATATTACTTTCCGATTGTAATTTTACCGAAATAATTAACTAATTAAGTATTCGGTAAAATTAGTATATACGCAAATTCATAAAATATAACATAAATATTCAGTAGTGCGGGGGTACTATGAGTAGTGTATCGACTGCGTTCGATCTGGAGATATGCAGCGCCATATCAGCCAGATTGGAGCAATGGGGTGTGTCTAGAGATGCGTTGTTGGGGGCCTATGGCGCGGCTGCTCACCATGGAACATCTTTCTGTGTGGAACTGGTTCAGAGAGGGGACGTCGCAGAATCGGTCATTTATGCAGCTATCGCTGATATTCTGGGAGTGGAGTTCACAAACGAAGCTATGCCGTCCCGCATTTTCGTGTCTGGCGAAGAGAAGCCATCGGCTTTCGTCGACGTCGGGCAGGTCATGGTTCTGGGAGCAGATGGGGGCAGTCATCTCTATATAGCTCCGTCGGAAAATCGCATCAGGGCGCTGCGGGATTATATTCTTGCAGCACCGCATTTGAAGAACCGGATACGTATCTGCACGCCGACACTTCTCAAGCAGATCATGCGGCAACGGCATCAGAAGGATCTGATCGCCCGGGCCTATGAGATGACGCCGCAGTCACTTTCCGCTGCCCGGGTTCTGGATACGCCGCAGGCATTCGTCATCGCCATGTCGATCTACGCTTTCTTCGCCTGCATGTTCAACTGGCCGGGAACCACGCTTCTTGTGCTCCATGTAGCGCTGTCTATATTCTTCTTCGGTTGCGTGATGATCCGCTTGTTCGCAGCTGTCTCCGGACAGCGGTTGAAGTTTCTCGAAATCAAGAAATGCCGGCCACGCGACTTGCCGACTTATTCCGTTCTTGTTCCGCTGTATCGCGAGCAGGATGTGGTTGGCCAGCTTGTCACGAGCTTGAAGCGGCTGAACTGGCCCGCCAGCAAACTCGATATCAAGCTGGTCTGCGAGAAGGATGATTTCGATACAGTATCGGCGATACGTTGTGAGCAGCTCCCGTCCAATTTCGAACTGGTTCTCGTGCCGTCCGGAGGTCCGAAGACAAAACCGAAGGCCTTGAATTACGCCTTGCAATTCGCGCGGGGCGAGATTGTTGCCGTTTTCGACGCCGAGGACCGTCCGCATCCTGATCAGTTACTTGAGGCCTGGCAGACTTTTCAGGCTGAAGGCGACGGGTTGGCCTGTGTCCAGGCGCCGCTGATAATCGGAAACTTTCGCCATAACTTGCTGACGCGCATGTTCGCGTTCGAATATGCTGCGCTTTTCCGCGGGCTGCTGCCATGGCTTGCTTCTCAAGGCCTTGTCATTCCGCTCGGGGGAACTTCCAATCATTTTCGGCGATCCTGTTTGGAAGAGGTTGGCGGCTGGGATGCCTACAACGTCACGGAAGATGCCGATCTTGGCGTGAGGCTCGCGCGGTTCGGCTATCGCATCGGCGTCATTACGCGTGGAACGATCGAAGACGCGCCGGTAAATTATGATGTATGGCGCAAGCAGCGGACACGCTGGCTCAAGGGCTGGATGCAGACATGGCTTGTCCACGGGCGCCAGCCGCGTGACACATGGCGCGAGCTTGGCTGGTTCAGATTTACCATCAATCAGATTTACTCTTTGGGCATAATCAGTTCTGCACTTCTGCATCCTCTGATGCTCGTCATGTTCGCTCTCCTGCTGATCAGCATGCTGTTCGAGCCCCTGACGACACACGGTCTGTGGCTGTTGGGGATCGATGTGACGAACATCCTGCTGGCCTATCTGAGCTTCTATCTTCTGGGTGCAAGGACGATGGAGCCAACGGAGCTTGGAGGCTATGCCTACCTGTTCTCGATCCCGGTATATTGGGTGTTGATCTCGATCTCGGCCTGGCGTGCCCTGTGGCAGCTGGTGCGTGTGCCTCATCTGTGGGAAAAGACGCCGCACCAGCCAAGCCTGTTTTATATCTCGGCAAATGACGAGGTGAGAAATGTGGAGCCGCGTCCGATGATCGATTGATCCTCGGCGCCGATTGCCTGAAGGTCTCTTCCTTCATAAGGCAGGGTCAAAAGGATGCGCCGGATTGCAGCCAGTCTGGCGCGCCTTTTGTCATTCGACCGGATGATCGTCCAGGGCGCGTAACCTGTATCGGTCCTTTCAAGCATGGTGTGCAATGCGTCGGAATAATCGTTCCAGCGCGATATGCCCGCCACATCCATAGGCGAAAACTTCCAGTTCTTGAGCAGGCTGTGGCGGCGCTCGTGAAAACGCTTGAGCTGCATTTCCTGGCCGATATCAAGCCAGAATTTGAAGAGATGAATGCCATCCGTAACAATCATCCGCTCGAAATCGGGTGTTTCGGTCAGGAACGTTTCAAGCTGCGCCGGCGTGCAGAAACCCATGACGCGTTCCACACCGGCCCGGTTGTACCATGAGCGATCGAATGTGACGAACTCGCCAGCCGTTGGAAAATGCGCGACATAGCGCTGGAAGTACCATTGCCCCTGTTCGGTTTCGGTAGGCTTCGGCAACGCCACATTGCGCGCGGTTCTGGGGTTCATGAACTCGCGGATCGTAAAGATGGTGCCGCCCTTGCCGGCAGCGTCGCGGCCTTCGAACACGCTGATGACGCGCCCGCCCGTATCCTGAAGCCAATATTGAAGCTTGACGAGTTCGATCTGAAGCCGCTCCAGCGTTTCTTCATATTCATCCGACTTCATTTTGGACGGATAGGGGTATCCGCCTGACCGCAACGCATTGTCATCGATCCATTTCGGCAGCTTCGGGTCATTGATGTCAAACGAGCGCGCCACGCCGTCAATTTTCAGCTTGATTGGCTTGTCGCCCGACTTTGCTTCGTCTTTTTTGTCTTTCTTTTTGTTAGCTGTCTTCGAACTGTCACCCACGGCAATTCCCTTTCGTTTATATCAAAGCATGATATGGGCTGTTTGGAAGCCGCGTAAAGGTGTTCCAGCATTTCCGGATAAAGTCGATGCCACAACCGCAGAAGGAAACAGCATGAGCGAGGCAGGCAACCGCACCGATCCAGAACCAGAAGCCGCGACGTCGATTTTCGAGCCGCTTCTGCGGGTCAAGGGCGTTGTGATCGCCAGCATTGTCCTTGCGGTTTGTGTGCTGGCACTGGATCTCCCGTTCTGGTTTCGCGCTGGCCTGCTGGCCCTTGTTGTTCTTGGCGCCGTGTGGCTTGCGAGCGAAGTTGCGGGCAGCGAACCGGACGAAATTCCAGTGAAAAGCATAGCGCCCAACGAAATGGCAGGCGTGTCCGGCGAGCGTCTGGCCGAACTTCTTACCGATCCTATGATCGTCTTTGATCATAGTGGCACGGTGTTGTTCATCAATTCGGCGGCTCTTGAAGCCTTCCAGTCACTGGAAACCGGAACAGCACTTTATCTGCGGTTCAGGGCGCCCGAAATGCACGCCCTTATTCAAGGGGTTATCGCTGACGGCGAAGCGCGAAGCATAGAATATTTCGAGCGTGTCCCGATTGATCGCTGGTTCAAGGCCATGGTCAAGGCCTTGCCCGGCAAGGATGGCAGGCCGGAACTTTTTGTCCTGCTTTTTCGGGATCAGAGTGAAACGCGCCGCATCGATCGCATGCGTTCGGATTTCATCGCCAATGCAAGCCATGAGTTGCGCACGCCTCTGGCTTCGCTCCGCGGCTTCATCGAAACGTTGCAAGGCCCCGCCCGAAACGATGCGGCTGCCCGCGATCGCTTTCTGGATATCATGCAGAAACAGGCCGAACGCATGTCGCGCCTGATTGATGATCTTTTGTCCCTGTCGCGACTTGAGATGCGGGCGCATCTGGCGGTCAGTGAATGCGTGGACATGACTTCCATTCTCAATCACGTCGCCGACACGCTCACTCCGTTGGCGGCGGGCCTCGACATCAATATCGAGCGAGTACTGCCGGATCATCCCGTGATGGTCACCGGCGCGCGTGACGAGCTTATTCAGGTGTTCCAGAATCTGGTCGAGAATGCCTGCAAATACGGACAGGCAGGCAAGCGGGTGATTGTCAAACTGGATGAAGACGATAGCGGCCGTTCTCCGGAGGTTGTCGCATCGGTTCAGGATTTTGGTCCAGGCATCGCTGCCGAGCATTTGCCCCGCCTCACGGAACGCTTCTATCGGATCAACGTGGAAACCAGCCGGGCGCAAAAGGGCACAGGTCTTGGCCTTGCCATCGTCAAACATATTCTCGCCCGCCATCGCGGACGCCTGGTCGTTCGCTCGCAGTTGGGCGAAGGGTCGACATTCACCGTGCGGTTGCCGAAGCGGGCTGCATGATTTCTAATGTTTGGTCCCAGCATGTGTTGGTTTGCTTTTCGTTTGAAGATTTCGGGTTTTGTGTGGCCGAGTTGCTGGATGGCCTCGAGCGGCGTTTTGAAGCGCAACGCTTTGAGTTGTTTGGCGTAATTATATGCCAGCAACCAATCCCGGACATGACGGCGTAGATCGGTGATGGAGGCATAGTGGAAGGATCGAATGGTGGCGTCCTTGATCGTCCGCACCATCCGCTCAGCCTGTCCATTGGTCCAGGGATGATAGCGCCTGGGCAGACGAGAGATGTCATGCCGTTGCAAGCAGCGATGCACGCTTGAGCGTGACAAAAAAGCCCCGCCTTTCGACGGGCCCCGTCAGCCTGCTGACAAACCCCTGGCTATGTCGGGGGTTTTGTGATTCTGTGGGTCATGTTGAAGAAACCCGCCGCCGAACAGACCGCGCTCGAGATGGTGACGCTCGATCAACTGGTCCCGAAAGATCATCTG
>NZ_JBVPGS010000023.1:0-46111 GCF_055816855.1 Ochrobactrum sp. PL_is483
GCCGCCGCACAGAACATCAAGAAGATCGCCATGGTCCTGACAAAGACGCCAAAGGCAGCCAGCGCATGAGCGGCTGCAGCCGTTTGCAACGCCTCGCCAGTGCAGGCACAAAACGCGACCCCTCCCAAAAACAAAACCCGCCGAAAAATATCGACGGGTTTGTCAGCGGTCTGGGCCCCGGTAACAACCGGGGCTTTCTTGCTGGAGCAAACCGGAACGTTCTGCCAGCGGCTGATATGTGATAGCTGCAAAAACCGGGCTGAAGTGGCCCGCATCGGTTTGTTGCGGTGAATGCATCCAACAGTCGGCCAATATGTTAACTGTCTGCATGCTTGGCGGAATCTGGCCTGAATGAAGCGGGAATCGATAAAATTGTTCTTTTGAGAGAAAAGGCTAAAGCGCCGATTGGATCCGATCAACCGCGCTCGGATGGTTGTCTATTATTCCAAAAGGGAGCATAAACAGGCGATTTGTATTAAAGTAATTAATGATTTAATTATTAATAGTATACTGAAATTACTATATTTTTTACTTTACTTTGCTTCGTGATTTTGACATATATATATTATTTTAGTTTCGAGGTGGATTTTTATTTTCCAAATTTTCGTGTTATTGATCGCCTCATTAGAGATATGGGTATCAATATTAGTATATTATTGGACAATCTATAATTAATCATTTCTCTTGAAACGAAGGTTAAGTTCTCTCTTATCATTTAAGGAAGATGAGAGAAATTTCTCAAGAAGGGTATATAATAGTTATGCATGTTTACAATCATCGTCATTCTCTGATCGCAATCGCTGCGGCACTTTTGCTCTGCTCCACGAGTTCAGCCGTGCTGGCGCGCGATCTTTCCAGAGGCAGTGCTGACGTCGAGCCGGGAGATCCGGTTGAAAACTGGATTTTGACCAACGGTGCGACCTTGAATGTGCATCCAGGCGGCGAAACTGACAGAATTCATGCCAATGCGTCGACGGTCAACATTGATGGTGGTATAGTTGACACTGAAGGCGGCGTTCATGGCGGGGTAGATCTCGAAAATGGAAGTACCGCTAATATTTCTGGTGCGAGGATTTCCTCTATCGGTGGCTTAGGGACTGTGTCAGCCTGGCACGGGTCTGTCGCCAATATCGCCAACAGCAATATTTTCAACAGCACTGCGAACGCCGTCTACGTTACTTACGGAACCGTGAATCTTTCAAGCTCCACCGCGCAGGGGACGTCCAACCCTGGTGTGGTGTTCACGAACGGCAAATTGAATGTCACAGATAAGAGCAGCCTTAAGGGCACTCAAGGTCTTTGGATTTTAACAGATCTACGTAATCGCGACCCTCTCGATATTGGGCGGAAGGCCGTTATCGATAATTCTACGGTTCAGGGGCAAGACGGCAGCGCAATTTTAGTGGAATCTCGCTATATACGTTCCAACACCAGTGCTGACATTCTGGTCGCCAATGGGTCTAAGCTGCTTTCCAGCAACGGGATTGCGCTGGAGGTAATAGGAGGCCGATGGTCAGACGGGACTCTTCTTCATTCTACTGTCAATTTCACGGTAGACAATAGCGCCATCGATGGCGATGTCGTTGTTGATGAACTTAGTACTGCGGACGTTACCCTTCGCAATAATGCGAGCCTGAAGGGGAAACTGTCGGGTGTCGGCAACCTGACGCTGAATTCGGGTGGAACCTGGAAGATGGTTGCCGACGGCGGCGTGACCAATCTTGCCATGAATGGCGGCGTGGTGGAAATCAGCGACGGGTCGGGCGACGCATTCCACACACTGACTGTCGGTACGCTGTCAGGTACAGGCACTTTTGCGGCGGGCACCCATCTCGGCGTAGCTGAGGGCGACAAGCTCGTCGTCACTGAGGCGGGCGGTGCGAATGGTGATTTCACGTTGCGTATCACGAACAGTGGCGCGGAGCCGACAGTGGAAAATGCGCTGACCGTGGTCGAAACCAATGGCGGCAATGCCAGGTTTGCCGTCGAAGGCGGCGCGGTTGATTTTGGAGCCTACAAATATTACTTGAACAAGGTCGGTGATAACTGGCAACTATGGGGAAAGAGGGGCGAGGGACCGGTTGATCCTGTCGATCCAGTGCGCCCGGCAGAGCTGTCAGAAAGTGCGAAGACGGTCATAAGCCTGGATGCCGCGGCGGCCAACATCTGGTATGCAGAAACCGGGACGCTGCGCCAACGCCTTGGTGACGTGCGCATGGGCAAGGGCGAAAATGGCCTTTGGGGGCGTTCCTATGGTCGTGATCTCAACGGCAATGGTGCAGGCGGCACCGATTTCGATCAGTCTGTCTGGGGTCTGCAAGCCGGTGCCGAACGCGAAGTCAATCTTGGGGGCTTGCCACTCATCCTTGGTGTCTTTGGTGGTTACTCGAATTCCACCGTTGATCTGGACGGCGGCTCCAAGGGCGAAGTCGATTCCGGCTATGGCGGTCTTTATGCAACGTGGCTCGGTAATGACGGGCTCTATGTGGACGGTCTTTTCAAAGTCAATCGCTTCGCCAACGATGCGCGCGTGGTGATGAGCGATGGCGCGGGCGCGCAAGGCGATTACAGCGCCACTGGCGTCGGTGGTCAGATCGAGATTGGCAAGACCTATGAACTTGCCTCCGGCTGGTATGCCGAACCATTCGCCCAGTTGTCGGCACTGCGCATCGGCTCGTTCGATTATACCCTCGATAACGACATGTCGGCGCATGGCAACGCCTATGGTTCGGTGCAGGGCCGCATCGGCGCCACCTTCGGCCGAAATCTCAAGCTGGATAATGGCGGTATTTTCCAGCCCTATGTTCGTGTGGCCGTGGCGCAGGAATTCGTGGACTCCAACAAGCTGCGGATCAATACGGTCGACTTCAACAACGCTTTCAACGGCACGCGCGGTGAAGTTGGCGTGGGGTTTGCCTACCAGCTGCGTGATGCGCTGAGTGTGCATGCCGACATGGATTTCTCCGGCGGCAAGGATATTTCCCGCAATTGGGGCGGCAATATCGGCGTAAGCTACAAGTTCTGAAACCTGGCTCCCAAAGCGGGAGCCAATTCCATCCGCGCGGCTCCGGCGGGGCGGGGCGATATGCCGAAGCGCGGAGACTTCCGGCGGCCCTTAAGCCGCCGGCAGAGATTGTTCCTATTTCGGCTTGACGTCCATCGCCAAAGTGTCTTCATCGGAGCGTGGCGTATAGGAAATCTTGTCCTTTTTCACGCCCCATGCCGACATGTTCACGGCAAGCGGCAGGTCCGGCCTGTCTGTCGAAACAAGCAGATTGGCCTTTTCAAGGAGAGCACCGCGCTTGGCCTCGTCCATTTCACTGCCAGCATCTTCAATCAGTTTGTCCATTTCCGGGTTGGAATATCCACGCGTGTTGAATGCGCCCAGTGATTTTTCCGGATCATTGGTATGCATCAGTGAAGAAAGCATGTAGTTGGATTCGCCCGTCAGCGTGCCCCAGGAGGCCATGTAAAGCGAATAATCTCCACGCGTCTTGGCCGGATTGAACACTGCCGCAGGAACGCCGCTGACATCGACCTGAACATTGATCGCGGCCAACAACTGGGCGATTGTCGGTCCCAGTTCCATCGGCATACGGTCATTGGCATAGTTCAGCGACACTTTGAAACCGTCAGGATAACCGGCATCTGTCATCAACTTGGCAGCCTTCTCGACGTCATATGCAGCCGAGGCGATATCCTTGTTGTAGCCGAAGATATTGGACGCCACCATTTGCGTCGGAACCGAGCCCATGCCTTCCAGCGCGACTTCCGTGATTGTCTGGCGATCAATGGCCAGATCGAATGCCTCACGCACGCGCGGGTCGAGGAACGGATTCTTTTCCAGTTTCTTGCCGGTCTTGTCCCAGACCATTGGCGTTTCCTTGCGGAAATCGAACTCCAGATAGGGAATATAGACGGACTCGTCCTTCACGACTTCCAGCTTCGGATCGGATTCCAATGCCGCAAGATCGGTCGAGGGGACCTTGGATATCAGGTCAACCTGCCCGGCCTTCAGCTGTGCGACGCGGGCGGCATCATTTGGAATTTCCTTGCGTACCACCTGGTCCCACGGCTGGACGCCACCCCAATAACCGTCGAACTTTTCCAGCACCAGATCCTGCGTGGGAGCCCATTTGACAAACTTGTAAGGGCCGGTGCCAATTGTAGCCTTGCCTGAATTGAAGCCGTCGGCAGCCGTTTCCTTGGTCGAATAATCTGCCGCAGCCTTGTGGGAAACAATAAACAGACGCACGAAATCATTTGGCAAAGTCGGCGCGGGTCCAACTGTGGTCACACGGACAGTCAGCGGATCAACCACTTCCACACCCTTCACCCGGCGAACATAAATGGTGGAAGGATTTGGCCCGGTGACATTGGGAATGCGCTCAATCGAGAACTTCACGTCCTCGGCGGTGAAATCCGAACCATCATGGAATTTGACACCTTCACGCAGCTTGAATTCCCACGTCGTCTCATCGACTGGTTTCCAGCTCACCGCCAGTGATGGCTCCACTTCAAGCTTGTTGCCTGATTTCAAAAGCGTGTCGAAGACATGCTTGGTCGCTTCGGCGTTCGCGGAGGTTGCCGTAAAATGCGGGTCCATCGAAGCTGGCCCGGATTTCGTCGCAATGACGAGATCGGCTGCCATCGCAGACAGCGGCATCATCAGTGTTGATGCCAGCAAGGCGGTGTTGAATATCGCGCGAATGGTCATCCTATTCCCCTTTTCTCATTGTATTGATCATCAGTAAAATCCGCGGCCAGCGGGCTTGCCCTTATCGGTCGGTACAGGCTTTCTCAGCTATCTTCGCCCTCGACCGCTTCAAAATCGGCAGCGAGCTGTTGCGGCCAGTTTTCAGAGGCCACCACCAGCTTGGTCAGAATTTCGGACAGGTTTAAACGTTCGGCGGGCGAAAGGCATTCGAGCATGATCCGCTCGTGATCCATCATCCGGCCCTCGACAGCTTCAACGGCGGAGCGCCCTTTTTCTGTCAGCCTTAATGCAACGCGGCGCTGATCAATGGGGTCGAGATCGCGGCTGATCATACCCAGCGTGTCCAGCTTGTTCACGGCGCGGCTCAACGTATTTTTCGGAAAGCCGGACGAGCGCACGACTTCGGTCAGGGTCAGTTCGTCGCTCAAGTAGAGCGACCAGAGCACAACAAACTCCGGTCGCAACAGGCCGAGCTGCTGCTGGATCAATCCGTAGACAGGATTGTTGAACCGCAACGCCAGATAGTTCAATCGGAAGGAAAGCCAGCACGGATTTCGCCAAAGCTTGGGATAAAGGGGGTCGCCTTCCGAAAGACTCGACAGCCCCGGTTCCTCCCTCCCGGCGCGCCCTTCATAAAGGGCTGTACGCAACAGATCGTCCATCGGCAAATCCTCGAAGATTTTCCAATTAGTACTATTTGGAACGATATTTAAAAATAATCTTGCGTCAACTCTATTTTTTTGTTCCTAATGGAACCGAATTAAAAATTAAAATATGGGGACGCCGTCGTACAGCCCTCTTCGCGAGGGGTAAGCGCGCACTGGTTGCCAATCGGAAAATTGCAGGAGACGAAAATGCGTATTCAGGACATGCATTGGTCGCAGGTCGAAGCACGTGTGAAGGAGGATGATCGCTGTGTGATCCCGATCGGGTCCGTCGAGCAACACGCCTATCTGAGCCTTGCGACTGATATGATTCTGGCTGAACGGGTCGCCGTGGAGGCAGCCGAACCAACAGGCGTGCCGGTGTTTCCTTGCCTGCCCTATGGGATGGCCTCCGGCTTCGCTGATTTCCCCGGTACAATTACGTTGACGCTACGGACCTACATCAATGTGATCGAGGATATTCTGAACAGCGCTTACCATGCAGGTTTCCGCCGCATCCTGATCGTTAATGGCCATGGCGGCAATACGCCGATCAACCCGCTCCTCTCGGAATGGATGAACAGCCATCGGGATAGTTCGGTCAAGCTTCATGACTGGTGGCGCGCACCGAAAACCATGGCAAAAGTGTTGGAGATAGACCCTGCCGCCAGCCATGCCAGCTGGATGGAAAACTTTCCGTGGACCCGTCTGGAAGGTGCGCCGGTCCCCAATTTCAAGAAGGAGCGCATCGATTTTGCCGCGTCCGCACGGGTCGATGCAGGCAGAAAGCGCGAGCGTATTGCCGAGGGCAACTATCACGGCGTCTTTCAGCGGCCCGATCAGGACATGATGGAAATCTGGAAAGTGGCTGTTGAGGAAACCCGCCACGAGATCGAGCATGACTGGCATTAGGGCGCCATACGTCCATCTGGGTGCACGAATGTCGTTCCAGTTTTAAACCCACGCATCGGCTTTCCAAAATCGATCCCGATTTTGAGCCGGTGCGACAGATCGGTTCCGGTCACCACGAAATCGCCGGAACCGGTCTGACTATTTGTTCTCGCATTATCCTACGCAAAACCGCTTCGCACTTTTGCGGGAAATGCTCTAACCAGAGAAAAGCCAATGGCCTCATTCATTCTGCGCAGGTCAGGACAGGCGCTCATCGTCCTGGTAGTCATGTCCCTTCTCGTGTTCATTGGCGTTTACGTCATCGGCAATCCCATTGACGTGCTTATCTCGCCGGATGTGACGCAGGAAATCCGCCAGCGGGTTATCGAGGAATATGGTCTCAATCAACCGCTCTGGAAACAATATGCCGACTTCGTCGCCAAGACCGTCAGCGGAGATTTCGGCAGATCATTCGTGTTCAACATGCCGGTCAGCGAATTGATTGCCCAGCGGCTACCCGCCACGCTGGAACTTGCCGTTATCGCCGTTTTGCTGGCCTCCCTGATCGGCATTCCTTTAGGCGTTTATGCTGGCTACAAACCGGACGGCATTGTTTCAAAGCTGATCATGGCCGGCTCGATACTCGGCTTTTCCGTGCCCACCTTCTGGATCGGATTGATGCTGATCATGGTGTTTGCGGTTCAGCTCGGTCTGCTGCCCGCTGGCGGCCGGGGAGCGACCGCCGATATTTTCGGAATTCCGTTTTCGTTTCTGACCCGGGATGGCTGGTCGCATCTCCTGCTGCCGGTTTTCAATCTGGCATTGTTCAAGATGGCGATGATGTGCCGCCTGGCAGCAGCGGGCACCCGTGAAATCATGACCACCGACACGATTAAATTTGCCCGCGCCGCGGGCATCCCTGAACATGTAATTCTACGCCGGCATGTCTTGAAACTGATCTCCATTCCGCTCGTTACGGTGTTCGGTCTGGAACTCGGCTCGACGCTTGCATTTGCTCTCGTCACGGAAACCATTTTCAATTGGCCGGGACTTGGAAAGCTCATCGTCGACTCCATCGCGTCGCTCGATCGCCCTGTCATGGTCGCCTATCTGATGATGGTCGCCATACTTTTTGTCGTCATCAACCTGTGCGTCGATCTGGCTTATGCAGCCCTTGATCCGCGACTGCGCCAGAAAGGTCGCTGAGATGACTGAAACACTATCAACTCAACCCATCGCTGCAACAGTCGGCACATCTCCTGTGAGGGAGTTCTGGCGGGCTTTTTCAAGAAACAAGGTGGCGGTTATCGCGCTGGCGGTGGTCACCATCATTGCATTGCTGGCCATATTCGCACCGTGGATTGCGCCGCAAGATCCCTACGACCTCAAGTCGCTGGTGCTGCGCGATGCGCGCCGTCCTCCGGGTTATGTGGGCGCTGGCGGCATGCACTATCTGCTCGGTTCGGACAGCCAGGGACGCGACCTGTTGTCCGCTATCATCTACGGCTTGCGCATATCGCTCGAAATGGGGCTGATCGCAGGCGCTATCGCCTTCAGCCTCGGCGCGGTTGTCGGCTGCTTTGCTGCCTATCTTGGCGGAAGGACAGAGACGTTCATCATGCGTCTTGTCGATGTGCAATTGTCGTTTCCCGCGATCCTTTTGGCTTTCGTGGTTGCGGCTGTGCTCGGGCAGGGGAAATGGCAGCTTATTCTGGCCCTCGTCTTCGCCCAATATGCCTATTTCGTGCGCACTGCACACGGCGCTGCCTCTGCGGAACGGCAGAAGGATTACGTGCAGGCCGCGCTTTCGGTGCCAATGAGCGGCTGGCACGTGGTGACAAGACATATCCTGCCCAACTCCCTGCCGCCGCTTATTGTCGTAGCGACTGTGCAGGTCGCGTCAGCCATCTCGCTTGAAGCAACGCTCTCGTTTCTCGGCGTTGGCCTTCCTCCGACGGAACCATCCCTGGGCATGCTGATCGCCAACGGCTTCCAATATCTTCTGTCTGGCCGCTACTGGATTTCCATTTATCCGGGCGTTGCACTAATCGTTCTGATCATGGCCATCAATCTCATGGGCGACCAGATCAGGGATATATTGAACCCGAGGTTGCGCAAATGACCGCTCTGTTACATGTCGATAACCTGCGAACCTATTTCGAGACCGACCGCGGCATAGTGAAATCCGTCGATGGCATTTCGTTCGAGCTAGGCAGGGGCGAGATCCTCGGCCTGGTGGGAGAATCCGGTTCCGGCAAGTCGATCACCGGCTTCTCGCTTATCGGACTGATCGACAAGCCGGGCAAAATTCAATCCGGCAGCTCCATCCGGTTTGAAGGCAAGGAACTGGTCGGACTGCCGGAAAGCCAGTTGCGCCGCTTGCGTGGTCGGGAAATCTCGATGGTCTTTCAAGACCCGATGATGACCCTCAATCCGGTTCTCAAGGTGATTGACCAGATCGCTATGGCGATCCGTGCCCATGAAAAGGCCTCGGATACAGAAGTGCGCCGCAGAGCCGTTGAAGCACTGGCCCGCGTGCGCATCGTTGAGCCGGAAAAGAAGGTCGATCAGTATCCGCACGAATTTTCTGGCGGTATGCGTCAGCGAGTGGCGATTGCCATCGCTTTGCTTCACAATCCGAAACTGGTCATCGCAGACGAACCGACGACAGCGCTCGACGTGTCTGTACAGGCTGAAATCCTGAAAGAGGTTAAGGCGCTCGTTGCCGAACTCGGTATTTCGATGATCTGGATCAGCCACGATCTCGCGACAATTGCCTCGATTTCGCAAAAGATAGCCGTCATGCGGCTTGGCAAGATCGTCGAGAAAGGGAATGTTGCCGATGTTCTGGGATCACCCCAACATCCTTACACAAAGGGACTGCTGGACGCCCTGCCGTCGCGAAAGCAACCCGGAGAGCTCCTGACCTCAAACGCAACCGAGAGCGTTGGGCATTTTTCTGCCGCGCAAGCAAAGATCGACAAGCCGGCCGAACCCAATCCGAACTTCGTGACCGCCAAGGATGTCACAATGGTTTTCCAAAAGCCGGTCGGTTCGCTTGGCCGTTTCGCGCAGCGGCTCGGTCTGGCGAAACCGCCGCACGCGGTCCGTGCAGTCCAGTCGGCAAATCTAACGATTGCGCGCGGCGAAGTGCTGGGTCTTGTCGGCGAATCCGGTTCGGGAAAGTCGACGCTGGGCCGCATCATTTGCGGCATCTCCACGCCCACAACTGGAAATGTTCAGGTAGATGGTCGCAAACTACGGGAGAATGAGCGCAAGATCGGGACGTCCGTCCAAATGATCTTTCAGGACCCCTTTGCCTCTCTCGATCCGCGCCGCACCATATTCCAGTCGGTTGCCGAGGGACCCATCGCCCACGGGTTTTGCACCAAGAAAGACGCACGAGATTACGTCAATGGCTGGCTGAAATCGGTTGCCTTCGATCCTTCCTTGGCCGACCGTTATCCTCACCAGTTCTCCGGCGGGCAACGACAGCGCATCGCCATAGCACGGGCGCTGGCAATGCAGCCGGAACTGATCGTTTGCGACGAACCCGTGGCTTCGCTTGACGTTTCGATTCAGGCGCAGGTTATCAACCTGCTGCTTGAACTGCGGAAAAGCCTCAACCTGACTTTGCTTTTCATCAGCCATGATCTGTCCGTGGTGCGCCATCTTTGCGACCGGGTTGTCGTCATGCACCACGGCAAGATTGTCGAGGAAGGCGCTGTTTCTGATATATTCGCCGCGCCACGGCAACCATATACGCGCATGCTGTTGGACGCGGTGCCCAAGCTTGCCTGGTGACAAGCACACCGGGTCCAATGACTACGTTGTTTGGAAACCATCTGGGCCGATACGGGCTGTGTCGGTGGCGGCTCCGATATCGAGAAACAGATCCGTCATGATTAGCATGCCCTGTCGCGCGATCGAAAGTAGCGCATGTTCGTTTGGTCCGTGCTGACAGCATTCGGCATAACTGTGCGGAACCCATATGGTGGGCAAACCAAGAATATCGGTAAACATGTCATTTGGCAGTGAGCCGGCCAGATTGGGTAAAATATGCGGCCGTTGTCCGATGCTTCGCGCAATTGAGCTGCAGACGAAAGTCACCCAGGGGTGATCGAGCGCGGAACGCGTCGCCTTGAATGCTTCGCCACGGCACGAGACATCTACCCTGTTGAAGCCGTGTGCATCCAGATGACGTCTAAGCGCAGGCACGATGTCGTCCATGTCCGTTCCGACCACGAAACGCAACTGGCCGACAGCTCGCGCCGTTGTTGAAATTGCCGATTGGGGTGCATCGATCGTTCCCGAAGACAGGGCAAGAACCGCGAAGGAATTCCAGCCAAAGACCCGTTCTGAAGGGGTCAGGGCTTCTTCGCCCCATTCGGGATCGTGCTGACGATAGGGTAGGTCTGCCAACGCAGCGCGTACCTCGTTCGACAGGCTGCCTGGACGCCACTCGGGAATTTTTATCTGGCCCCGGCTGTCCGTAATGCTTGCCAGAGCATGCGCCAGAATGATCCCGGGATCAGCCAGAAGCCCGCCAAAGTTGCCGGAATGATGATCCTCGTCTCGTAGCCGCACCGTCAAGTCGATATCAACCGCTCCCCGGGAACCCATGAAAACAGTTGGAATAGCAGGTGAAAGGCGCGGTCCATCGGAAGCGATCAATACATCTGCCGCGAGTTCGCCGCGCTTCATTTCAAGGAACTCTCGCAAGCCGGGAGAGCCGGTTTCCTCGCCCATTTCCAATATGAACTTGACATTGAATCCAAGCTTCCCCTTCGCCTTGAGCAGCAGGCCAAGGGCAGTGATGTTGATCAGATGCTGGATCTTGTTGTCAGCAGTGCCGCGCCCGTAGAGGCGGTCATCTTCCTGCACCAACTCAAATGGATGCAGGCCCGCGCGCCAGCGATGTGCTTCGCCGTTGCAGACATCCCCATGGCCGTAAACAAGGATGGTTGGCAGAGCCGCGTCCTCAAGATATCGGGCGATCATCAGCGGGGGACCGTCAGGCAGCGGATTATCGTAGACCGTCGTATCGAAGCCATAGCCTCGAAGCAGCGGGCTGATGTCGTCTGTCAGATAGGCGCGCAATGCATCTGGGGTGCCTTCGGATTGGCTGATGGAGCGGCGGGCCACCAGGCGCCCGAGGTCGCCTGCCAGTTGACCGCTTTCGACATAATTCAGGGCTTGGGCATGGTAGGCTTTTCGGGACGTCATAGGAGATACTCGGTGCTGGTAATAGGATTTGTAAGAACACAACAGGCTCGCCGGATCAATCCGGCGAAGCGAAAGCTTGTACTCAATCCCGCTCACAGAGGGGTGATATCGAAGCCGAACCATTTTTCAGAGAGTGCCTTATGGTGCCGAAACGCAATCGTCCTGGACATGGCGCGGCAATAAAAGGCGGTGCTCGATCAGCTGGAAGGTGTGTACCTACAATCGCTGAGGTCTCTTGGGGGAACCTTTCATCGACTTCGCAGCATCCGCCCGCAAACTGGAATCGATTTTTGGGCCGATGCACCAAACAGTCGAAGAAGACTTCTTTCTCCGAGTACGACGCAGGCTCTTTTTAGCGGTCTCTTACGCGCAAGATATGCGAAAAGGCCCCCGCGCGAGGGCGCAGGGGCGAATGGGTGCACAGATTAAAGGGAGGAAGCATCCGAGGGGAGGCGCTTCCCTGAAAATTAAACAAATGCAAATATTACTTTTTAGCCGACCTTAGAGCCAAATGTTCTTCGTTCTAACAATAGAAATAGAAAGCATCTTTTGTCATTGCAAATCAATCGCAACAAGTAGATGGAGAAAAGTTGGGACCATGAAATTTGCGATGGCAACGTCCTGACGAGAAGCCATGGTCTGTTGCAAACAGTCAGGCCATTTGCCACCTGGGATGCGGAAAGAAAGGTCGTTTTAACCCTTTGCTTTACCGAACCTTTTCTGATCTGGAAGAGCTCTATTGTTCCATAGTGCGGCGCAGGAACAATGCTTCGGCTATTGTAGAGAGGTCCTTGTGGCGGGCACTCAGCACGAATCCGGCAAAGCGCTGGCTATCCAGTCTTGGGTTCTCCGGCAGTGCGAATATAAAGGGTATGGCATCCAGTTCCAGTTGGGCGATGAGCGGGAGCACTGCGTCCGGCTCCAGCGCGACATCCATAACGACAGCGTCTACCGCCCCGGTTTCCAGATAATTCAGTGCCTGATTGGCAGTACTGACCGGGCCAAGCACTATAGCTCCGGCATTCACCAGTCTGGCGGCTGCTTCTTCCGATAGCAGAAACCCGTCTTCAAAAATCAGAATGCGCTTTCCCGAGAATAGACGCATAATATCATCACTTGACTTATTCATTAAAAACAGTTGGCCATGTCCAGGACCAAATGACAAGATGCCTCGTGCTGAATCCACATCACGAGCCACAGTGCGAGAGCGCGGGATACTGTGCCTGAACAACACTATCTAGGCTCCCTCCATGATATCGTGCAGTTTGTGACGAGCGCGGTGCAGACGGCTTTTCACCGTGCCTATCGAGCAATCGCAAAGCTCCGCGGTACGCTCATAGCTCTTCCCTTCCAACACCACCATCGCCAATACCCGGCGATATTTGTGGGGCAGGGTCGCCATGGCTGTCTGCACATCATGGGCTTCAAGGGTCAGTTCCTGCGATGCTTCGACCGAGGCTATTGGAGAGACACACTCGACGGCACCTGGTGCTTCGCGTTTCTGAATACGAATCCGGGTGCAGAATGTGTTGCGCATGATCGTAAAAAGCCACGATTTAAGCGGTGAATAGGGCGTATATTTTTCCCGGTTGGCCAGTGCCTTCATCAAGGTTTCCTGAACGAGATCTTCAGCATCTTCCTTCTGGCTGTAGAATGTGCGGGAAAAAGCGCGAAGAGCCGGTATCATCTCAACAAGCTGATCCGGCTGAAGCATGTAGTCGGAATCTGGGGTGAACGACATCGGTGTGGCCTTTCCGGATCAATGTCCGGGTTGAAAATGGGGCGGCACAAGGCCGCCCCTTTGGTAAGTTACGAATTCTTATGGCTCTGCTGGCCTGCCTTCACATGCTGTTCGTGGGTTCCGCCACGAGAAGATGACTGCTGCTTGTCGCCGCCTCCGCTACTTGCTTGCTTGCCGTCGTTCTTGTGGCTCTGCTGGCCGGCCTTCACGTGTTGTTCGTGTGTGCCACCTTGCGTGTGATTCTGTGCCATTCTCTTTCCTTTCAGTGGTTCCAAACCAATGATTTTGGGAGTTGAGTTTGTCGCGCGTGACATAAACCTAACCTTGGGGCCTGAAGGATGTTCCAAGAAAAATCCTGTAATAAACTTCACGTTTGGGAGGAGCGCCCGAACTCAGCAACTTCAGCGAGGTCCTTCAGGAATATCGCCCGTTCGCGGTCAAAACCGCTTCTGCCGCGTAAACGCAGCAGATAGGATGGGTGGATGGTCACAAAGATGCGACGGTTTTCGTGCTGCATGGGACGACCGCGCGCGGCTGCGATCTTGACGGGCTTGCCAAAAACGGCGCGTGCGGCGACTGCGCCCAGCGCCACGATGATATGCGGTGACACAAGTTCAATTTCCTGCTCAAGCCACCAGCGACAGGCTTCTATGTGGCTGGTCGACGGGCGCTGGTGGAGGCGTCTTTTGCCACGCTGGATGTGGCGAAAATGTTTGACCGCGTTGGTAATGTAGCACCGCTCGCGCTGGATGCCGACTTCGGCGAGGCAGGCGTCAAAAACCTGGCCCGCGGGACCGATCAATGGTCGCCCGCCGATATCCTCCTTGTCGCCCGGCTGTTCGGCGATGAAGAAAATTCGCGCCCCGACAGGGCCTTCGCCGAAGACCGTCTGTGTCGCATCCTTGTAGAGCTCGCAACGCCGACAAGTCCGCGCTTCGGCGCAGACTTGCTCAAGGTCAGGCGGGTGATGTGTCGTTGCCGGGGCCGGGATCGTCATTGCCGCCCCGTGGCGGAAGGCGGCGGTTGCGATTCCGTGGATGCCGGTGGTTTGCTGTTGTCATCCATGAAACCACGTCCTGGACGCATCTTTCCGTAAAATTCCACCACGCCCCAGACAATCATTGCCAGCAACAGGCTCGAAAGGAGGATCGTCAGGATACGCCGTCCATTCAAACCCTGACGAGCCCTGCGCGGATCTACCTCTTTCATCGGACGCTCCGCCTAGCCCCAGCGCTGACGTTCGCGTTCGATCTCGTCCGCCGTGTAGGGCGCGGCTGACGCATTGAAATTCTCCCATCCCTCTTCGAGATAAGCGTCTCGTCTCTGGCCTATATTGACGCGGCCCCAGTCTTCCAGAATGGCTTCGACCTTCCCGCGCTCGGCTTCATCGCAACGAACCGCGACCAGAGTGCTGCCTCGGCGAACGGCTTCGCTGTAAGCCTGCGCTTCTTCTTCGGGTACGCCGGTGTCGACGAGAGCCCCAACGATACCGCCCGTAACGCCGCCAGCTGTGGCGCCGCCGACCAGCCCGACCAGTGTCGCGGTGAGCCAGCCGCCCGCCACGACCGGGCCGACGCCCGGAATAGACAGGAGACCCAGTCCCGTCAGCAGTCCGGCACCGCCGCCCGCGACCGCGCCGATACCAGCACCGGTTTCGACGCCGGTAACGGCGCCATCGTCGCCTTTCAGCGCATCGCCAGCATATCGGCCGTCTGTGTTGTTCGAAATCAGGCTGATATTTTCAGAAGAAATTCCCGCTTCCTCGAGGGCACGGACAGCATCGGCCGCTTCATCATAGTTGTCGAATAGACCTGTGATATAAGCCATTTTCATCTCCTTTAATTCGTTTGCCGGTTACAGCCGGGTCACTGCGTGGTGATGTTTCCCTGGAAATCGAAAAGAACCTTGACGGGCTGGCCGTTGCGCGCAGCGTCGGCGCGCCAGACGCCGTCCTCACCGAGCTGAAGGTGCATGATGTTGGTGTAGCCTTCTTCGGTAAGGCGGTCCTTCACCTGATCTTCGGTAAAGCTGTTCTGCCCCGGCACGGGCGCCTTCGGGTTTTTCTCTCCGGGTGTCGTAACAGCGGGCGTTTGCGGCTCTGCGGAAGGGGCGGTTTGGGCAAACGCTGCCGGCGTGACCAGCAGGAAAAACGCGCCTGCGACATATCGAATAGACTGTTTCATCGGTGGCTCCCTTGTTTCTGAGAGACTGTCCCAACCAACGAGCTTGATGAATGTTCCCTCGGGAATGTTACCGTGGAAATTCAACGGGCACCGAGAACCATTTCCCTGATCCAGCGGGTCAGGAGCTGGTTGTAGGTTTTTTGATGGCGCTCTTCGGAGAGTGCATGGTCAGCGCCGTCCAACATCCGAACGGTCAGCGAACGGGCATTGATGAAGGCGGTTTGATAGCTCGCTACTGTCGGGTGCGGGACGATGACGTCATGCTCGGACTCGACCAGCAGCACATCGCCGCGAAATTCCCGCGCCTGCCGCAAGGCCCGGTTGTCGTCATAACTAACCAGTGCCGAGCGATAGGATTGCAGGTCCCTGCGATCGAGCCTTGCCTTGGGAACCTGCCAGAGTTCGTCACGATAAAGGGCGGGAGCTCTGAGCGCCAGCCAGCGGACGGGACGAAACTCGGTCAGCAATGTCGCGAGATATCCGCCGTAACTGCTGCCTACGACGACAATCGAGTCGTCCTCAACCATTTTGAGGCTGGCCAGACTGTCATAGGCCGCGATTGCGTCATCCAGGTTTTCACCGCGCGTTACTGTTTTATTGCTGGAGAGTAAATCCCCGTGGCCGCGCATATCGAAGGTGAGGCAGACGCAGCCGAGGGCAGATATTGCATTCGCCCTCTCGATATCGCGTTTCTGGCTGCCGGCCCAGCCATGAAGAAAGAGAACGCCGGGAATGGTGGTGTCTGGAGAGATTACAGTTGCGGCCAGTTCATACTGGTCGACACTGACGGCGGTATCGTTACGGATCATGATAGATTTTCTCGATTCTCGCATATTTATGCAGGGGCTGCCCGAGATCATCCCCACCGGAATAAACGATGAAATCGTCCTCCCGGAATGTTGGTGCTTCGTCGCGGCTCTCGTGCAAAACGGCCTGCACGGCGATAACGGTTTCATCCTGCATCAGTTTTTCCATCGCCAGAAGTTCGGCGGGGGAAGCGCCCCCCACACGCCACGACTGTTCCAGTACTCCACAACGCACGCCGTTTTCGGTTATCGGCCCGACAAGAACGTCATAGTTCCGGCGTGAAGCAACGAGTCCAAGATGCTCCTGCGCAGCCTCGTCGTAGCGCCGGGCATTCTCCACGACCTTGCGTGCTGTTGGCGATTGCAGAAGTTGAAGGAGCGCATCCCAGTCGCCACGCACCACGCGCAAGCGGCTGCCGGCATAAAGCTCATTCCCGGCTTTGTCGCGGGACGTATACTGACGGCCTAGATAGGTTGCGATATGGTTTTCAAGCCGGATCTGTCCGACGGAATAGGTGGTGGAATTTTCCACATCCTCTTCCAGAACCAGTCCTTTCGCGATATCGCCCTCTGAAACCGCGGCCAGAAAACAGTCGAGCGAACGAACCGTGTCGATGACGTTTTGGCCTGCACCGCCGGACGCGAATGGGTTCTTGAAGCGCACTTTATGCTTCTTCAGCGAGGTAGTTGCCGCGTCGAGGGCGTGGCGGTGTGAAAACACCGAGAAGCCCGGTAGAACGCAATCCTGCAAACATGCCGCGAAATGCCCCGTCCATCCTTCCGGCAGGTTGTCGTGGTCGTGCCAGTGCGGATGGCTAACGAGCTTGGTTGCCATGAAACCGCGGTGGACAATGCCGCCATAGAAGCGGTCTACGGTCATTTCCGGGTTCCCGTCCTGCCGGACGAGGGCAAAGGTCGGGATGAAAAACGTTTCACCGTTTTCATCGAAGCTCTGCCGGGTGGGGAGTAATTGTCGATCCGTCAGGGTACAGAGACGCGTAGCCAGCGCTTCCGCGCTGGCTACGGTATGGGGGCTGTCCGAAGCCCCTAGACGACGCGAATTGTCCGCATGGGATCATGACCTCGCTGCAGACCTTGAAGGTCTCTCGTCAAGCCGCTTCCGCACGGAGATTGGCGGAGGACTCGGCAAGTTTCGTGAGGTCCTTGTCCGTCTGGCCTTCTTCCTGCAAGGTCTGGTCGAGGATTTTCGCGACGTCCTTGTATCCAAGGGTTTCAGCCCAGCGTTTCAAGGTGCCATAACGGGTGATTTCATAGTGTTCCACGGCCTGGGCTGCGGATATGAGTCCTGCGTCCAGCGCCGGGCTGTTCGAAAATTCTTCGATGATTTCCTCGCCCTCGGCGATGATGCCTTCAATGGCATCGCAGGTCTTGCCCTGCGCACGCTTGCCGAGAATCTCGAAGCATTGCTGCAGGCGTTCCACATGACCTTCGGTTTGTTCGCGATGTTTTTCGAATGCGTTCTTCAGCTTTTCATCGGCAGCGGCACGCGACATTTTCGGAAGCGTTTTCAGAATCTTGCGCTCCGCATAATAAATGTCCTTGAGGGTATCGTAGAAAAGGTCTTCGAGATTGCGTTGCTTGGTGCTGGCCATTTCAGGCTCCTCCTATTGTTCCGAAACTGTCCTTGTCGTGTGGCTGAAAATCCCCACGACGGCACATCTAACTCCGCAGCCCTCATTTTGTTTCGCACCTTGGACAAAAATCAAAACGTCAGGGCTGTGTGGGCGAGCCGACCGGTGGTGTGGGGCTGTCCGGTGATACATCTCCCTTGTCCGACGTGATGAACAAGCTGCCCAACCCGAGCAGCGCCACCACAAACATCACGACGGCAAGCCATTTCAGAGTAATCATCGTTACTTCCCGTCTGCGTTGTCAGGATTTGGATTTGTGCTCAGGCTTCCCTTTCTGCTTGGTGGAAGCCATTTTCTCCAACTCTTTTTCACTCATGGATTTGGCCATTTCCTTGGACGCTCCACGCAGTTCGCTTTTGGCCTTGTCTCCGCGCTTCGCGGCCAGAGCCGCGCCGGCAGCCTGTTGCTGCGCTTTGGATTTCGCAGGCATTTTCACCTCCTGTGGTAGTCAATTCTGTTCGGGTCCACGGCTTTCCCGCCGCAGTTCGCGCGCGCTGGGGTTAGCCAGATCATTCGGGCGCTCGCCGTTGGGGCTGTCGAAATCGAAGTTCCTTTGCGGGTCGTCCGGTTGCGGCTGGCGCGGGTTGCCCGGTGCGTTCGATTGCTCATGTGTCGGTCGCGCCTGATGGTCGCGTGGTTCGTGCTCGGACGGCTCGCCCGCTCCGACGCGATCCTTATCGAAAAAAGGATATTTGATGCTTGAGGCATCGTAGAACATCGCGGTTCCTCCAGTTGGATGCCATGACGGCTGAACAGGCTCTCGAACCGACTTGCGGGCTTTTTGTTCCGTCAAAGGTGACGAACCAGCCGACGTCGCGGACAGATGATAGGGAACATGGGCAGCCTTCGACAGTTATCGAAGCTCTGAAGAGAGGAGTTTTGATATGGCCCAGACAAAGAAATGGTCGGCTGACGTAACCGAACACAGCGACGCGCTGGATCTGGAGCCGCATGTGTTCGAACAGGACGATCCGAAGAAAATTGCAGCTTCCCTGAAGCGCTCAGCCGACAAGAGCCGTAAGCGCAAGGCAGAGCCGTTTCGCTCGGCTATGTCCATGCTGACTTTCTACATCAACCGCGCGGGCAAGAATCTGCCGGAAAAACGCAAGCATGTGCTGGAAGCAACCAAAGGCGAATTACGCAAGGCCTATGGCAAGCCGGATCACGCTTGATGTTAGCTACTGGCGCTACTGGCAAAGGGAGAATTCGAATGAAAATCCATCTTGATGAAAACCGCGAATGGTTGATGTTCGTTCTGTCCGGAAATCCCGAACCGCCGGAGATACCCGAAAAGGAGCCGGATGGTATTCCGGTCGATCCGCCGGAAACCATTCCGCAACCGGACAAGGGGCCATTCAGCCCCGATGAACCGGAGCAGGTCCCGCCGCTTCCCTTGCCCGAACATCCGTCCCCCGGCCCGGTCAGTCCGGACCAGCCGACAATGCACGCCTTGTGGTGAGGAAGCGACGGTTTCAGGTGTTTCACTTCACCCGTCGTCCCCTTTTCGTCCCGCGTGCTTCGGCTCGCTCAGCGCATCGGAAAGGTTCTTACGGTCGGGGTCAGACAGGTGATGCCCAGCGGCGTCGCGCTTTTTTGCCGGGTCGTCAACGGCAGGTTCATAGCCCCGCGGCCGGTTTTCCGGTGGGCCTTCCCATTTCGGTTTCTGGTCGGTGGTGCCTGCTTTCGGGTCGTGTTTCATCGGAGCCTCCGTTTGCTGAAACTGACGGCCCAACCGTTCAAACGCCGGATTGTTTCATTAGATGCAGCGTGTCGGAAGGCAAGCGGCGGGATTGGGCCGATAAGTTTTGGAACAATTGGCATGGCTCATGGTTGGACCCTGGAGGTCCAAAGCGATGAAACGAGTTTTAGCGGACAAAAGTATTGGCGCTCGCACAAGGGGCGCAATTCAACGGGGGGAGACCGGCGACAAGGTTCCCGGTTTCGATCCGGCGGCTGCTCCAATGGAAACGGATGCGGAGGCAGGCGGCAACTCCCAGCCTCACGACGAGTCCCAACCGCTGCCCGCAAAGGCTGATGACAGCAACGCTTCCAGCCATGCATCCGGCTTGCGGGAATGGCCCTCTGAAGGCAACGTGCGAACCGCAAGCGGAAACGCATCCAGGGGGGAAGGCCCAGCCTATCTCGTCTGGTGGTTCATCATCGCGATGGTCGTCATTGGCTATTTCATAATTTCATGGGTGTGGCGATGAATGTGCAATCGAAACCTGAGCAAGACAAAAGGGTCGAGCCTTCGCGAACGCTTGGATACTTCCCCCGCTTCGCCTTGGTTATATTGGCGGTTCTGCTGCTTTTATTCCTTGGATGGAGCCTGACCGGAGGCGGATTGGTATCGCAGCAGCAGGGAATACAGACGCCGCCGGCGACGGATTCCGGCGAACAGCCGGGACAAAATCCGCCGCTTGAAAACCAGCGGCCGCAGACGGGTACGGGAGGCGACCAGCCAGTCAATCCGTCAGAAGGTCAGAATGGAGGCCGATGATGAACGAGCAACCAATCACCCCGCTTACGGACGATGAAGACGTAAAGTTTCTCGCGGAGAATTCGGATATTTCCCCGTTGCAGGCACGCCAGTTGATCGAACGTTTCGGCAGGGACAGGCAAAAGCTGCTTGAAGAAGCGAAGAAGTTTAAAGCGGAAGGATAGAACAATGGCTCAGATCACGCGAGATCACGACAAGATCCGCCGGTGGGCGGAAGACCGCAACGGGCGCCCGGCCATCGTGGATACAGGCAACCAAAGCGGTATATTACGCATTGACTTCGCGGAGAAAGACGAAAATCTGGAAGAGATTGAATGGGACGATTTCTTTGCCATATTCGACGACCGAAAACTTGCCTTCCTCTATGAAGATGCAGGCGACAGCCGCTTTAACAAATTTGTGGATGCAGAGCAGAATGCTTGAGGCGACCGAAATCAGGGAGAGGGTTCTGAATCCGGCACGATGTTCAGGTTAGCGGCGGCGGGTGCCTCCAGATGGCGGTCCCGATATCTCTTGTGAGCAAGCCGGGACGCCAGTTCGGCAATGTAGTTCAGATCCCTCAGGCCGTTCTGGTAAAGCATTATGATTGCCGTCGAAAGATCCGTGGCAGCATACTCCCTGTCGCTTTCTTCAAGAATAATTGCGGCGTGGGAAAAACAGCTGCGCATGAAGGTCACTTCTTCCGGCTTGTAGATACGGCTCGCTTCGTTGAAGAGCGGCATGCGATCCTCCTTCAGGATACCTCAACAATACGCTTCTCAATTATTTAAGATAGGCGTGCTTGATCACTTCATATTTCGATATTGCTTCGGCTCATGGCACCCGACCGCTTCCGTGTTCCGGGTGGCGTTCAAGATTCTGGCGGTTAAGGCAATCGAAAACGCGCTTTGCCTCCTCCTCGGTCAGTGCGATCTGCAAGCGGCCCTCGAACGTGATGGGGTGGCCCTTGAAAGCATCTATCACAGACCATGTGCCATCGCCGTTTTGCTGAAGTTTGTACCCGTTTTCTACCATGGTCGTCTCCCGTCGCGGCGTGTCTCCGGCAAACTTGATGGTTCCCCATGGTCGAATTTCCTGAGGCAACTCGGGTTCTGATGAAACCGACCCACCATTCATATAGATGCCGGAGAAAGGAGATTAACGAAACAATGGTTCGAATGGTTCCGTCCATGTTTGAATGTGCATCTGGTACATATCCGAAACCTGTCCGCCCGCCGGTCCGTAAGGTTGAAGGCGTTGCTGCTGGCATGGACACAAGCGCGGGACGGAAGCCAAGAATGGAGCTGGCCGTGTTGGCGGCTCCGGCTCTATTTTTCTTCCGTGTCCGATAACAGTATGCAAATTGGGATCGATACTTTGATTTCCAACCCGGTTGGCAGCCAGTTCCGATAAACTGTGGCGTTCAGGGCAGATGAAAGACCGGCTTCCAGACGCGTTCCAAATCCTTCCGCGCTTATCTGGCCGACTTTCCCCTCAACGCTTTCAGTCCAGGATAATCTGACCATTCCGCTCGTCTCCTCGACAAAAATGTCGAGGCGCCCTGTCATTGATGAAAGCGCTCCATGTTTGGCCGCGTTCGTTGCAAATTCGTGCAACAGGAGAGACAAATTTGTCAGCGACTTCCCGGAAACAGACGGGTTGGCTCCCGCAAGGCTGATATTACAGCCCTGATATGGATCAAGGATTGTATGTATAAGGGTCTGGATGGGAATAGCGGCCGACATGTCGGGATTTTCATCCCAGGCAGGCATCGTCAATTCGTGCGCTCTTGCCAGCGAAGACAGTCTGGACTGTACGCTTTGGCGAAATTCATCGACATTTTTCGCATCCCGCCCACTCAGCGATACGATCCCGTTTGCCAGTGCAAACAGGTTTTTAACGCGATGGTGCATTTCGCCCAATAATAGAAACAATTTTTCCTGCGCTTTGCGGCGCTCGGTAATGTCGCGGGCTATTTTGGAGGCGCCAACGATTACGCCTTGAGCGTTGCGGATCGGAGAGATTGTTAGAGAAATATCCAGATGCGTGCCATCCTTCTTCTTGCGGACAGTTTCGAAATGTTCGACACGCATTCCATCTCGGATTTGCGCCAGTATGGCGGGCTCCTCGTTGAGACGGTCTTCCGGAATAAGAATGGTGATGGGTTTTCCTATAACCTCCTCGGGATCGTAGCCGAACAAACGCTGGGCTCCCCGATTCCAGGTCTTGATATTCCCCTGCAGGTCCTTGCTGATGATTGCATCATCTGATCCATCTACAATAGCCGCGAGCCAATCACGCAAATCCAGTTCGGTATCGTAGAAATTCGTCTGCCAGGCGTAAGATCCGGTATAGGAGACGACGGGTATCTCCACATCTCTGCGCTGTCGATCATTATTTTCATTACTCATAATCGTCACCCGCGGAATCTCATTGTGGAGAATCTACTCTAATAAACTCCCAAAACGCAGTCGACCAATATGTTGGATATTCTGGCTGTTGCAACAATCACTTTGATATTGGAAATAGCGCTGGTGATTTTCAGCGAGACTTTTAATGAGCGATTTCAAGTGGCCGCTATGGGATCAGCTGCCGCGACCTTGAGCAAATGATGGCGCGCGGGGTGTGCCTGTTGATCATTCGACGATCTACCGCCGGCTTCAAAGGTTCGCGCCGGAGATTGAAAAGCGGTTGCGCTGGAACTGGCGCCAGCTGCAGTCAACCAGCTGGCGCGTTGACCTCACAACTTATAGGGTCACCGGGGCTCTTACTTTATTTAAGATTGGCGCGTGTGCCGCAAAAGTCGAACCTTAGGTGACGATATTTGTGTTGCTAAACAGGAGGTTTCTTTCCAACTTTCCAGATCGCGTCAAACGCCGAGGAAGGGACCCAAGATCACTGGAAAGCTATGGACAGCGACGTGCTGACGATAGCTGTGAAGAAATATGCTCGATTGCCATCTCAAGGCGCTCCACGACTTCAACTGCGCTACTCCGACTTTATTTTCCAATTCCATCGGGCTGAGATATCCCAATGTCGAGTGGCGACGCTTCGGATTGTAGAAGCGCTCGATGTATTCGTCCGCCTTTGCATCGTCTCGTCGAGATGGCGCGCATTTTTCCTAGCGTCTTCGCCACTGAACTGGTCAAATGATTCGAAACAGGATCTGGCCGACAAAGATGTTTCCCATTCGGCCCCGCCAGATTTTGTAATGCGCAAGCTTATCTGAAGGCGCTTAAGTATCGCGTTCTGTGCGTCCGTCGGCTAATTTTCTTCGCCAGCCGCTAGCAAACATCAGTTCTTCGTCTTTGAAACTTGTGCACGGATGCCGGTGGAATATTGAAGAAAGTCCGGCCCATCTCTTCGGATATCAGACCAAGCTCCGCGAGCAGTTCCGTCTTGACTGGACAACGCATCGCATAGGTAAACTGGTAGAATGAACCGGATTGAGCCAGATAGTGAAAACTGCCGCGCAAGATAGCTTCCACTTGCATGGGGTTCATTGCAAGAAGGCCCAGTCCGCTGATGATGCTTTTACAGGATGCAGGCGGTAAAAGGTTGAGGCTCGTGAGCCGGGTCGCGTCTGCCTGGATGATCGTTGAACGCGGAAAGCGCTTGCGCAATATGCTTACGAAATCGGGGTTGAATTCGATCAGGATCAGATCGCGGGGATCGACGCCGCGTTTGAGGAGAGCATAAGTGAATACGCCGGTTCCTGGTCCCAATTCGATGATGGGCCCCGTGTCTGGTTTGATTTCGCGTGTGATCAAGCGCGAAATGGACGGTCCCGACGGGGCAATTGCGGCAGTCAGCAGCGGGTTGCGCAACCAGGCTGCGAAGAAGGGAACGAAATCGGCGATTGGCATTTCAGCGGCTCCTCCAAGGAAATTGTTCTCCGGTCTGCCCGGCAGAACCGCTGAAATTTCCAAGCGCCACCTGTCAAAAGCCTGTCGCTCCGGCTGTTTGCCACCAATAAATCAGGTTCAGAAATTCTACTGGGCTGGCTGATGCCAGTCTCATGCCAGCCACAAATGTTACGTTGAGCAAATCTTGGCAAGAAAAGGCACGTTGGATGCGAATTCTGGTGGTGGAGGATGAAAGCGAACTGGCATCGATATTGGAACAAGTTCTGACATCCCAAAACATGGTCGCGGATATCGTCGCCACCTGCGGCGAAGCTGAACATATGCTTTCAGAAGATTGCTACGATGCGGTTATTCTTGATCGTCGCCTGCCTGACGGGGATGGATTGTCCGTGCTGCGGAGCCTGCGTGGGCGCGGCAATTCGGTTCCGGTTCTTGTTCTGACAGCTCACGGCGACCTGCCCGATCGCATCCACGGCCTCGATAGCGGTGCAGACGACTATCTTGGCAAGCCCTTCGCCTTCGATGAGCTGATGGCTCGGTTGCGGGCCATTTTGCGTCGCAATGGCGATCTTCGTCCAGACATTGTCCGGCTTGGCCGTGTATCTTTCGATTTCACTGCGCGTCAGGCTTTTGTCGGCGATGTTCCACTCACCATGCCACGCCGCGAATTGCTCGTGCTTGAAGCCTTGATGCGACGAAAGGGGCGCATGGTGCAAAGGCCGGTTTTGATGGAGGCAGTTTTCGGGATGAACGATGAGGTGGAACCGAACGCACTCGACACACATGTTTCCCGGGTGCGCCGCAAGCTGGCAGCGGCGGCGGCAGGGGTCACACTGAACGGCGTACGCGGTGTCGGCTATCTCTTGCGTGAGACCCCCTAATTGAGAGAGACTCCTCTTTCCTTAAAGTGGCAGCTGATTACGCGTATCGTTCTCGCCCAGGCAGCGATCGTTCTATGCGCGCTGGCGCTCTTCGTTGCATTTCTCTGGCTGTCTGGCTTTGTTCACGAACGTTATGATCGAGGCATAATCGACGTCTTGAAGGAGGCAGTAGCCCGTGATCCGGAAGGGCATCTGGCCTTGAGCAACACGCCTGAACTGGCGGTATTGCGTCGAGAGGAAAAATCCCTCTGGTTTGTTATTCAGGATGTTTCTGGCAACCAGCTTGCGGAAGGCACTGTGCCCGACGCCTACCGGCCATTTCGTGCTGCCATGCCGGATGTGCTTGAAGCCCGGCTTGGCGACGATAAAGCTGGATCACTCCGGCCCTATGCCCTCATAAGATGGGAAGATACACCCGTGGGGCGCGTCCAGATCATGGCAGGTACGGGAGGCCGGCTGACCTTTGGACGGCTGGCGGAAACGGTCGGGGAAGGGTTCAAGGCGCTCATTCTTCCCGGCCTTCTTCTCGCCGCGCTGGGAGCGTTGCTGGTCATACCGCTGGTGGTGCGTATTACCTTGAGAGGAACATCCGAAGTTGCTCTCAAAGCTGCACAGATTGAGCCTGAGCGGCGTGGAATTCGCCTGTCCGCAAAGACTGTTCCAGTCGAGCTTTCGCCGTTGGTGGAGGCTTTCAACGGCGCTCTGGAGCGCCTCGATAAAGGATATTCCCGCCAACAGCGTTTTTTGGCGCAGGCAGCCCATGAGCTGAGAACTCCCATCGCTATCCTCTCTGCCCGACTGCATGCCCTACCGGAAAGCGAGTTGAAATCTGGCCTCATGCGTGACGTGTCCCGGCTGGGAACCCTGGCGGGCCAGCTTCTTGACCTCCAGCGTCTGGAGGGGCAGGCGAGCAGATTTCATACCGTGGATATAGTCTCCGCTGCGCGGCAGGTAATTTCTGATCTGGCGCCCCTTGCTTTCGCGGCTGGCTATGATGTGACTTTCGATAATGATGCTGAAGTTATCAACGTCCTCGGCGATAGCCAGTCGATCGAGCGCGCCATCACCAACCTGTTTCAAAACGCGATTGACCATGGGGATAAGAGAGGAACAATTGCGATAAGCGTCATGAAACCGGCTGTGATTGAAGTGACCGATGAGGGTAGCGGCATTCCTCCAGATATGCGCGAAAGCATATTCGAACCGTTCACCCGCCTTGAGGATCAAGGTCCTGGCGCTGGCCTTGGTCTTAATCTTGTGCAGCAGATCATGGTGCTTCACGGTGGAAGCGTTGAGGTGGGCGAAAGTCATTCGGGCGGAACACGGATGAGGCTTGTGTTCCACCCAATTGGTGCAATGCCGACAGATGGTCCGAACCTGTGAATTGGCCTGCACCCTTCAAACGTGGGATCGTTAAAAGGGCGCTAGAAGCAATCGCCCGGCACGGGTTGAGAGCCATCAGCTGGGCTGCCGATTATCACCCCGATGCATGATCAGTTTCGCCCCAATCTTCCAGAACGCGATTTTTGTGTTACTGCGGCGGCTGCCACAACTGTCATTGATTGCCGGATCCGCGGGAATTCGAAAGCCGAAAGGCGGAAACGGAACGCCGCCGCGATCCAGCCAATACGCATCCAGGTTCGGCAGTTTCATTTTACGCCGTTTGGAGGCACGGTAATTGATCACGTGGCTGGAATTGTCGACGGCAATCAAATAGGCGGTGGCGCTGTGCGCTATCAATCCTTTCAGAACCAGCATGACTGCATCTTTCGGCCGCAACCCGCCGAGATCGCGGGTCGCGGATATGACCGTACGTTTGGCGTCCGGATGAGCGGCCCCTTGCAATCCACCGACAATGAGACTGTATGAATCGCCGGGACGGCGCACAAATACGAAGCTCGCCATGCACAGCAGCGCCTGATCTGCCGCGTCCACCAGACGCACGGTAAAAACGCCTTCGTGCCGGCTGCCGCATTGATCGGAAAGCAATAGCTGGAGCCGATAACGATGATCCCTGCCGCAAATGGTTCCAAGTTCGATTATTTTCCCCTGCCACAGTGCCTGCAATACATGCGGGCACAATAGCTGGCGCGCCAGTTCGAAGTGCTGGGTCAGAATGTTGAGCCGGGTTCGCCATGCAAGCCGGTGCACGAGAAAGGATGACAGGGACTTCCGGATAAGATCATCGTGAGGCGGAGCGAAAGTGTGCTGTTCCGTGAACTCGTCGAGGAACCGGAGCCAGCGGAAGGTCAGCCACGGCGACAGCATGCTTCTCGACAGGAAAGCCAGGGTTTTGCGAAACTTCAGCCGTGAAGCAATGCCGATAGTCTGCCGCAACATCGAATGGGAAGCTGCCAGATGTTTCAGGGGCACATTCTGATGGTTTGTTTCCGCATGGCTGGCCGAACCCGGTTCTGGTTGCCTTTGGGTGGGCGCGGAATGGGAAATCTGTTCTGCAAGCATGATCATGGTCCGTTGCGGCTGGGAGGTAGCGGGCCGGACTTTTCGTCAGCTATGTCAAGATTTTGTGGAGAATTTCCGTGTGCTCGGCGAGCGCTACGCCGCATGGAAATTAGTGTGCCGAAATGGCTCACGCTGGCGTCTATCGCCTCCGCCTGGGTGGAGATCCTTCGCCAGAGCCACATCATCACACACAGGACCAGCCCCCATGCGACGATGACATCGGATAGGAAGTGGGCGCCGAAGACAACCCGGTTGAAGGACACAAAGAACAGGATCGGGACCGCAATAACGGTTGCGGTGGGTCGCCACCGCACAGGCACGAAGATGATTACCGACAGTGTTGCGGCTGCGACGGCGGCCTCGCCGGAAGGAAAGGAGCAACTATGCCTGCAGGCCGCAGCATATTGCCAAACGGGAGAAAAATCGGCTGTCCCGCCAAACTCGACAATATTGCGCGGCCGGGCCCTTCCGATGATGTTCTTCAGAGACTGTACTGCAATCAATGGGCCGAGCAGAAAGCTCAGCAGCACGAACAGGGCCTTGTGCGGCGGGCAGAAGGCATATTTTTTTGGCAGGAAAGCATGAAGCCCGATGGCGAATACCATGAGCGGCAGAAGATAGACCAAACCCTGCCGGTTTATGTCGCGCACGCCCTTCAGAAATGGATTTTCGGATAGCGGGAAGCCATGTCCGTCAGCAAAGAGACGGGAAATGGTCAGATCGACTGACGGAAACACCACGAGGACGAAGCTTGCAGCCAGAACGGAAGGAACCAGCAGCTGCGTTTGCCATGAGGCGGTTTTGTAACGTCTGGTGACGCCGACCGCCGAATGGGATTCGCTTGAGCCTAGAACGGTTTCTTGCATGCCGACACCTCGAAAGAGTTGAACGACTGCGATTTGAAGGCCGATTATCAAGACTCTGCGAAGATCGAACCGGCACTGTGTTTAAAACCGGTCTCTGGATGGTGCGAGTATTGTTTGGAAATTGCACGTTGAGAATTTGCCGGTCATAGTCTGTGCAGGTTTTGCCCAAGATAACGATCTCAAGAACATTTGGAGCCGCTCGTGGATAACAGCCTCGTTCTTATTGTGGAGGATGAGCCGGAAATTGCGCAGATTTTGGATGCCTATCTGGTGCGTGAAGGCTATCGCACGGTGCGTGCGTCTGATGGCGAAACGGCGTTGCAACATCATGCGCTGCTGTCGCCGGATATCGTTCTGCTCGATGTCCGCATTCCCAAGCTGGATGGTTTTGCAGTGCTTGCGCGCTTGCGGCAGACCCGAAATACACCCGTTATCATGGTGACAGCATTGGCCGAAGATATCGACCGGCTCAGCGGTCTGCGTCTTGGTGCCGATGATTATGTCGTCAAACCATTCAATCCCCAGGAAGTGGTTGCGCGCGTCAAGGCGGTGCTGCGGCGTACAAAGGGCGATCAGGAGGAAACGCTGCGGCGGTTCGGTGCAATTGAAGTTGACTTCAATGCCTACGCGGCTTTCGTCAACCGCGACGGGGAGCGGATTGCTCTCCAGCTCACCCTCAGCGAATTCAGAATCCTTGCTTATATGGTCCGCCGCCCCACGCACGCCTTCGATCGCGCTGATATTCTCGATGCCTGCCTGCCGGAAAGCGATGCGCTGGTCCGCACGGTGGACACGCATATATCCAATCTGCGAAAGAAGCTGGAAACGCTCGGGCAGAAAGATTTCTTCCCCGCAGTTCGCGGCATCGGTTACCGTCTGGCGGATCCCAAATGAAACTACCCACGCTGCCGCTTGCCACACTGACCGCTATCATAATCGCTGCCATGCTTCTGCTCAGCGTCGGTCTGGCTTATCTGGGGGTCACTTCTTACGCCGCCTATCTTGAAGAAGGGGTGATCAAAAGTCTGCCCGCCAATGCCGCCCAAGCCTATCGGGACATGAATTCCGGCATCGTGCCCGAACCAGCAGCGATAAAGGAATTGTTCGCGCATCTCGATAGCCTTTCCGATCCGGTCGATTTTCAACTCTATATTTCCGTACTCGTCTGCGGATTGGTCTCTGCGCTTATTTGCAGCATCATCGGAATATATCTGGCCAGGAGGATCGCGCAGCCTCTGGAGCAGCTGACGCTGGTAGCGGAAGGGCTGAAGTCCGGAGATTTTTCCGTCCGGCTGAAGGAGTCGCACACAAGTACGGTCGAGGTTAAAAGCCTCATTGAAAGCTTCAACGCCTTGGCAACCAGCCTCGAAACTATGGAGGAGAGGCTACGCTTCAACAATATGGCTGTCGCACACGAGCTGCGCACACCGCTTACCATATTGCGCGGATCGATGCAGGGTATGGTGGATGGCGTTTTCCCTATGGATACGAAAACGGTGGCGAGCCTTTTGCTGCAGGTTGAGGGTTTGTCGCGACTTGTGGAAGACCTGCGCACCCTCTCGCTGGCGATAGGACAGAAACTCGTCATGGATCGCGAGCATTTTGTGCTGTCGGAGCTGGTGGAGACCGTGCTCGACGCAGCCAAGCCCATGCTTGAGGCAAGCAAGCTTGTCGTTGAAAGGGATTTGTCACCAAGGACAGCGGTCGCTGACCGCCAACGCATCCGGCAGGCCATACTCGCGCTTCTCGAAAATGCCTGCCGGTATGCTGCGGATGGCGGAATATTGCGATGCCAGACGGAACTGACTGCCGATGGTTTCATCGCCATCCGCATTCTCGACCGTGGTCCGGGGCTTCCGGAAAATATAGGTGATATAAGCGTTGCTCCGTTCTGGCGCGGAGATGCATCTCGTTCAAGGGCAACTGGCGGTACGGGGCTTGGCCTGTCTGTGGTACAGGCGATAGCGGCCGCCCACGGCGGCAAACTTGAACTCCGTAACCGGGCAGGCGGCGGCGCTATCGTATCCATTCTCATTCCAGAGAATTTTACGGAATGCTCTGCATGAGTGCGAAGTTTAGTGTGCAGCCTTTGTCCTTCCGCGAGCCACTGCTTTCGCGTGTATTGACGGTGGTAGAGCCAATGTCCCATTCGTTCTCATGCAAACGAAGCATTGGCGCTTAATCGGTGCTTGCTCACACTCTTTTGGGCCTGACCTCGATATTTACGGAAGAGGGGACAAATGGAAAGTCAGCTAGATTCCCCCAGACGAATCCGAGTAATCAGCATTGGATTATTGCTTGGCTTTTGGGGGCAGCGTCACCCCTGATATATGTGTCGTATCTGTCACCAAGCTGAAAAGAGCAATCCTTCTTCTCGCAAATCGTTGAACACGCAACGTTCCGGGCAAGAACAACTTTTCAAGATGCTCGGCAAGTAGTGGCGGTGATGGAGCAAACGGCTTTGCCTTTCTGTTCGGAAGGGCACATTGCACTGATGCGGAACATGCTGAGAAGAATGGCTAGGAGTTACACTCTCCCATTCGGGGCGCGATTTCCCATCGAAAGGTGGGCCTCATCCCGTTATGTCGTTATAGAACAGCTAATAGCGCCTCGGCTGCGTCTCCGTCTATGATCAGGCCGTTCACGATCCCGCTTTTGAGCAGTGCTTTGGCGGCGACGGCCTTCTCCTGCCCGGCGATCAGCAGGACCACCTGAACCTTCTTTAACTCGGCGAAGCTGAGAGCAATCGTGCGCTGGTTCATCTCGTGTTCGACTTGCTGCCCGTTCTCGTCGAAAAAGATGCCGTTGGTGTCGCCGATAGCTCCGGCAGCACGCAGGCTCTCCAGTTCGGATTTGCTCAACATGTTTTGGCGGCGCAGCAGAGAATCTTCTGTCAGTTCACCGGCACTGATGAAGCACACGGAAGCGGTGCGGGCAATTTCCAGCGCGCGTGCCACAGAGCGTTGGGAGATAAGAACTTTTCGATCTTCAGCGGAATCTGCGATGAAGGGGACAGGAAGGAAGAAGCCTTGCCCGCCCGTCCGCCGCGCCAGCATGTGCACAACTTCGAACGGATTATAGGCCGAGTTTGCGGTCAGCGACCCCATCACGGAAATGAAGCGCGCTTGCGGCGCACGTACACCGGCAAGTTGTAGCGTCATTTGTTCTATGGTTCGCCCCCATCCAGTGCCGATAGTCGCATCCTCATGGTCGGCGAGAAAGCTTTTCAGATAGGTGGCGGCTGCAACGCCGACAGCTCGGAATGATACCTGTTTGCGGATTTCAGAGGCTGTGTCGTCATCGGAGTGAAAGCCAAATGGGGGCGTTGAAATACAAAAATCCAGACCGTACTGGCCCATCAGCTCATTTTCCACGGGCAATGTGCCAGCGTTCTGATGGTCGATGGAGATGCTGACGAGACCGCTTTCGCGGGCCTCGCCTAGTATCTTGTTTACGCGTGCCCGGGTAAGGCCCAGTCGGGATGCGGTCGCCTCCTGGTTGAAACCTCCAACATAGTAAAGCCACGCCACGCGCACCATCAGGCTGTCTTCGGATTCGCTCATTTGTCTCTCTTTCGTTTTTTCATCCACATAATTACAAATGTATTTTCATTTGACATTTGTAATTATGTGGCACTTAATACCAATCGGTCCGGCGGACAAGAGCGCGAAAGGGCAGTGAGGTCAATCGGAAACGAAACTGGCGCAAGGCGACGGAATGGCGGTTCTGGAGGAACAGAAACAGATATTCGCCGATGCGACAGAAGGGGAGAAACAGCGAAGTGACGATGGCGTCTTTCGCGATGGTCACCATCCAGTTCGACGTCAAGTGAACTGAACGTGTCCGCAAGTAGCAATCAAAGTCAGATGTGGAATCAACCACATGGCTTTTGGGAGGAAAAAATGGGTTTCGGATGTTTCAAGAAAGCAGCGACTGTTACAGCTCTTGCCATGCTCATGGGCACGGCGAGCGCTTCGGCTACAAATGTAGCCTGGGTGCATTCCAATGCTGCCGCGCAGTCCGAGCAGCGCGCAAAAGCGGGCTTTGATGCCTGGCTCAAGGCGACGAACAAGGACTGGAGTATCAGCGTGCTTGACAGCGGTGGCTCCGGTGAACGCACGGCGTCGAACATTCAAGATGCGGCCTCTCGCGGGGTGGATGCGATCATCGTCAGCATGTCGGATTTGCGTGCTTCACGCGCTGCAATCGATTCCGCTGTTGCGGCCAAAATTCCAGTTTTCGCGATCGATAGCGGTCAAGTCGACGGTGTGGTGGTCGATGTAACCACCAATAATTGGGCAATGTCGGCTGACGTGTCGCCCTATTTGCTCAATGAAATGGGCGCCAAGGGTAATCTTATCTTCCTGCGTATGGCTGAGCACCATGGCACGCGCAAGCGCGGCGACGTGATGGAAACGGTGCTGAAGGAATACCCGGAAGTGAAGGTAATCGCCGAGCACAATATCGATTATACAGCGTTCTTCGAAGACACAACCAAGACTATGCAGGACTATGCATCGCGTTTTGGCGAAGAGATCAATGCTGTTTGGGCACCGTGGGATGAGCCCGCACAAGCTGCGATCAACGCGCTGAATGCTGCTGGTCTGAAGAATGTCAAAGTGATTGGCATTGACGGCCATCCGCAGGCCATCGAAGAAGTTTGCAAGCCCGACAGCCTGATGATTGCGACGGTCTCGCAGCCATTCGAAAAGATGGGCGCACAGACTGGCGAATGGATTGAAAGCATCGTGGTCAAAAAGGAAGACACAGCAAAGGTCATTCCGTCCAAAACCGTGTATCTCGATGCGCCACTCGTAACCAAGCAGAACTGCAAGGACTTCCTCCCGAAGTAGTGGGCAAGCCCCAAGTTGCCTGCTTCTGGCCGGAGCGCAACGTTCCGCGTTCCGGTCCCTTTACAGTAGATTGAATTCATTGGAGTTTTCCGATGGCCGTAAGCCTGTCGCAGATCGTTATGTCCTATCCAGGAACGCTGGCGCTGGATCAGGTGAACGCCGAGTTTCGGTTTGATGAGGTGCATGGACTGATCGGAGAAAACGGTGCTGGAAAGACCACTCTGGTCAGTATTCTTGGTGGTAGTAAAAGTCCGACTTCGGGTACAATCACCATTGATGGCACTGACGTAAAACTATCGAGTGCTGGGGATGCGCTACGCAAGGGCATTGCGCATGTATCGCAGGAAGGCAGTCTCGTGCCCGGACTGACCGGTGCGCAGAATATTCTGCTTGGTGATGAGCCTCGCCTGGGGCTAGGTGTCATTGACAAGCGCAGACTGTTGTCGCGTGCCTGCGAATTACTCAAGCGTTGGTTTCCGCAAGTTTCTATTGATCTTGACCAGCAGGTCGACATGCTGCCCATGGCTGACCAGAAGATCATCGAAATTGTTCGCGCATTGCGTGGCGATGTCCGGCTGCTCATCCTTGACGAGCCCACGGCCACTTTGCCTGCACGCGAAAAGGAAAGTCTCTGGGAGATTATCAGGGCTTTGCCGCGGCAAGGAGTTGGCATCGTCTTGATCAGCCATTTCCTCTCGGAAATTAAAGCACTGAGCGATAGAATTACGGTCCTGCGTGATGGCCGTCATGTTGCGACGCTTCAGGCCACTGAAGCGAGCGAAGCCGGGCTGATCGATCTGATGCTGCAACGCACTGGCAGCAAAACGGCGATGGTCTCGGAGGGAAATCAAAATCGCAGTTTCGGTCGCGTGGTTTTGGAAGTGAGTGACTGGCGTGCAGGTAATGTCGAAGTTGACAAATTTTCCATCCGTGCCGGTGAAATCGTCGGCCTGATCGGTTTGACCGGCGCCGGTCATTTTGGCTTCGCCCGTTCGCTCTATGCGGGGAGTGGCGTCACCCGCGGCATCTGCCGTTTTCAGGGCGACGTCATCGCCCGGATCGATGCGCGTACCATGCAGAAAAAGGGCGTCGCTCTGGTCCCCGATCACCGCATGGAATATTCGCTGATCGGCGAATGGGATGTGCGTGAAAACCTTGCCATGGTGCATCCGTCATTCGCGGCCTTGGGCGGTACGGGCGTGCTGTCGATGCGCCGCGAAGCACAAGAAGCCGACCGCACTATGCAGCTTTTGAACGTGAAGGCGCATTCGCGCAATCAGTTCGTGAAGGACCTGAGCGGCGGCAACAAGCAAAAGGTTTCTATCGGCAAGTGGTTGTACGGCGCAGACGACCACTACCGGTTGATGATTTTCATCGAACCCACCGAGGGTGTCGACATCGGGGCCAAGCGTGAAATTCATGCTCAGATGCGCCGGCTCGCCGACAAGGGCGTGGCAATTCTGGTCACGTCGTCCGACCTACTGGAAATTGCTGACGTGGCAGACCGCGTCATCCCGTTCGTGAACGGTTCTCCGGGGGCTGAAATTCCGCGAGAGGCCTTTTCCGAAGCGAAGTTCATTGCCGCAATGGCAGGAGTCATCCAATGAATACACAAAACCTCGCGGTTGCCCCGCAATCGTCGCGTCACGCGCAGAGCTTTGGCAAGAAGCTCAAGGGTGAATGGTTGCTGAAATATTCTACCCTCATTGTATTGCTTTTGCTGTTCGCCGGGTTCTCGCTGACGGTGGACCGCTTTCTGACAGCCAATAATCTGCTCAACATCCTCCAACAGATCGCCATGCTCACCATTGTTGGCGCGGGTCTGACTTTCGGCTTCGCAGCACGTGAAATGGACCTTTCCGTCGGTTACATGGTCGGCATGGCTGGTATTGCGGTACCGCTGCTGTTGGTTGCGGGCACGCCTTTGCCATTGGCGTTGCTGGCCGGATTGGGGGCAGGATTTGTTGTCGGTGCCGTCAATGCGGCGCTCGTCACCCTGGTCGGCGTACCCTCATTGATTGCGACGCTGGCGGTAGGCTCCATTCTGTATGGCATCAATTTTTTGATGACCGGCGGACGGGCGATTTATGGCGGTCTTCCGGCCAGTTATCTCTGGCTGGGACAGGGGCAGCTCTTCGGCGTTCCCGTGCTTGCCTATGCCATGGTCGTTGTGGTTTTCGTCGCCTGGTTCCTGATGGAGCGCACTGTCTTCGGTCGTTACATTTACGCTGTCGGCGGCAACCTCAAGGCTGCGGAGCTGTCAGGCGTGAACGGTCGCTTCTATCGCGCCGCTGCCCTGATCGTCTGCTCGATTTTCGCAGCCGTTGCAGGGGCGCTTCTGGCAGCGCGCCTCGGCTCCGGCCAGCCGAATGCTGGCGAACGCTATCTCCTCGACGGTTTAGCTACGGTATTCATCGGCATGACCATGTTCCGTCCCGGTACGGCAACGATTGCCGGAACCTTCTTCGGCGCGCTGTTTATCGGCGTCATCAATAACGGCCTCAATCTGATTGGCATGGATACGTATATCCAGAGCATCGTGAAGGGCCTCATCATTCTCGTAGCGGTCGCGGTTGTCTCGCGTACCACCAAACTAAAGCTCCTGTGAGGGCATCGAACCGGACATCATGAAACATTTGCAACAGACAGGTCTGTCGGAGGCGCACGTGCAAAATCCGAGTAACTCCAATCTTCTCGAACTCTATCGAACGATGCGCCGCATCCGCACCTTTGAAGAACGCGTTGGCGAACTCTTCGTGCGAGGTCAGACGGCAGGTTCGATGCTTCACCTTTCCATTGGCGAAGAAGCAGCTGCCGCCGGTGTGTGTGCCGCCATGCAGCCGCAGGACACATTTACAACGCATCATCGCGGCCACGGCATCTTTCTGGCCCGCGGCGCTGATCCCAGGCAGATGATGGCTGAAATCGGCGGCAAGGAAACCGGATATTGCCATGGCAAGGGCGGCTCCATGCACATTGCCGACATGGCACTCGGTCATCTTGGGGCCAACGCTATCGTGGGCGGTGGTATCCCATCTGTGGTCGGTGCTGGACTGTCGAGCAAATACCTGAAGAAAAATTCCGTTTCGCTCGCATTTTTTGGCGACGGCGCAATGCAACAGGGTATTCTCTATGAGAGCATGAACATGGCCGCCCTATGGGGTCTGCCGGTGGTTTTTGTCTGCATCAACAATCAGTACGGCATGGGAACGCGCGTCGATCAGGCGACCGCCAACACTGCCTTTGATCAGCGTGCCCACGCATTCGGCCTCAATGGAAGGGTTGTCGATGGCATTGATGTTGAGGAAGTCAAGCATGCGGCCCAAGGGTTGATCGATGATGCGCGGCTCGGCAAGCCGGGTTTCCTGTCGGTCACCTGCTATCGGTTCTTTGGCCATGCGCGCATGGATAAGAGCCCATACCGCGCAGAGGCGGAAGAACTCGAAGGTCGCAAGAAGGACCCTGTGAAATTTACGCGGGACCAGCTCCTAACCTCCGGTTTCGCGCAGGAGGCCGCACTTGACGCCATGGATAGCGATATTGCGGCTGAGATGGACGCCACCATCGATTTCACCGTCGAATCCAAGGCGCCGCCGCTAACTTCCATGTTCAAGGATGTGTATGCCGTAGGCGAGCCTGAGCCCGAACCTGTCCGCACCCGTATCGACCGCGTACTTTCCAAGGATGAAGCATAATGGTTGCCATGACTTACCGCGACGCGCTGCGCAAAGCGCTGGATGACGCCATGGCGGAGGACAACACCATCGTCGTGATCGGCGAGGAGGTCGGGCGCTATGGCGGCGCCTATGGCGTTACGAAGGACCTTATCGGGAAGTACGGTCCTGAACGCCTGATCGATACGCCAATATCCGAACCGGCTATTGTTGGTGCGGCGGTCGGGGCTGCGATGACCGGGCTGCGGCCAGTTGCCGAGCTGATGTATATCGATTTTCTTGGCATGACGATGGACCAGCTTGCCAATCAGGCAGCAAAGATACGCTACATGTTCGGTGGGCAAATCGGCGTGCCGATGGTGCTGCGCACCCAAGGCGGCACCGGGCGTTCTGCAGGTGCCCAACATTCCCAGAGCCTTGAAGCATGGATAATGCATACGCCAGGTCTGCGCCTTGCCATGCCCGCCACGATCCAGGATGCCTATCATCTACTGCGCCAGAGCCTGACGAAGCCTGATCCCGTGGTCTTCATCGAGCACAAGGCGCTTTATACCCGCAAGGAAGAAGTCGATCTCGACGCCGAGCCGCTCGAATGGGGTAAGGCTGCGGTCCGTCGTACCGGCAAGGATCTAGTCATTGTCACCTATTCGCGCCAGCTTCATTATGCACTCGATGCCGCCGAGAAGCTTTCCACGAAGGGGATCGAAGCGACAGTCATTGATCTGCGGACGCTTAATCCGCTCGATTTCGACACAGTGCGTGAACATGTCGAGCGTGTCGGCAAGGCAATGGTGGTGTCCGAAGGCGTCATGACTGCCGGTGTCGCCGCGGAACTCGCTGCTCGCATTACCGAGGAATGCTTTGACTATCTCGAACAGCCGGTGGTGCGTGTCGCCGGTGAAGATATTCCAATTTCGGTTTCGCAAGAATTGGAAACCGGAAGCGTTCCAACACCCGATTTCATTCGTTCCGTTGCCGAGAAGATGCTGTCATGACTGAACGGATTCTCAAAATGCCACGCCTTGGCGAGACGATGGAGGAAGGCAGGATTGTCGGCTTCCTCGTCAAGCCAGGGGACAGTTTCAAACGCGGGGATTCCATAATCGAAATCGAAACGGACAAGACCGTGGCTGAGTTTCCAGCCTTGGGTGACGGTACGTTGAACGAATGGATCGGCACTATTGGTGATCAGGTCATGGTTGGTGCGCCGTTGGCGCGTATCGATATCGGCGATGGTCCCGACTGGACGGATGAAGGTGGCGAAAGCGCGCCTTCTCCTGAAGAACCGGCTGCGTTGCACCCCGCACGCGCAGCCGGTTCGCAGAACGAACGCGTTGTCACCGACCTCGATATGCCTCGTCTTGGTGAAACGATGGAAGAAGGCCGTATCGTTCGCTGGCTGAAAAACGCAGGCGAGAGCTTTGAACGCGGCGAAGCCGTGCTAGAGATCGAGACAGACAAAACCGTCGCGGAGTTTCCGGCGCTGGCGAGTGGAACGCTTGTCGATATCTTGCGCGGGGAAGGCGAAATGGTCACGGTGGGCGAGACCATAGCCCGTATTGAAGTAGCCGCTGCAGATGTCGCAACGCCCGAAGTGGCGGTTCTAAAGGCTGAGCCAATCCCGTTTGAAGCCAAAACGTCGACTGCCAGGCAGGCGACTCCGGCAAGAGAGGGCGGGCGGGTTCGGGCCACGCCGCTTGCTCGCAAAGTTGCGCGCCAGAATGGCGTCGACATCAGTTTGCTTTCGGGCAGTGGTCGCCGGGGACGGATCGAGAAAGAAGATGTGCTGGCCGCGTCGAGCAATTCGAAATCGAACAGCGCTGTGCACTTTACCGATCTTGCGAATGGCCGTGTCGCCTATCTGGATCAGGGGCCGAAAAATGGCCGCACAATCCTGCTGCTGCACGGTTTCTCTGGTGACCGGACGACCTGGACCGGTATTGCATCGGGTCTGCGCCGGGCGAATTTCCGGGTAATTGCGCCCGATCTTCCTGCTCACGGACTAACGACCATCAACGCGACGAACGCGGATGAACTCGGCGCATTCCTGCCCGCATTCCTCGACGCTCTGAGGGTTGCCGAGGTCGATGTCGTTGCGCATTCTCTGGGAGCAGTCGCAGCTACACAATTTACGGCTGCGCATGTAAGCCGTGTTTCGAGCTTGACGATGATCGCCCCTGCCGGCCTTGGTTCTGACGTGGACGGAGGATTCATTTCTGGCATGGCCCATGCAACAACGGCAGGCGAAGTCAGCCATCTGCTGCGTCGTATCGCTGCCAAGCCCGTCGAGCTTTCGCCGGAACTGGTTGCGGAGTTTGCAAAAACCATGGCCCAAGGGCGTCTCAAGGCGCTGGCAGCAGCCATTGTTGGCCCTTCAGGGCAAATGACCGACATTGTTCCGGCACTGGAAAAGCTTTCTCGCGCGAAACCGGTACGTGTTCTGGTTGGACTTCTGGATCGCATCATCCCATGGCAACAGGCGACGACACTTCCGCCTTCAATCGCGGTGCATTTTCTCAGCCAGTCTGGCCATATGCCGCAATGGGATCAGGCGAAGGACGTTCTCGATCTGATTTTGAATTCCATCGGAGGTGCCCATGACTGAGGACGTCAGGCTTCGTCTCAAGACAGCGCAGGCACGGCTCGGCGCTTTTGCGAAAGCTGCGCCCGAATTGATGACTGGCTTCGCCAAGGTCAGCAAAACCGCAACCGCTGCCGGCGCGTTCTCGTCCGCCCAGCGCGAATTGATCGCTGTCGGTATTGCCGTCGTGAAGGGATGCGAAGATTGCATCTATTACCACGTGGATGCAGCGATCCGGCACGGAGCAAGCGAGCAGGAACTGGTCGAGGCGCTTGAGGTAGCCGTTGAAATGGGCGGCGGACCGGCTGTCATGTATGCGGGCAAGGCGCTGGAAGTCTTTCGAGGCCTGAGTTGAAACGTGCGCGATGAGGTATGCGAAGACGGGAGGAGTTTTCGCATCTGCCTCGGGAGGAGTTGAATGACTTATTTTCTCACCGCCGATGGAGGAACGGAAAGTGTCCGCGCGCGGGTTTACGATCTTTCGGGCACGTGCCTTGCAAGTGCCGCAGTTCCTTATGAGACCAAGTTTTCCAGCGGCGCTCGTGCCGAGCAGAACCCCGAAGACTGGTGGTCAGGCTTTGTAAAGGCTGCGCGCAAGGCCATTGCGGATTCGTCCGTCGATCCGTCGGCCATAGAAGCGATCACGCTGGCCACGACCAGCTGTACGGTCGTGGCTCTGGACGTGGACGGAAAGCCGCTGCGTCCATCGATCATCTGGATGGACGTTCGAGCAAGTGCCGAGGCCGATGCTGTCCTCGCCACTGCGGATATTGCCCTGCAGGCCAATGGCGGTGGCCGAGGACCGGTTTCGGCGGAATGGATGATCCCGAAAGCACTGTGGCTCGCGCGGAGTGAGCCTGAGATATTCGAAAAGGCAGATACGATCTGCGAGTATCAGGATTTCATGACATTGCGCCTGACCGGCGAAAAAGCCGCCAGTCTGAACAATGTGTCGCTCCGCTGGCACTATTCGACGGATCGTGGCGGTTTCCCGGTCACACTTCTGGAGAAACTTGGCCTCGGTGATGTACTGCAGAAATGGCCTTCTCGCGTGGTCGCGCCCGGAGAGGTCATCGGAGGGCTTTGTGCATCCGCCGCTTCCGAACTTGGCCTCTCGCAGAGCGTAAAGGTAGTGCAGGGGGGCGCCGACGCACTTATCGGCATGATAGGACTGGGCGTGGCCAAGCCCGGTCAGCTTGCGCTGATAACCGGCTCGTCCCACTTGCAATTTGGTGTTGCGGACAAACCTTTGCACGCGCCGGGCATATGGGGCAGCTATCCCGATATGGTCTATCCCGGACGCTACATTATCGAAGGTGGGCAGACGTCCACCGGCTCGATCATCGCATGGCTCGGACGCCTGATGAACGGGACCATGGACATGGAAGCGCTCAACGCCAAGGCGGCTGCGCTGGAGCCGGGCGCTGAAGGGCTTCTGGTACAGGATCATTTTCAGGGCAACCGCACGCCCTATACCGATGCCTTGTCTCGTGGTGCAATCGTCGGACTGACGCTGGCGCATGAACCGCATCATATCTTCCGTGCCATTATGGAAGGTATCAGTTTCGGCACCCGTAGCATTCTTGATGCCATGGCTGAAGCCGGTTATCGCGGCCAGGAAATCACCGTCGGCGGCGGTGCGAGCGCGTCACCGCTCTGGCTGCAAATCCATGCCGACACTGCGGGCTTGCCCGTCTGTGTGCCGCAGTCACGCGATGCGCCTTCAGTGGGGGCTGCGGTACTCGCTGCGCATGGAGCAGGCCATTTCGCAACCATCGATGAGGGTATTGCCGCCATGGTGAAGCCTGGCAAGCGCATAGAGCCGCGTCTGCGCGAGATGGCTCTCTACAATGAAATCTATCAGCAATACCGGGCGCTTTATCCGGCATTGAAAGCGGTTCGGGCTGCCTGAGGCATTTTTGCGGGAGGACAGAATGCTCAAGGATTTTCAACTGACTGGTAAGCGCGCTGTCATAACCGGCGGCGCAAGGGGTATCGGGCGAGCCATTGCCGAGCTTCTCGTTGAAGCCGGCGCGACGGTCATCATTACCGACCGCGATGAAGCGGCTGCCAGGCAGACGGTCGCGGAACTCACCGTCCGTCGTCCTTCTTCTGCGAGCCTGTACATTCTGGATGTCACCGATCGTGACGCAGCGGAACGAACAGCCGAAGCTATTGCTGCCGAGGTCGGTGTACCCGACATTCTGGTCAACAATGCGGGCATTGTTCGTAACGGCCCGGCGAGTGAAACGTCCGAAGCAGACTGGCGCGCTGTAATCGACGTCAATCTTAACGGCGTCTTTTATTGTGCCCAAGCCTTCGGCAAGCGCATGGCAGCTGTCGGGCGCGGCGCTATCGTCAATATTTCTTCAATGTGCGGCGAGATCGTCGTCTATCCGCAGCCGCAGGTTGCCTACAACGCCGCTAAAGCCGGAGTAAACCTCATTACCAAGTCTTTGGCTGTGGAATGGGCAAAGCAGGGCGTTCGCGTCAATGCGGTTGCACCCGGCTACACCGCGACGGAACTGACACTTGCTGGCCGCAGCAATGAGGAATGGTTCTCAACCTGGATGCGCATGACGCCACAGGGACGGCTGGGAGAGCCGAGAGAGATCGCGAATGCCGTTCTGTTTCTGGCCTCCGATGCTGCAAGTTTTGTGACCGGCACCGTGCTTGCCGTGGATGGCGGCTATACCGCGCTTTGATTTTGGGAGGATGACATGACAGAACAGGCAAGAATCGCCCTCGTTACCGGTGCAAGTCGCGGTATTGGCCGAGCCATTGCAATCGGCATGGCCAAACGTGGCTTCGATGTTGCTATCAACGACATCGAGCGCCAACAGGATGCCTTGCAGGAGGTGGCACGCGCGATTGAGGCCACAGGCGGGGAGGCTCTGCCCCTCTATGCCGACGTGAGCAACAAAGCCGACGTAGAAGCGATGGTCAGCAATGTTGTTGATGTGTTCGGTCGCATCGATGCTCTCGTAAACAATGCCGGGATTCTGATCGCCGGTGACGTCGAGCATCTGAAGGAAGAGCACTGGGATAGTGTGCTTGATGTCAACGCAAAGGGTACGTTTCTGGTCGTTCAGGCAGCGCTTCCTCACATGAAACGGCAGAAATACGGTCGTATCGTCAATATCGCCTCCATCGGCGGCAAGCACGGTGCGCCCGAACAGGCCCATTATTCCGCATCCAAGGCTGCCGTCATGGGCTTCACCCGCGTTCTGGCTCAGGAGGTTGGCACGTATGGGATCACCGCCAACTGCATTTGCCCTGGGATTATTCTGACGGACATGGGACGGGTCAACCTCGATGATGCCGTCGTGCGCCAGGCGTGGCAGGAGAAGACGGCGATGCGTCGTATCGGCGACCCGGAGGACGTCGTTGGTCCGGTCGCATTTCTGGCATCAGATGATGCCGCTTTTGTTACAGGACAAAGCCTCAACGTCGATGGCGGTATAGTGTTCAGTTAGAGGAGCATTGGAAACGACAAGCTTCTTGAGGCAGTCGGCAAGCCCGTATCGCGAAATGATTCACTTCGCTTACTCGTCAGAAAGAGAAGTATCCAGAATTTTCTCGATCATTTCGGTGGCGAGCTGCACAAACATATCCGTTTTCTTGCGCGTCTGATCGAGGCAAGCTTCGAGCCACAAACCATCCAGGATGGCATGGACACAAATGGCGGCGCGCTCGATCTCCGCGGGCGTAAGCTCTCGCCCTTCGGCGGTGAAAACTTCGGCGAGAAGCGGTTCGGTTGCCCGGCGAAGATTTGCATAGCTTTCATCGCGCACCGCCGTAATCATAGGGTCCACGCGATTCTGGCTGATGAACGTCGCCCAAAGCGACAGCATCCGCTCATCGGAAGCTTGCCCTTCCAGTGTTGCCTTGATGAATTGCAGTAGCCGCTGCTGCGGTTTCCCCTCTCGCCCTTCCAATATTGCCATGCTGGAGGCGGTGATCAGCTCCATCGTGCGCCGATAAGCTGCGACAATGAGATTGGCCTTGTTTTCAAAGTGGTGGCGTATCAGCCCGTTTGTCACGCCCGCGCGAGCCGCAACGGCACGCACGGTCGTCGCCTGAATGCCGACCTCGGCTATACATTCCAATGTCGCTTCAACCAACTCGCGGCGGCGTTCACTTTCTGGGGCGCGTTTGAACAAGCCTGTCATGAAGCGCAAATTCTCCTTCGGCTACATCTGTCGCATATACAGCGGCAAAGGCAAGGACGGCGTCCGTAATTATGCACTTGCATAATAACTTTGGATATGTATAGCTTCCGACATAGGCGATTGCCCAACAAGAGTGCCGGCAAGGCAGCAGGGGAATACGATCAGGCGGAGGAGCATTTTCAGTAAAAGTGCGAAGCGATGCGCGGCGGCAAAGGTCGCGGCCCTGCCCTGCAAACCTGTCAATGCCTCCCGGTCGATCGGCCAAGCTGAAAACCTCACCCGACACGCCATCGATAGTCATGAACCGGCAAGGGCGGACCCCAGGGTCCGATTTCCGGAACAATGGAACAATGCCCATGCGCGAGCCACGTTACGATATATTGTTCGAACCCATAAAGATTGGTCCGGTCACCGCGCCCAACCGCTTTTATCAGGTGCCGCATTGCAGCGGCATGGGGCATCGCTATCCTGACGCCGACCGCCATATGCGCCGGATGAAGGCAGAGGGCGGCTGGGGTGTCGTCGCCACGCAGGAAACCGAAATCCACCCCACCTCCGATATCACCCCGTCCAATCAGGGCAGGCTGTGGGACGACAAGGACATTCCGCGCCTTATCCAGTTGACCGATGCCGTGCATGAACAGGGAAGCCTCGCAGCGATCCAGCTCGTGCACAACGGCATCCATATCGCCAACCGCCTGACGCGGCTTTCGCCGATTGGACCGTCGGATATCATGGTCGATGTGGAAGATCCGGTTCAGGCGCGTGCCATGGATAAAAGCGACATAGCTCAATTTCGCAAATGGCATCGCGATGCCGCATTGCGCGCCAAGCGCGCGGGCTTCGACATCATTTATGTCTATGCCGGTCATGACATGACCCTGCTGCAGCATTTTCTGCTTAGCCGTTACAACAAGCGCACTGATGAATATGGCGGCAGCTTTGAAAACCGCCTCCGCCTTTTCCGGGAGGTAATCGCTGATACGCGCGACGCCGTGGGCGATAAATGCGCCATTGCGGTGCGTTTTGCTGTTGAGGAGTTTTTGGGCGCCGATGGTCTGACCCACGATGGAGAAGGGCGCGATGTTGTAGCGGCGCTTGCCGACGAACCCGATCTCTGGGACGTCAACCTCTCCAACTGGTCGAATGACAGCCAAACCTCCCGGTTTTCGCAAGAGGGCTTTCAGGAGGAGTTCGTCTCCTTTGTAAAACCTCTCACCTCAAAACCCGTTGTGGGGGTAGGGCGTTATACGTCTCCCGACGCGATGGTGCGTGCGATCAAAAAAGGCATTTTCGATCTGATAGGCGCGGCTCGCCCGTCGATTGCCGATCCCTTCCTGCCAGCGAAAATTCGCGATGGCCGCATCGACGACATACGCGAGTGCATCGGCTGCAACATCTGCACGGCCAGTGACAACACGGTGGCACCGATGCGCTGTACGCAAAACCCGACCATTGGCGAAGAATGGCGCAAGGGCTGGCACCCGGAAATTATCCCGCCTCTTGAGGCGCCGCAATCCGTACTCGTCATCGGCGGCGGACCCGCCGGGTTGGAAGCGGCGCGAGCCACGGCGCAGCGCGGCGCGGATGTGATGCTGGCTGATGCGGCACAGGAATGGGGTGGCCGCGTTGCGCAGGAATGTCGCCTTCCTGGCCTCGCTGCCTGGGGCCGCGTGCGCGACTGGCGTCTTGGCCAGTTGCGACAGGCGCCCAACGCGCAACTTTATCTCGATAGCCGGCTTAGTGCGGAAGATGTTCTTTCTTACGGCGTCCCGCATGTGGCGATTGCTACCGGCGCGCGCTGGCGTAACGATGGAGTTGGCCGGGTTCATCGTGGCCCGCTCGATTATCTCGCCGAGGGTGCGATTGTCAGCGTCAACGCGCTGCTCGAAAACGGCGTGGATGCGCTTGCGAACGATGGGCCGGTGGTGATCTTCGATGACGACCGCTATTATATGGCGAGCGTTCTCGCAGAACTCATCGCAGCGTCGGGACGAGCCGTGACTTTCGTCACTCCTGCCGCGATTGTCGCGCCCTGGACCGAGCACACGCTTGAACAAGGTCGCGTGCAGCGCCGCCTGATTGAAAGGGGCGTCGAGCTTGTCCCGTTGCATCAGCTTGCTGGACGGAGGAAGGATGCGCTTGATATTGCCTGCGTTTATTCCGGCAAAATCCGCACTGTCGATTGCGCGACACTGGTTCCGGTCACGTCGCGCCTGCCAAACGATCAGCTCTGGCATGATCTGGTAGCCTTGAAACATCAATGGATGGATCGCGGTTTGGAAACGGTCGAGCGCATCGGTGACTGTCTTTCTCCGGGCATCATTGCTGCGGCAACCTATGCAGGGCATGGTTATGCGAGAAGCCGCAGCCAACTGTCGCCGGAAGACAATTACGATATTTACCGGTGAGGAAT
>NZ_JBVPGS010000016.1:0-40015 GCF_055816855.1 Ochrobactrum sp. PL_is483
CGCAACACTGACCCCGCGCTCTCGCACCAACTTCACTGCCTCAAGCTTGTACTCGCGGCTGAATTTCCTTCGTTGCATTCATGCGCTCCAGTTTCATCGGAAACACCTTAACTCGGTGTCCACGAAACCGGCAGCAGGCCACTCGACGTTTTGTGCAACAAAAAACCCCGCTGCGTGGGCAACGGGGTTTTGGATATTTGGTTGCGGGGGCTCACAACACCCGATTCCTGCGGCTGATCGAACGGCGTTGTCACTATCTGCCGTGGCCTTGATTTAATCGAAGTGGATAGCGTCGCCGTAAGGTCGCTCACATTCAAACGCCACGTAAGTTGGGCCGCGGAAGCTAATGGTGAGGTATTGATGGAGCCTGACGCCACGTACTGTGACGACTGAAGCGCGTACAGAGAACAACTTTCATGTCTTGGGGATGTCCCTGTGTTCGATTGCATCATGCAGCAGTTTGAGAGCATGCCTTTCCACCTCCTGCGAGAGATTGCCCAGCGTCGAAAGCACAGAACAGGTCATGGAGGAAAACGCATCACCGCAACTGATAAGATTCATGTCCCGGGGCATGACAATCCTCATGGTTCTGCCATCGTTTCATTTGCCGCTACCCGTGCTTAAATCCTGATTGATGACCGCCAGTTCATTGGATCGATGATCCCGCACCATTCGGGCGCGATCCTTATGTGTCGAATGGCGGTTTATGCGATACTGAGCTTCTGAATTTGTGCGACAATATCATCAAGTCTCAGCGGGGCTGAGATCGAGCAAATGGAAATGATCAAGGCTCAGCTCGATCAGGTTCGTTGATCGGGCTCGACCAGCACGCAGCGCAGAAGAGCTCCCCATCCAATATGACGCGATCAACACAAGAATAGCTCGCGCCGAAGCGAGTGACATCGCATCTAGGTGGCAGATTCAGTTCGGAGGGCATTAGCGTGCCGTCGATGGCGCAAACAGATTAATCATCGCCGTGATCCTCGTTGATGTGGCTGGCCATGTCCATCAGCATATCGCTGACATGGCGGTCGGCTATCTCGTAAAAAACCTGTTTCGACTGCCGTTCGCCTTTGACCAGCCTGGCGCCTCTCAGCAGTCGCAGGTGATGGCTGACCAGCGTTTGCGACAGGTCGAGACTTTCTGCAATGTCGCCCACAGACCTCGGCCGCGAAAGACAGAAGAAGAGTATCCGCAACCGTGTTGTGTCGCCAAGCAGCTTGAAGGTTTCGGCCAGAATGGAGATGTCCTGCTGGGACGAAGAGGCTGTGCTACTCAATGTGCGGGCCCTCGCTTTACGTGATGGTGCGCATGGTCATGGGCGTGATCATGAGAATGTGCAGCAGCCGCGTGAGACAAGGCGCACGAACCGGGTCCGTCATTCCAGTCTATGGCCACGGTGGCGTGATCGATTTCGAAACGTAATCTCAGTTCCCGCTCAACTGAGCGAACCACAGCACGGGTATCGGCATCGTCCTTAGGGCGGACGTGCAAGGTGGCCAGAGCCCGGCCGGACGTGATTGACCAAACATGGATGTGGCTGATTGATGCAACGCCAGGCACGTTTGCAGTTAGATGCCGTTCGATCAGTTGCGGAGATACATTGTCGGGCGCGCCTTCGAGCAGGATATGTAGCGACTTTGCGAGCAGCTTCCAGGCACTGCGCAAGATCAGCAACGAGACGACCACGGAAAGGATGGGATCGATCGGAGTCCAACCAGTATAGTAGATTACGACTGCCGCTGCGACCGCACCGACCGAACCGAGGAGGTCACCCAGCACATGCAGCGCAGCGCCCTTAATATTGACATGTTCGCTGTCCCCTCGCGTCAGAATCCAGAACACAAAAATATTGATCAATAGCCCAGCGGCAGCGACCCCCAGCATTGGCCCCGCCAGAACCATATGGGGCTCCTGAAAGCGCTGCCACGCCTCGTAGACAATCCAGATGACGATCGCGAACAGCGTCAGGGCATTGATGAATCCAGCAAGGACTTCGAAACGCAAATAACCGAAGGTTCGCTTGGCGTCAGCGGCTCGTCTGCCGAACCGGAACGCTGCGTAGGCGAGTGCAAGGGCGACCGCATCCGTCAGCATGTGTCCCGCGTCGGCCAGCAGCGCCAACGATCCTGAGATCAGCCCCCCGATCACTTCCACGATCATGAACGTGAAGATCAGGAAAAACGAGAGAAGAACCTTGCGCTCATTATCGCGGGTGACCGTCGGCGTATGGGAGTGATTGTGGGAATGGTCAGCGTGAGAATGACCATGGTTGTGTGAATGGGACATTTCAGGGTTCATCCAGTTGACATATAACATATGAATAGATGTTCATATGTTATATGTCAACTACTCCGCTAGAAACCCGCCCAGCGAGCAAGGCCTATGGCCGGGTAGCGGGTCACCGTATCGCGCCGGTAGGCTTGATCACGATCCGGTCAATGGACCGGGATGGGGTAGGGGGAAACCTTTCCCCTTCTGGCATTGACCAGCACCGCCGCAATGACCGCGACAATCACGAGGGCAGCTCCAGCACCCATAAGCGCAGGGCCATAGCCGAAGATCAGTGCATCACTGGCAGATCTCTTCACATTGCTATCACTGGCCTCGCGCGCGATAGAGCCCACCAAGTGTATCAGGCAGCCTGCTCGCCGTGACCCAGATGGAAATGGTTGAAAGGACGGCCTGCCCCAACTCAACGCTGATTTGCTGCGAAGCGTTGAAGGGTACAGAGGCAAGACCAGAAGGGGGCGGCTGCCGCTGAGGTTCGACGTCCGCCGCCTCCGCATTGTGATTCGCGACGTATCTGCGTTGGTAACCTGCGAAGTCGGCAATGGCCTATCCCGTTTCTGGCTCATCCATCCTTGAAACTCAGTGCCGATCATATCTTAATAAGGTCGCTGGCATTTTCTACGTGACCCGGGAAACTTGCCGATTGCCAGATAAGCTTCAGACAGTGGCCGATAGGTAGCTGCGGCACCCATCTCTCGCTCATCAATCAGTTCAAGGGTTTGCAAAAGCTTCTCCGCAACCTCCATGTCGCCGTCGGAACAAGCCCGTTTAAACAGGTGCAGGATTTCGTGGGCGTGGATCACAGCTACGCTCCCTGGCATTCTGCCCGTGCCGAAACAACCGGCCCGAGGTACTCGAACTTGTTACCCGTCGCGCCAGAATGACGCCGAGTCTTGCGCGTCCTGTCCGACTTGCCATCCGCCGAGAGTTCGTCGATGATCGGGCAGTCCGGTCGGGTATTACCCCGACAGTTTTCGGCTAGATGCTTGAGCGTCATGCTCATCTCCTGGAGTTCGCGTGTCTTTCGCTCAAGCTCTTCAACATGCTCAAGTGCAACACGCTTGACGTCCACGCTCGCACGACTTCGATCTCTCCACAGGGCGAGCAATTCGGTCATTCTTTCAACCGAGAAGCCGAGATCGCGCGCACGCCTGATGAAGCGCAGTGTATGCACATCCTTTTCACAGTAGTCACGATAGCCGCTATCTGTCCGAGAAGCCTCTGGGATCAGTCCAGTCGATTCGTAGTAGCGGATCATCTTGGCGGAAACGCCTGATGCCGCCGCAGCCTTGCCGATATTCATTATCCTGTGTCCTTTCCGCAGTTTTATGTCATCGATTCTTCGGGCGTGAAAAACACGTCTGCATGCATATCCTCGCTCTGCAGGCCCAGTTCGCGAAGCATGACGCCGGCAGCGTCAATCATGGCGGGAGGCCCCGCCATGTACACCTTCCAGCCATCGAGATCCTGAATGTCACTCACGATCGCATCCGTTATCAGACCGGTTCGGAACTGATCGGATCGACTCACTTCCGAGAGCACGGGAATGAACTGGAGATTATCGTAGGTGCTCGCCAAAAGACTGAAATGTTCGACCAGATAAAGATCGCGTTCCGTCCGTGCCCCAAAATAGAGATGGATCGGCTGACGCAGGCCGCTTGCCAACGCCATTTCGACAATCGACTTGATCGGAGCCAGACCCGACCCGCCGGCGACCGCGAGAATTGGACCCGTATGCTGCTCGCGCAGAAATGAACTGCCGAGCGGCCCGCGAACCGACACCTCGTCACCAACTTTAAGCGACGCGGCGACGTGTTCGCTCGTGGCTCCACCGGGCACATGCCTTATATGGAATTCGAAATAGGACCGGCCCGGCTGGTTCGCCATCGAATAGTCGCGCGCTGGCACACCGGCAAACGTTACCTGCGCATACTGACCTGCCCTGAAGGCGACGGTCTCCCCTGCTTCAATCTCCAGCCTGATCTGGCGGATGTCGTGGGTCGCGTCATCGATCGCAATAACACGGGTCCGATAGGTGCGAACGGGAAGATCAAGCTCCTCCTCATTGTCATCGAGCCACGCCACCGAACAGTCTGTGAGCGGTCGTGCCCGGCACGCCAAGATTAAGCCCTGGTTTCGCTCTTCATCCGTCAGTGAAAACCGCGTGTGCGGCAGGAGGTCAACCTCGCCACTGAGCAGTCGGGACTTACATGAGCCGCAGCGGCCCGAGCGGCATCCATGAGGATATGCGATCCCTTCCTCCAGCGCCGTCTCAAGAATGGTGCGGCCAGCCGGGACGGTGATGATGCGCGCTGCTTGCCGAATTTCGATCTGTCTTGCCATTGCAATCTCCCTCAGGCAGTGCCCAATGACAGGGCTTCTGCCAGGCGGGGCTTCTGATCGGCAAAGGTTCCGTAGAAGACCTGTTCGTTGACGATGGTGATCGGGGCGACACGCACACCGGTGCGCACCTTGGCCTCTTCGGCTATCTGGGGATCTGACAGATCCCGCTCTTCATATGGAACGCCCTGGTCTGCAAGCCACCGCTTGACAGCATGACAGTCGGGGCAGGTCGGCGTTGTGTAAAGCACCACCGATGGGCTCTTCGTATTGGTCATCGTCCATTCCTTTTCTTCAGATCTGGCGAGCCTGCCGGAGCAGGCCCGCATATCTCATTTCGCGGGTGCGAGTTCCGGCCGATGGTACGGGGCAGCACCGCTCTCCACCTGCGCGGGGGCGCGGAAGGTCTTGAGCCGGAGCGCATTGCCGAGCACGAAGACGCTTGACAGGGCCATGGCGCCGGCGGCGAAGACCGGTGACAGCAGGATGCCGTAGACCGGATAGAGCAGCCCGGCGGCAACGGGGACCAGAGCTGTGTTGTAGGCGAAGGCCCAGAACAGGTTCTGCCGAATGTTCCCAATCGTCGCCTTGGACAGTGCGATTGCGTTTGGCACGCCTTGCAGGCTCCCCGACATCAGCACCACGTCGGCGGCCTCGATGGCAATGTCCGTTCCGGTGCCGATGGCAAGGCCGACATCCGCTTCGGCCAGCGCCGGAGCGTCATTGATGCCGTCGCCGACGAAGGCAACCTTGCCATGCTCGGCCTTGAGGCGACGCACCGCGTCGACCTTGCCGTCCGGCAGGACTTCCGCCACCACCTCGTCGATCCCAAGGCGCTTGGCGATAGCTTCGGCCGTCCGCTTGTTGTCGCCGGTGATCATCGCGACCTTGAGGCCGAGATCGTGCAGCGCCTTAATCGCCGCAGGCGTCGTCTCCTTGATCGGATCGGCCACGGCGATGATCGCCGCGAGTTTGCCCTCGATCGCCGCATAGAGCGGCGACTTGCCCTCATTACCGAGACGTTCGGCAACCTTGGCGAAACCTGCCACGTCATGGCCAAGTTCGGTCATGTAGCGGTCTGCGCCGATCTCGACGCGCTTGCCACCGGCCAGGGCCTTGACGCCGAAACCCGTCACCGATTCGAAGTTCGACACGGCCGGCAGCGGAATGTCCTCCTCTGCAGCTGCATCCACGATCGCACGGGCAATCGGATGCTCCGACTTCGCTTCGACGGACGCCACTAGACTGAGGACATCCGCCCGGTCGAAACCGATGGCCAGTTCCAGATCGGTGAGCGCCGGCTTGCCTTCGGTCAAAGTGCCTGTCTTGTCGACGGCGACGACCCTTGCGTCCTTCAGCAGTTGTAGCGCTTCACCCTTGCGGAAGAGCACGCCCAATTCCGCCCCCCGGCCAGTGCCCACCATAATCGAGGTCGGCGTCGCCAGCCCCATGGCGCACGGGCAGGCGATGATCAGCACGGCGACGGCATTGATCAGCGCGAAGGTAAGTGCAGGCGATGGCCCGAAATACAGCCAGGCCGCGAACGTCAGGGTTGCGACGGCAAAGACCGCTGGCACGAAGTACATCGTCACCTTGTCGACCAGCGCCTGGATCGGCAGCTTCGAGCCCTGCGCTTCCTCGACCATGCGAATGATCTGCGACAGCACCGTATTGCCACCGACCGCAGTCGCGCGGATCGCGAAGGCACCCTTCTGGTTCACCGTTCCGGCCACGACCTCGCTGCCGTGCTTTTTGGAGACCGGGATCGGCTCGCCGGTGATCATCGATTCGTCAACATAACTCTCGCCTTCGATGACCTCCCCGTCCACCGGGACGCGATCGCCGGGCCGAACCTCGACAATATCGCCGGAAACGACAGAACCGATCGGCAGGTCGGCAATCTTGCCGTCCCTGCGCACACGTGCCGTTTTTGCCTGAAGGCCAACCAGACGCTTGATTGCCTCCGACGTGCGCCCCTTGGCACGAGCCTCCAGCAAACGGCCAAGCAGGATCAACGCCACGATGACTGCAGCAGCCTCAAAATAGACGTTCACCGTTCCGGCGGGAAGGAAGCCGGGCGCGAAAGTCGCCACCAGCGAATAGCCATAGGCGGCCAGCGTGCCGACTGCGACCAGCGAGTTCATGTCAGGAGCGAGCCGCCCAAGTGCCGGAAGCCCCTTGTCGTAAAAGCGAATGCCCGGAACGAACAGGACGACGGTTGTCAACATGAACTGGATGTACCAATTCGTCTGCATGCCGATGGTCGAGGCGATCAGGTCATGCATGCCCGGGATGACGTGTGAGCCCATCTCCAGGATAAAGACCGGCACCGTCAGCACCGCCGCGAGGGTGAAATCTCGGGTCAGTTCGCGGCGTTCTGCTTCCTTCTTCCCGGCGCGATCATCGGTCTCTACTTGAGCGGCCCCGGATCCCGCCGCGATCAGCTTGGCGTCATAGCCCGCGTTTTCGATTGCTGCCACCACCAAAGCGGCGTCGGCGGCTCCCTGGACCGTGGCCTTCTCGGTTGCGAGGTTGACGACGGCACTGGTGACGCCGGGCACGGCCCGGAGGGCCTTTTCGACACGACCCACGCAGGAGGCACAGGTCATACCCTCGATCGCCACCTCAAGCGAGGCCGCCGCCGGCGCGGAGAAACTTTCCGGAACCTCATAGCCTACATCCTTCACGGCCTTGACGAGCATGGCCGGATCGACCGGCGTGTTCGTAGTGATGCTCGCCTTTTCCGTTGCCAGATTGACGATCGCATTGGCGACGCCTGGCACGGCCTTGAGGGCTCTTTCGACACGACCCACGCAGGAGGCGCAGGTCATCCCCTCAATGGGGAGCGCTATCGTTCCAGACAGGTCTGTTGCTTTAACGGGGGCATTCATGGCCGCCTCCTTTTCTTATCCCGAATTCCATTCCAGACAAAGATGGAGTTTCCAACCATGGGAAGGTCAAGAGGCGAAAAGGGGGAAAAATTTGCTATTGACCTTCCCATGGTTGGAAGCCCCACATTCGACAACGCTAAAGCAAAACAAGGAGATTTCTCATGGAACTCAGAATCGAAGATATGACCTGCGGCGGCTGCGCAAAATCCGTTACCCAGGCGATCCAGTCGATCGATCCGAACGCTAAGGTCGCGACCAATCCCGAGGCGCGCACGGTCGTGGTCGAGACGACGGCTACCTTGGCGGCACTTCAGCTGGTCCTTGAAGAAGCAGGCTATCCCGCGACCGCAAAAACGCCGAGTACGGCTTTGAGAACCTTATGATCAGAGCAGAGCCATGAACAAACTCACCCCGATTTTTATCGCCGGCGCGCTAGCTATTGCCGGCGGTCTCGCCTACGCGCAATCGCAGATTGGCAAACAAGAACAAGGAGCAACCATGAACCGCGGTGAACATGCCGGTCACGGCGCAAGCACGCCTTCCGACAATCCTGTCATTCGCGCCTATCAAGTTGTCAACGACAAGATGCACGCCGATATGGCGATAGAGTTCACGGGTGATGCGGACGAGGATTTCATGCGCGGCATGATTCCGCACCACCAGGGCGCGATCGATATGGCGCGCGTCGTGCTCGAACACGGAACGGATCCGGAAGTCCGCAAACTCGCCGAGGGCGTGATTACCGCCCAGGAAGGCGAAATCACCATGATGCGCGAATGGCTGGCAAAACGCGGTCAGTGACAACCGGGAGCGGCTCTCAGGAGCGGCCTTCCCCCATGAAAAATGCATAAGACATGGTTGGACGGCGGCGCCGTTGACTGTCAAACAACCGAAAGGAAGACGATCGATGCAAAGGCGTACATTTCTGGCAAGCCTTGGGGGCCTCGTCGTGGCCGGGCCTGCAATAGCTCAAAAGCACGATATGGGCGGCATGGATGGCCACGGTAATCACGCCGTGCCTCCCACAAACGCCAACCCGGTTTTGCCGGAGGGACATCCGCTCAAGGAGCTGCCACGCCTGTCCAATCAGTCGGCCGCACCGGGCGTATTCAAGGTAAAGCTCGCAGCAGAACCAGGCACCATGCGGTTCGCCGAAGGGCTCGATACGCCTGTGCTTCTCTACAATGGCACCAATCCCGTAATCGAAGCACGTGAGGGTGACAAAGTCGAGATCAGCTTCAAGAACGGAATTCCAGGCGAACCCACGACTATTCACTGGCATGGCATGCCGGTGCCGGCCGACCAGGATGGCAATCCGATGGAACCGGTGGAATCGGGTGATGACCGTATTTATGCGTTTGATCTGCCGGAAGGCAGTGCAGCAGCTTACTGGTTCCATCCCCATCCTCATGGTTTGACCGCTGAGCAGGTTTACCGCGGACTCGCTGGTGTCTTTCTGGTCAAGCCAACGGACGATCCCATTCCGTCGGAGTATGGCGACACGATCCTCATGCTCACTGATCTCAGGATCGCCGCCGACGGGACAATGCCGGAAAGCACGATGGCTGATCTGATGAACGGCCGCGTTGGCGATCATGTGCTCGTTAATGGGCAGAAGAACCCGACGATGGCTGTTGCAGTTGGCGAGAAGCGTCGCTTGCGCCTCTTTAACGCGACGAATGCGCGATTCCTGCGGCTCAAGTTCGAAAATGCGAGCATGACCGTCATAGGAACGGATGGTGGCCTGATCGAAGCCCCTGTCGCCGTCGATGAGCTGCTGCTCACGCCGGCCGAACGCGTTGAGTTGATTGTTTCTTTCAACAAACCGGGAATGGCCATGCTCACGACGCTCGAATATGAGCGCGGCTGGATGGGGCCGGGTAAGCCGAACGAGGCCGACATGACCCTGTTGACGGCACACGTATCAGATGCGCCGGCAAGCGCAATACCTCCGTTGCCGGCAAAGCTACGCACCATCGAAGCTCTTGAGAATCCGGTTGTCACGCGTCGTTTTGTGCTGACGGAATCCATGGGCGGTATGGACCATAGTAACATGTCGATGCAGGGCATGGATCACTCCAACATGTCGATGTCTTCCGACAGCATGGAGATGAAGTTCCTGATCAACGGAGCCAGCTTCGACATGAGCCGCATAGATGAAGTCTCGAAAGTCAGACAAGTCGAACTTTGGGAAGTCGTCAACGAAGCGGATATGGACCATCCGTTCCATGTGCATGGGACGCAGTTCCAGATAATCGAGCACGAGAAGGACGGAAAGGTCACCAGGCCAGCCTATCGCGCATGGAAGGATACCGTGAACATCGTGGCCGGAGAGACGGTTCGGATTCTGCTGCGCCAAGATCTGCCGGGACCACGCATGTATCACTGCCATATCCTCGAGCACGAACAGCTCGGAATGATGGGTACGATTGACGTTCGAGCCTAAGTTTTGGATCGGCACATGAAACAAAGGCCCGCCGCGAAAATAATCGCGGCGTGCTAATTAGGATACATGGCTCTGTTGTGGTGTTGCACCGCCGGCTCCTGCTTTTCAGGGGCACATATTCCGCCGCGGGGCGCCGAAATGAAGGCTTGCCTTCTCGCGCCCTCGCGACCGCCGAAAGCCATTGAATTCTTTGATTCTGGAAAGCCACCGGTCACGCTTTCTCAGCGGATTTCCGGCAGCTGAGACGCTCCGCATGCTGTTTCTACCAAGCTGAACCGACCTCCTCCCGCTCCGAGCGCATCGGAGAAATCAGCTCCACTGACGGCCAGATCAAACCCCTGATGAATCACGTCAAGAGCTTCTTCCAAAAAAATATTCCTCGGGTGTTGACCTTCCCATGGTTGGAAGCTGCACCTTTCGAAAAAGTCACCACCGTCTCACGCTGTCCGGTGGCGCGACCCAATGAAGGAGAACGATAATGAGTAGCAAAGCCACCACCCTGTTCCTGACCGGAGCAGTCATCGCCGGTGGTACTCTTGGCATTGTCTATCGCGACGAGGCTAAATCCCATGCCGAAAATCTACTGGCGCTTGTTTCGTCGGCTGCGGTATCTCAAGCCGCCGCACAGTCGGCTCAAGTGCCTGCCCCACAGGTCCCTGTCGCCGAAGTCATCACGCGTAAGGTCGCGCCGTCCGTGGAGTTTACCGGCCATACTGAAGCCATCAGCGCGGTTGAGCTGCGACCGCGCGTCGGCGGCGCAATCGACGCCGTCAGCGTTCCCGAAGGCGGCCTCGTTCGCCCCGGCGATCTACTGTTTCAGATCGATCCAAGGCCCTTCCAGGTCGCCCTGGACGCAGCTGAGGCCCAGTTGCAGCAGGCAAAGGTTCTGCTCGACCAGGCCGAAATCGATTTCCGGCGTGCCGAAAGACTGGCTCCGAATGGGACCGTGTCGCGCAAGACCTTCGATGACGCGCAGGCAGTACGCCGTCAGCGCCAAGCCCAGGTTGAAATCGCCAAAGCCGCCGTTGCGGCCGCAGAACTTGATCTGTCGTTCACCCGCGTCACGGCACCGATTGCCGGGCGAGTCGACCGTGTCCTCGTGACAGAAGGCAATCTTGTCACAGGAGGGAATGCAGGGGCTGCGACCCTGCTCACTACGATCGTTTCGACCGATCCGCTCTATGTCTATTTCGATATCGACGAAGCCACCTATCTCGGATTTGTGGCTCATGCACGCGCATCAGACTCCGGGAGGGTCGGCGGCAGGCTTCCCGTGCAGGTCGGCTTGATGACCGATATGGGGTTCCCAAATGTCGGCGAACTCGACTTTCTCGGCAACCGTGTCGACCGGAGTACGGGCACGATCCGCGCCAGGGCAGTAGTCAAGAACCTGGATGGCCGGCTGACACCAGGCCTCTTCACGCGGGTGAAGCTGGTTACCGCCGAACCGGCTCAGACCGTGCTCATCGACGAACAGGCGATCGGTACCGACCAGGGGCGCCGCTACGTTCTGGCTCTCGGTGCCGAGAACAAGGCCGAGTACCGACCGGTTGAACTGGGACCAATGATCGATGGTCTGCGCGTTGTTTCCAGCGGCCTCAAGCCAGGCGAGAAAATCATTATCAAGGGGCTGGTTCGCCCCGGAATGCAAGTTGACCCGCAAACAGTTTCGATGTTGTCGGGCCAATCCGTCGATGGTGACCGAGCGGCGGCTGCATCGCAGGAGGCACGTCGATGAATATCCCACGCTTTTTCGTCGACCGTCCCATCTTCGCGGTCGTCCTGTCCGTATTGATGCTGATCGGCGGTGGCCTGACGCTCTTGAAACTGCCATTGAGCGAATATCCGCAGGTGACCCCGCCGACGGTACAAGTCACCGCAAGTTATCCAGGCGCCAGTCCCGAAGTGATTGCAGAAACGGTTGCCGCGCCGCTGGAGCAGGTGATCAATGGCGTTGAGAACATGCTCTATATGAGCTCGCAGGCGGCGACCGATGGGCGCATGACGCTGACTGTGACGTTCCAGCAGGGCACGGATCCTGACATGGCGCAAGTTCAGGTGCAGAATCGTGTCTCGCGCGCGCTTCCGCGTCTGCCGCAAGAGGTTCAGCGCATCGGTGTGGTGACGCAAAAGACCTCGCCGGATATCCTGATGGTCGTTCATCTGGTATCACCCGATGATCGCTATGACCCACTCTATCTGTCGAATTTCGCCACCTTACAGGTGCGCGACCAGCTTGCGCGCCTGTCAGGTGTGGGTGACGTACTCGTCTGGGGTGCTGGCGAGTATTCCATGCGGGTGTGGCTTGATCCGGCCAAGGTGGCAGCGCGTGGTCTGACCGCTTCGGACGTGGTGGCGGCAATTCAGGAGCAGAACGCCCAGGTGGCCGCAGGCTCGATTGGCCAGCAGCCAGACGCCTCGGCTGCGTTCCAGGTCACGGTCAACACGCTTGGCAGGCTTTCCAATGAGGAACAGTTCGGCGACATCGTCGTCAAGACCGGCAGCGATGGCCAGATAACCCGTTTACGCGATATTGCCCGTATCGAACTCGGCGCAGACGCTTACGCGCTGCGCAGTCTTCTCGACGGCAAGCCGGCGCTGGCAATGCAGATCGTCCAGAGCCCGGGCGCCAACGCCCTCGACGTGGCGAGCGCTGTTCGCAACACCATGGAAGAACTGCAAAAAGGCTTTCCCGAGGGCATAGAATACCGCATTGCCTACGACCCCACCGTCTTCGTCAAGGCGTCTCTGGAGGCCGTAGTCATAACGCTGCTCGAAGCCATCGTTTTGGTCGTGATCGTCGTCGTGCTTTTCCTTCAGACATGGCGGGCTTCGATCATTCCGCTCGTTGCGGTCCCTGTGTCGTTGGTTGGTACATTCGCGCTTATGTACATGTTCGGCTTCTCGCTGAACACATTGTCACTGTTCGGTCTCGTGCTTTCCATCGGGATCGTCGTTGATGACGCTATCGTGGTCGTCGAAAATGTCGAGCGTCATATCGCGCTTGGCGAAACGCCAAAGGAAGCAGCACGCAAGGCCATGGACGAAGTGACCGGGCCGATCATTGCCATTACGTCCGTCCTGTCGGCCGTGTTCATTCCCTCGGCATTCCTGTCAGGGCTGCAAGGTGAGTTCTACCGCCAGTTCGCCCTCACGATCGCAATTTCGACTATCTTCTCGGCGATCAACTCCCTCACGCTTTCTCCCGCGCTTGCCGGCGTGCTCCTGAAGCCGCACCACGGCGAGGTGAAGCGTGATCTCCTGACACGGGTGATTGATGGACTGTTCGGCTGGTTCTTCAGGCTCTTTAACCGGTTCTTCGACACTGCTTCGAATGCTTATGTCTGGTCTGTGCGCCGCGCCGTGAGGCTGAGCGCGCTCGTTCTGCTCGTCTATGCTGGTTTGCTTGGCATGACATGGATGGGGTTCCAGACTGTACCCAGCGGGTTTGTTCCAGCTCAGGATAAATATTACCTCGTCGGCATTGCACAGCTGCCGACGGGAGCGTCGCTCGACAGAACCGAGGCGGTGGTTAAGAAAATGTCTGAGATTGCACTTGCCGAACCCGGTGTGGAAAGTGTCGTCGCTTTCCCAGGCCTTTCGGTCAACGGCATGGTCAATATCCCGAACGCTGCCGTTATGTTCACCATGCTCAAGCCCTTTGATGAACGCAAGGACCCTTCTTTGTCCGCCTTCGCCATCGCAGGCCGCCTGATGGGCAAATTCAGCCAGATACCTGATGGTTTTGCCGGTATATTCCCGCCCCCACCGGTTCCTGGTCTCGGCACGACCGGAGGATTCAAGATTCAGATCGAAGACAGGGCGGGCCTTGGGTTTGAAGCACTCGCCGAGACACAAGGGGCAATCATGGCCAAGGCGATGCAGGCACCGGAACTAGCGGGCATGCTCGCAAGCTTCCAGGTGAACGCGCCGCAGGTTCAGGTGGATATCGACCGGGTAAAAGCCAAGTCGCAAGGCGTGCCGCTCAACACCATATTCGAAACGCTGCAGGTCAATCTTGGCTCGCTTTACGCGAATGACTTCAATCGCTTTGGCCGGACCTATCGTGTCGTCGTCCAGGCGGACGCCCCCTTCCGGATGCAGCCGGAGGACATCGGCCGCCTGAAGGTGAGAAACGCAACAGGCGAAATGATTCCGTTATCTGCCCTTTTGACGATCAAGCACAGTTCGGGCCCGGATCGGGTCATGCATTACAACAGTTTCCCATCGGCAGATATCAGCGGCGGTCCGGCACCCGGCTATTCGTTCGGGCAGGCAACAGCCGCAATAGAACGCATCATGACGGAAACCCTGCCATCCGGCATGGCCTTCGAGTGGACGGACCTTGCCTATCAGGAGAAACAGGCCGGAAACACGGCAATGTATATATTCCCGCTTTCCGTTCTACTCGCTTTTCTCATTCTTGCTGCTCAGTATAACAGCTGGTCGTTGCCATTCGCTGTGCTGCTGATCGCGCCGATGGCTCTGCTTTCAGCAATTGTCGGTGTCTGGCTAACCAGTGGTGACAACAACATTTTCACCCAGATAGGCTTCGTCGTTCTGGTTGGTCTTGCCGCCAAGAATGCGATCCTGATCGTGGAATTCGCGCGGGCAAAGGAAGATGAAGGCGTCGATCCATTGAATGCCGTGCTTGAGGCGGCACGGCTTCGGCTTAGACCAATCCTGATGACGTCACTCGCCTTCATCGCAGGTGTTGTGCCACTCGTAATCGCAACAGGCGCCGGTGCCGAAATGCGACATGTCATGGGTATTGCGGTGTTTGCTGGCATGCTCGGGGTCACGTTATTCGGGCTGCTCCTGACTCCGGTGTTCTACGTCGTCGTGCGCAAATTGGCGTTGCGTCGCGAAGGCGCAAAAGCGTTGAAGGGACTGTTGTGAAACAGCAACCATAAACAAGTCACGGCGATCGCATCCAGTCTGGTCGTAAGACCCAAGGACCAATTGCGATCGCTCCCACAATCAAAAACGATTCTGATGCGCTGAAGAAATGATCGCAAACGGGCGGAGCAAACCTTGCTGCCCATATTCGAGCCGGCGCAGATCTAGTGAGAGATATCTATGAGAACCATCAATCGCGCCGTGCCATTCGCACTGATATTCCTCGCCGGTTGCGTCACTGGCCCCGATCACGAAGCTCCACAAATTGCTTTGCCAGGTAAGTTTGGGGAAGGCTCCGTGGCAAGCAATGGAAATATAGCGCTGGCCGCATGGTGGAATGCATTTGGCGATGTTCGCCTTGATCGCTATGTCGCCCTGGGGCTGGAACAGAACTTGACGGTGCAACAGGCGGTCGAGAGGATCAACCAGGCGCAGGCGGATCTCATCGTAGCCGGCTCGGGAGCTCTTCCCAGCCTGATAGCCTCCGCCAGCAATACTACTAGCGAGCAAAAGGGCAGTCTGTTCAATGCCGATCAACCCATCAAGAACATCTCCACAGGGGGACTTGGCGTCAGTTGGCTTATTGACTTCTTCGGACAATATCGTCGCGCAAAAGAAAGTGCTTCCGCTTCGCTTGATGCAGCTTATGCCAGCGTCGATGTTCAACGCCTGGCGCTCATTTCGCAATTGACTTCAGCCTATATCGATCTTCGATATTATCAGGAGCGCATCGAGATCGCGCGCCAGAATCTCAAGTCGCGTCGAGAAACACTTGCGCTAACGAGACAGCAGTTGGCAGCAGGCGCGACGTCGCGACTGGACGTTACGCAGGCCGAAGGACTCGTCCAGGTGACACTGGCCGAAATTCCTGAACTGGAGATCAATTTCCGTCGGTCTGCCCACCGTATCGCGACCCTCCTGGGATTGCCTGCTTCATCATTAATTAGCGAGCTTCAAAAAGGGGCCAGGCAGCCCACCGCACGCGCGATTGCGCGCAGTGGCATTCCCGCGGATCTGCTGCGCAATCGCCCCGATATCCGCGCGGCAGAAAGGCGGTTGGCTGCCTCAGTCGCGAAGATAGGTGTCGCGGAATCGCAACTTTATCCGAGTATTCAGCTGAGCGGATCGATTTCTCCCAGCTACACCTCTCTCAGTGGCGGATCCAATGGCTCTCTGAACGTCTGGTCCTTCGGACCAACGCTGGTTTTGCCGATCTTCGACGGAGGCCGCTTGCGCGCCAATGTGGCCGATGCCGACTCCGCAGCCAAGGAGCGATATCTTGAATGGAAAAAGACTGTTCTGGTCGCTGTTGAAGAGGTTGAGAACGCACTGGCAGCCTTAAACCGCAGCAAGCGGCAGGAGGCCACGCTGAGAAAAGCGGTAGAATCCTACAAAGACGCTCTTTCTATTGCGACGACCAATTACCGGAACGGCGTATCAACCCTTCTCGAAGTTCTGGATGCTCAGCGATCTGTTGCCGACGCACAAGCAAATCTCGCTAAAGCCATCCAGCGGACAGCATTAAGTTACATATCGTTAAATGTCGCTGTCGGCGGGGGATATGCGAACAGGTAGATTATGGCATACCCGTAGCACAGCGCGCCTGCTCCATTGTGTAAATGGGCATAGCCGTGTTTTCCGCATGCTCGACGTCACATTATTCGGGCTGTTTCTGACGCCGGTACTCTATGTCGCAGTGCGCAAATTCGCGTTGTGTCGCGACGTACGCATACGCTCAGGGCTGCGGGACTTGGATTTCCGCGTGTGCTATGTTGAGAGATGGAGATAGACGAAGACAAAATAGACGATGCGGTGCTGGCTTTGCTATGGCTGACGCTTCATGACGAGCGTTGCGCGTGGAAAGGTTTTGACTAATCAACGACAGACCGATTGCATGCGAAGGTTCTCATCTGCGATCCCGTGAATAAGTCGAAGTCTCTGATACTGACGGATGAAGGTCTGCGGCGTTCAGAAGAATTTTTTCGTCAGCTGTTTACACGATAAACACTTCTCGCTTGTTTGCTGCCGCTCACGTTCTACTCCGCCACCATGCGCCTTGTCCTCAATCAAGCTGCATTACCCCCTATCGATAAGGTAGGGAGATACATTTCTAATACCATCTGGGCACACGGCAATGCCGCAGTCAGAAATGGCCATTGCTAAAACCTGGCATTCCTCAATCGCAGCGAATTACCGATAACACTGACCGATGAAAGGGCCATGGCGGCTGCAGCAATGATCGGAGAAAGCAATATGCCGAAGCTGGGATAAAGTATCCCGGCTGCTATGGGCATGCCCCCGGCATTATAGACGAATGCAAAGAAGAGGTTCTGACGGATATTTCTCATCGTTGTCCGGCTGAGCTGCTGGGCGCGGACAAGGCCCTGCAAATCCCCTTGTAGCAGGGTGACCCCGGCACTCTCGATAGCAACATCCGTGCCGGTGCTCATGGCAATACCAACATCGGCGGCAACCAGTGCAGGCGCATCATTGATCCCGTCGCCGGCCATCGCAACAATACGGCCTTCACTGCGCAGCCGCTCGACAATCGCTTCCTTGTCCTCAGGCAGAACTTCCGCTTCAACATTGGAAATGCCGAGCTTCTGAGCAACAGCCCGAGCGGTGACCTTGTTATCGCCAGTCAGCATCACAACACGGATACCCTGAGCCATCAGCGCCTTGAGCGCGGCAGGAGTAGTTGCCTTAATCGGGTCGGCAATCGCAAAAAGGGCAGCAGGAGCCCTATCCATCGCCATGAATACAACCGTTGCTCCGTCATTGCGAAGTCTGTCGGCTTCACCTGCCAGTTCAGCAACGTCGATGTTCGCTTCAGACATGATGCGCTGATTGCCAATGATCAGCTTCCTGCCGTCAACCATGCCTGTGACACCCTTGCCGGTCGGACTCTCAAAATCCTGAACCTCACCAAGGGTCACTCCCCGCTCCTTTGCCGCACTGACGATGGCTTCCGCGAGCGGATGCTGACTGGAACGCTCAAGGGTCGCAGCCAGGCGCAACAGGTCAACTTCAGAATGGCCTGCCGCGGGTATGATTGCCGTCACTTTCGGTCGGCCTTCCGTAAGCGTGCCGGTCTTGTCCACCACGAGCGTGTCAACCTTCTCGAAGCGTTCAAGAGCTTCGGCATTCTTGATAAGAATGCCAAGCCCTGCACCTCGTCCGACGCCGATCATGATCGACATCGGGGTCGCAAGACCGAGCGCGCAGGGGCAGGCGATGATCAGCACGGCTACAGCTGCAACCAGAGCATGGGTGAATTGTGGTTCGGGGCCAAACATGAACCATGCAATGAAAGCGATAATGGCAATGACGATGACTGCTGGTACAAACCAGCCCGAAACATCATCGGCCAGACGCTGGATCGGCGCACGCGAACGCTGTGCATTCGCCACCATCTGCACGATCCGTGAAAGCATCGTATCCTGTCCGACCTTGCCGGCTTCCATCACGAAACTGCCGGACTGATTGATGGTGCCGCCGATAACCTTTGCATCAATCACTTTGGTAACCGGCATGGATTCACCGGTAATCATGGATTCATCAACGGAACTACGTCCTTCGACAATGACACCGTCAACTGGAACCTTTTCTCCCGGGCGTACACGAAGGCGATCACCAACCATGACGACATCAAGTTCGATTTCTTCATCCGTACCATCTTCCTTCACGCGGCGGGCCGTTTTCGGCGCAAGGTCGAGAAGTGCACGAATGGCGCCACCGGTCTGTTCGCGCGCGCGCAGTTCCAGCACCTGCCCCAGCAGTACGAGTACAGTGATGACCGCGGCCGCTTCGAAATAGACGGCAACAGCACCGCCTATTGTCTGAAATGTCTCCGGGAATGCAGCCGGCACCAATGTCGCTACCACGCTGTAGGCCCAGGCAACGCCGGTGCCCATGGCAATAAGCGTGAACATGTTGAGGTGACGGGTTACAATTGACCGCCAGCCACGCTGAAAGAACGGCCAACCGGCCCACAATACGACAGGTGTGGCGAAGAGGAGCTGCAGCCAGTTCGATATCTGCGGACTTACCAGCCCGTGCAGATCAATCAGGTGACCGCCCATTTCGAGCAGGAAAACCGGGATTGTCAGCACGAGACCGATCCAGAAACGGCGACGCATGTCGAGATACTCTTCGCTCGGGCCTGTATCCAGAGACGGCACCTCCGGTTCAAGGGCCATCCCGCAAATCGGACAATTTCCCGGCTTGGGCTGGCGGATTTGCGGATGCATCGGGCAGGTGTAGATGACGCTCTGCGCTGTGGAGCCCGTTACCCTGTCACCAGCCGATATATCGGCAGTAGTGTGGCCTTTAATTGTCGCCCCGCCATGCCCCGCATGGTCATCGGAATGGGAGCCATGGGCAGTCTTGTGGTGCGAATGCGGGTCTTGATGTGATGACATCGGCAGACTCCTTCTCGGCGGTTACGGATAATAATGACGCCTTCTGTCAGCTGCCGCGCGGCAATCTTGTAACGCATCAATATTCCTCGAACACATTTACTTTCCCAGAAAGTAAATGTGAGGCTTCCAATCGTGACAAGGTCAAGCCGGAATCTATCCACCAGGAGAGATGGATCGTCATTCAATGTCGGATAAAGCGTTGGACAGCATCGTGAGCGTCTGTTCCATGTCTTGCAGATCGACGATACGGTCTTGCTCGAGACGCTCGACTTCCACGATCTGCCGCGTTTCGTTCCACTACAACCCTCTTAGGTCAACTATCTCCGTAACTCACCCGCTTATGAAACGGATTTTTCCGTTGTTGATGCGAGAGCGGCAATATACACGAGCGCGAAGCTCCCTCAACGGTGCGACAAGGCCTCAAAAGCTGCAAAGGGTTCTGCTTTTTTACGAACGAAAGTTCACGCCCCGATGGGCTCAACCGCTTTGCAGCAGCCATTGCGGTGTTGCATTCACCACAATGACATAGAGGCCGGAACGAAGTTTAACGTTCCGGCCTCAAATGTATAAGCCCTTGCATGGCAAGGGCTTGGTTCAATCGCAGGGATCGTTGGTTGCGGGGCACGCAACCTACGATTCCTGCGAATGTTCACGCGCGAACTACCAAAGTTGGCAGGATAAACAGAACTCGGCCCAGTACGTTACATCCACTGTGGAGAACTATCATGAATGTGGAATGGGAAGACGGCCCGATCGACGCACGCAAAGTCTAACTGTTACCGGCAATCCACGACACCTACGGGAAATGGTTGAAAAAGTCGTCTTGCCATTCTTGTTCGTCCGCGGCGTCTTAGCTGCCGCCGCGCTTTCGTCGTGCAGTGCGCGCAGCGCGCCCACGTCGAAGCAGTTAGTTTCGGGGATTGTACATGCACAAATGCTGAGGAACCCCGCGTCACCTCTCACCAAAAATGAGTTCGTGGTTCGCTCCGCCTTGTCGGAACTGGCAGAAATATCGATGCTGGCGAACTATTAGGCCGTTTGCGCTAGAAGAAATAGCCCAAAACGTACCTACCGGCGAAGATCAGGAAAACACAAAGGTTCTGCATGGACCGAATGTAGCTTATCACTGCGTTCAAAGTATCGGCCATTTCATCAAGACCCGGCAGGAGCCGTGTCGTGGCCACAGCGACCAAGCAACCGCATGGGTGCCCTCGGTGCCGTCGCATCTGGAGATAGAGCCCTCCGGATCGCAGACCTTTTGCTTGTGTGACAGAGGTTTGATGTAATCGATAGTTTCGCTCCATTATGAGTTGAATGTTTACCGCACCACGGTAGGATCGTGTCAGATTCTCATTAACGAGCACCTATGGCAGACGAAACCGACATATGGAAACCTGGTAGCTTCACCAAAAACTTCAGCTGGGGCCGTCCATCCGCTGGGTTGTCAGAGCTCCACGAAATCATCCGGCTTGGTTTCAACGGGGAAATGGAAGACGTTCGTCGCGACGAATTCCGCAGCCGAGTGCGGTCAACTGGCCGCCCCGATTACATTCCCATAAATTTCTTTCTGTTCAACAAGACGGTTGGAGGAATCGACCATCTCTGTGCCGACGAGCTTGTCTTTCAGGCTATCAACTGGGACCACTCGCCCCGCTTCGACAAGCTAGCACTCTTCGCCTTTGACTTGAGCCTCGCAGGCCGTTGGGCCGGAGCGCGCAAGGAGCAACGTAGACCTGCCCTTTGGGCAAATGCCTACGTCCGGGAGCGCGTTGCCGGGAAGCTCAATTGGGAAACCAAGAGCGTTAGCGCCGACGACATCGAGCGATTTGTCAAATCTGACCCACGCTATCGAGCCGAAACCACGCGAAAGCTAGCCACCAACCTGAACTACTTATTCCTCGGGGGGCGTCTCAAGGAGATGAATACCCCGAGAATCGAGCGCTGGTGGGTGGACTGCCTATTCCTCGCATTGGACCGCATAATTGAGGACCGCTTGCTTGATCGCAAGCCGACGTCCCCCTCGCAGTACGCGAGCCTTCTCGATAATTACGGGTTCATGGAGCTGACGGGAAAACCAACACTCGAAAAGAGACTGGCGATCAAGCATCTTGTGGCGCTTTACGACGCCTGCGGCGGACGGCAGCGCTTTTCCGAGGAAGCTACGAGGGAGCGGACGACCACGCTTATACCAGACGTGCGGCACTTTCTGAATGATCCCCGGCCCCGTGGAGCGGTTCACAGAACGAATCCCCGTGTTCTCAAAAGCATCCCACCAGCCTGCGCAATGCTTGCGAAATACGCGGGCTTTGAAGACCTGTCCCCCGATGACCTTGAGGAATTTGATCTCGAGGATTTCGTAAAACGAAGGACACAGGCAGCGCTAGAAAAGCTCAAAGCGGAAAATATAGAACCGAACATGACCGCAGACGAACTAATGAAGTTGATGAGGGGCGAATGACTACGTTTTTGGATTCGAGCATCCTCATTTCCCTTATGAAAACTACCGAAGCAAATCACCAGTGGGCAGTGGATCAGTTCAACGAGCGGATCAAGGAAGGCCCGATCGTGATTACCGACGTCGTTTACTCTGAGGTCAGCGTGACGTTCCCCGACACGGCGGAAGTTAACAAAGCACTCAGCGAACTTGGCGTCGAGCGCTATACTGGGAGTGATGGTTCTCTTTTCCATGCAGGCAGGGCGTTCCAGACCTACAGAAAAAAGAACAAATGTCCGAAATTGGGCGTCCTGCCGGATTTCTTTATCGGTGCCACGGCGCACGAGGAGAGCGCTCCACTATTGACCGACAACGCCCGGGATTTTACGAAATATTTCCCCGACCTTGTCCTGATCGTTCCACCAAAGTCCGTAACCGGGACGGGAACGGCCACCCTGCCTGCCTTCGGGGCAACCGGTCAAATCGAACCCGCAAAAGAATAGCCACCGCGTCTTCATTCCAGGGTTGTGTTACGATCAGTTTACGAATCACTCTGCGAATGAATTCATGTTTGATGCCCTAATAGAACGTGGCTTCCAGGTCGAAGTCCATTCCCATGCTCGCGCTATCCTCAGCGTTGATTTTCCTGACGCAGTTGCCCAACTCGAAGCGGCGATTGGAGGACTTTCAATCCCGATCGAAGAGATCGTGGGATCAGGTGGCGGCGAGTCTCAGGGAACGCAGCGGCTGCGGCGATCGCTCGCCGAGCTTGGCTGGACCAAGATGAATTTTGTAGTCGAGAAGACCATCAACGGGGTGTCTAGGGAGGCAATTTCGCACGAGATCGACCACGTTAAGGCATTTGAACCCGGTGTTGTCGCTTGCGAAATCGAATGGAACAACAAAGACCCGTTCTTCGATCGCGATCTCGAGAACTTCAAGCGTCTACACGCGGACGGCGCTATTTCGGTCGGTGTAATCGTCACTCGTGGCACTTCGATGCAGGACGAGTTAAAGCCGATGGTGCAGCGCTTTGCTGTCGAACGTGGATTGAACTCCCATGAAGCTGTTACCGGATTCGGCATGAGCCGTACGGCGCGACAGAACCGGGAGGTCGAACGGCGGGTGCGTGCAGGTATGTCGTACGAGGAAGCTTGGGCTAGCCAGTTCGTGTCAGACAAATATGGTCAGGCCACAACACATTGGTCAAAACTGGAGGATCGGGTCCACCGTGGCGTGGGAAATCCCTGTCCTCTAGTCCTCATCGGGTTGCCCTCCGGTATCGTGACCTTCGACGAAGGACTTGAGCTTGTCGATATCGAAAGAGAAGACGAAGCTCAGGAACAGGAAGGCATAGTCGCCCCGACCGAGTGATTACTCGGCCGCGACGCGATCAGTGGCAGAATTGAATCCATAAGTCTTCCAGTCGGGCTCATACGCCTCATCGGCCTGATTGCCCCACGTGGTCCATCCCTTACGCACGCCACGGCCGAACATTTCGAGGTATGGGCCAGGAGAGCAGGCCTCGATCAGCGGATACTGTTCATCGGGCTTGCGGGAGTGTTCGCGTTTGCGAGATGACAGGTAGTTGACCTGAGAACGACCGGGATCAAGTGTCCGTGCGTTTTTACCACGGACGCCGAACAAGATCAGCTCAGTCACGTTCCGGAAGTAGAAGCCAACGCCACGACCATCGGAGCCGCCGTCTTTACGGATTTTGTGCCAGACCAAGTTCGACTTGTATTGGAACCCCCACGCTTTCATGACCTCAAGACCCTCGGGTAGCAGCGCATTCGGCACCCAAAGATACAGATGGGCTGTCGAAGCGCATGCCTGTTCCACAGGAAGCGCCATGATTTCGGGAAGCGCCATGGTCCCATAGCGCGACAGACGCTTGTGTTCAGGAGCAACCTTACCGGTTCGGTTGATGAACTGCCATGGCGGGTCCGCCATGATTGTTTTGAACCGGCGGCCAGCTGTGAAGTCGAGGAAGTCCTGTGAGGGAGACGGTGCGTCGTCGGTGCGCTTAAGCAATGATATCTCCTTATTCTCGCAGCTTTATCTATCTGTTTACCGGACATGGGTTGTTCGATCGAGCCAAGAAATGTGCTGACAGTCGCCCTTGGCATACCACACGAGACTTGGGACGGACATTCCTTTGTTCGGCGGTCCCCAGTTTCAGCCTGTAAATACAAACTCATGGCACCATACCTTCGTGTTCTTAATTTGTTCTTAATTCGATTCGCGTCAACTATCACGTTGCAACCTGACGTTAATTTATCTTTAGCTGTCGGATTCAGATTTCGAGCCTACGAGTAGACAGCGATGGCGAGGCCGATATTTAACGAGGCGACCGCAAGTCTCCAGGCCAAGTCAGATATGATCAGGGCATTGGCCCATGCCGGATACCTAAGAACGGAAATCGCCTCGCTCCTCGGCATACGGAACCAGCACGCTCGTATCATCGCGAATGGCGGGGAGCTTCAGCTTGGTCACGTCGGCTCCTTCGCAGCGCCGTATGACTGCATCAATAAATCTTTCTGGACGATCACGCGCACCGGGAACCCCGGCCGGATGGTGAGCGTCGGCTGGATGTTGAGCTGGCGGCGCACGATCTGCTGGCCGACGTCAGATGCGGTATCCTGCGCGCTTTCGCGGATCGCCTTGGCAATCTCATTCTCGTCATTGCTGGAACCGATTTCCGTGCCAATACCAAGCAGCGTCGAGAGCGCAGCCGCCTTGAACAATTGGCCCCAATGGTAATCAACGCCATCCTCAAGACCGGAGTAGCCTTGCGGATCAGCCCCCTGAAGGCGTTCGAGCACGATGGATGTGCCGTCCGGCATGATGAGCCGGTTCCATACCAGCAATACGCGGGACTGGCCGAACGCGACCTGGCTGTCATACTGTCCGATCAGGCGGGAGCCTTGCGGGATCAGCAGGTGGCTCCCGGTCGGGCTGTCATAGACGTGTTCCGTGACCTGCGCGGTGATGTGGCCGGGAAGATCGGACTTAATGCCGGTAATCAGTGCGGCGGCGATCACGGTTCCGGCCTGCACGATATAGGGCAACGCCTTCTGCTGCACGCGGTCGGCGCTGACGGTGCGGCGGTCGGCCTCGGCGTTGACGAAGGCAAGTTTGCGATCCTGCATGTTCTGCGCAGAACCGGAATCGAGCGGCGGCGTTTCGACCGCAAGCGGTAGCCCGGTCGCCGGATCAATGCCCGAACCTGTTGCCGTCGTAGCCGTAGTGGATGCGGCCTGCTGGTTGCCGGTCGTCCTCTCGCCCTGGCTGTCGGTAAACAGCTTGGCGAGACGCGCCGCCTCGATCTCGGCAAGCCGCCGTTGTTCTTCGGGATCGACGCGCGGCGTCTGGATATTCGGTACGGCCACCGGCTTGCCTTGTTCCTGCGCCCGCAGGATCGGACGGCCAAGGTCGCCGGGAAGTGCCGGACCAAGTTTCGGGATATTGGTGTAATCCTTCGGCAGACCAGCCAGCCCATCGGCCGGCGTCTTGCTGTCCACATTGTAAAGCTCCGTCGCGGACTGGTTGCCGCGTCGGCTGGTGTCGAGCGCCCAAAGCAGAGTGCCGGCAATGGCGATGCCCGCCACGCCGCCGGCTCCGATCAGGACTTTCCGCGAAAGTCGCGTGACGCGCGGCGGTTCGGGCCGCAAACGCAATTGCGCGGCAATATCCGTTTGCGGTGATGGTATCTGTCCGCTCATCGGTCGCCCCCAGAGGAAAACAGCGCGGTCCTCTTCACTGTTCCCGGCCGGCCATCGGTGCGGACGATGCGAACGCGCTTCTGCGTGTCCTTGTCACCAAGGCGCAATTCGGCCGCTGCGAAGAGCCGATCCACGACATAATAGTTCTGGCGAGCGCGGTAGTTCACCAGTTCGGAATTGCCCGATCCGCCGATGACGAAGAGCGGCGGCATTTCTCCCTGTCCGATGCCGGACGGAAACTCGATATAGACCTTGCTTCCATCGTCGAAGGCGCGCAGCGGCCGCCAAGGGGCGCTATCGCCCTCGATACGATAGCGGAAGTTCAGCTTGGAGACGTCCACGCCGGAGGCGACCGGCTGGGTCTCCGCCGCTCTGGTATTCTGGCGGCGCAGGGCAATAAGCTGGTCGGCGGGATATTGCCACGAAACAGACGCCATGTAGGTCTTTTCCGTCGAGCGTAATTCCAGGTGATAGGTGCGCAGATTGGTATTGATGACAAGGTTGGTCTGGAGATCCGGCCGTGTCGGCTTCACGAGGATATGGACCTGCCTGGTGGCACCCGCGCCGCTCTCCGTATCGCCGATGATCCAGCGCACGGTGTCACCGGCTGCGACCGGGCCGGAGCCGACAAGGGTTTCCCCCGGCTGAAGCGCAATGTCCGTCACCTGTCCCGGTGCGGCATAGACCTGATAGAGCGCGCCGAGCGCGAACGGATAGACCTGCACGGCGTTGATGAAGCCGTCACGGACCGGCTGCATACGCGCCGCCTCGTTGGCGGCGCTGATGCGCTGCTTCGGATCGGTCGATTCCGCCTTGGCTTTCGATCCATCAACCGGCTTCAACTGACCGGGCAGCGGCAGGGTTTTTGGAATTTCCACCACCTTCACCGGAAGGACCGGATCGACCCTGAGCATGGCGGGAGCCGCGTCGTCATAGTCGATTTCCGGCGGGATATACTTTTTCGCGCACCCTGCCAGCACGGTTGCCGATACCAGAGCCAGAACCATTCCGGATGCGTAGCGCGGCTTCATGCGTGTTTCATTCGTCTTCATTGCCCCATTTCCTTCGACCAGTTGATTGCGTTGACATAGACGCCGAGCGGATTGGCCCGGAGTTTTTCGGCGGTGCGCGGCGGCTTCATCACGACGGTCAGGATGGCCGTCCAGCGTTCGGCGCCGGAAAGCTGGCTGTTCTCGTAGGACCGCTCCACCCATGCGATACGAAAACTGTCCGGAGAGGCGCGGATGACGCTGGAAATCTCCACCGAGATCTGCGTCTTGCCGACTTTCGTGAACGGGTCGTTTGACCGCGCATAATCGTTGAGCGCGATCGCGCCGCGATCCGTCGTGAACTCGTAGGCGCGAAGCCAGTTCTGCCGGACAATGACCGCATCGACGGGGATGGAGCGGACTTGCTCGATGAAGCGGGCCAGATGCCACGCAATTTGCGGGTCTGTCGGCTTGTAGTCAGCCACGGCGGGAGCAACGGCCTGCGCCTCGCCGAATTTGTCGATCTGGACAACCCACGGAACCACGGTCCCGCGTGTCGATTGCCAGACAAGGGCGGACGCGAAACCCCCGGCAAGGAAGAGAGAACCAAAGGCCATGAGCCGCCAGTTGCGCGCCTGCACGCGAGCGGAGCCGATCCGTTCGTCCCATGCCTGTCCGGCGCGCTGATAGGGCGTTTCGGGTTCGGGCGTGCGGGCATAGCGCACGGAAGGACGCTTGAAGATATTCATGTGCGATCATCCTGATTGAGAGAAACGGACATGGAGCCGCCGCCGTGATCGCCGGAACGAACCGTGTGCGCGGCGGTACTGATGCCGTGGTGAATGGTGCTGTTGCGCTTCATCCGCTGCGCCCAGTCGGGTGCGGATGACTGTGGAGAAATGTCGGAGCCGGAAACGGCCCTGGCGGGCTGCGACGCCGCAAAGTCCGGATCATTGACGGCCTCACCACCAGCGCCGCCCGGATTGACGTCGTTCTTGCCGCCGGTTGCTTTCCACGCGGCGGCTTGTCCGGAACGATAGCTGGAGCGCATGGATTCCCCGGCGCGCGAGGCCGCATCCCTGCCCTTGTTCATGGCAAGGCCGGCTCCTGCATGGGCGACAGCCGCGAAGCCGGCCGCTCCGCCTCCGGTCCCGGTCGATCCCACGGAAGCATCGCCGAGGCCGTAGGCGGTCCTGACGCCACCGGCCAGGGCAGCGCCACCACGCACGGCTCCGCCGGACCCGCTTACAGCGGCACCCAAACCGGCCTTTCCGGCCATGAAACCGGCAGCACCGATACCGGCGGCGGCAAGGCCGGTCCCGACCGCCGCACCCGCGCCAAGTTGCGGAGAGCCGGAAACAAGGCCGGTGGCGATGCCAGTGCCGAAGATCGACAGGCCCATGAGCGCCAGCGCACCGAGAACCAAGGACAACGCCTCGCTGATCGTTGGCGCGTCGGAGAAGCCGGCGGTGAACTCGCTGAACAGGCCGGAGCCGATGCCGACGATGACGGCCAGAACCAGAATCTTGACGCCCGACGCGACGATATTGCCGAGTACCTTTTCGGCAAGGAAGGACGTCTTGTTGAACAGCGCGAACGGGATCAGCACGAAGCCGGCGAGCGTCGTCAGCTTGAACTCGATCAGGCAGACAAAAATCTGGATGGCCAAGATGAAGAAGGCAATCAACACGATCACCCACGCCACCAGCAGAATGAATATCTGGATGAAGTTGTCGAAGAAGGCGATGTAGCCGGTGAGATCGGCGATGGACGTCAGGATCGGATAACCGGCGTCAAGGCCGACCTGCGCCACGCGACCGGGCTGTAGAAGCTCGGAACCGGACAGGCTGGAACCGCCGGCTTTGAGTCCAAGCCCGGAAAAGCTCTCGAAAACGATCCTGGCAAGCTTGTTGAAATTGCCGATGATGAAGGAGAAGAAGCCGATATAGAGGGTCTTCTTCACCAGCCGCTGGATAATGTCCTCGTCGGCGCCCCACGCCCAGAACAGACCGGCGAGCACAATATCGATGACGATCAGCGTCGAGGTGAGGAAAGCGATTTCGCCGGACAGCAGGCCGAAGCCGCTGTCGATATAGCTGGTGAAGGTCTCAAGGAAACGGTCGATAACACCGACATTATTCATGCGCGGTCTCCCCGCTTGCCTTTGGGCGGCGTCGGCCGATCCGACTTGTCCATGCGGAAAAAGCGGCGGCGGTTTTCCGCCCATGCCTTGCGGCAGGCGACGTCTTCGAGCGCCGCCGTGCCAAGGTCGCGGCAACGACCAAGCTCGCCTTTGCGAGCGGGGTCGCCGCCCGGACGCTCGATGCGGGGGGCTCTAGCATCGGGCCTGTCTTCATCGTCATGCAGGGCCGTGATTGCGGCGGTCAGCCCTGCACCGATTGCGAAGACGGCGATCATCCGGGCGGCGATCTTCAGGTCCATCGTTGCAAGCTCCTCAATCGTGGAACATTCGAACGCTGGACGATGTGTAGGCAGTCCCGGTCATGAAACGGGAAAACTGCTCGCGAGCCTGCTCCTGTGCTGCGGCCTGCCGGGATTGCTCGAGCGCGTTGGCACGGCCCTTTGCGGCCAGCATGGCGGTCAGGTCGGAAATCTGTTTCGCCTGTACGGCGAGAAGCTGATTCCCGGCCTGCGTCGCCTGAAGTACGCCGACGGCCGACTGGCTGGCGGTGACAAGCTCCCTGGTCTGCTCCTGCGTCCCTTCAATATTTTCGACCGCGACGGCTCCGGCCTTCAGAGAATGCTCGAAGGCCGATACCGATTGCTGCCAGCGCTGCTGCGCCGAAGAAACCAGTTGCGCGGCGGTGCGGTCGCCAGACGCGAAATCGCGATAGGTGGCGTTGAACTGCGTTTCGATGTTCTGGACATTGTAGGCGAGCTGGTCCGCCTCGTTGAGAAGCGACTTCATCTCGGAAAAGTTGCCCTCGATCTGCGACAGCAAGGACGTAGGCAGGCTGGTGAGATTCCTGGCCTGATTGATGAGCATCTGCGCCTCGTTGGCGAGAGACGTCACCTGATTATTGATCTGTTCCAGCGCGCGGGCAGCCGAAAGAAGGTTCTGGCTGTAATTCGTCGGGTCATAGACGATGCGCCATGCCAGTGCCGGAGACGATGTGAACGGGATCGCGACCAGGGGCAGGGTGACGGGAAGCAGAATGGCAGACGCGCTGACGGCGCAGGCGAGAGCGCGGGCACGCGGGGAACGGGCGATATGCCTCATAGTGGAAACTCCTCTTCGGGGGACAGAAAATCTGAAGACGGGTCGGCCGGACTGGCCGTACCAGTCGAACTGGTCGCACTGGCCGCGCCAGCGATAAGATTGGTGAGGTCGGGGATGAGATCGGCACCCCAGCGAAGGCCCTTGGCCTCCAGCCATGCTTCGAGGAAATAGGGCTTTGCCCCGTCCTTCATGAGTTCGTCGATCAGCGCATGGGCGGCCTTATCCGACGATGCGCACAGGGTGAGAGCGATGGAACCAAGGCCAAGCTCGAACAGCCGGTTGCCGCGCCGGGACTGGCAGTAATAGTCCCGCTTTGGCGTGGCCCTCGCGACAATCTCTATCTGTCTGTCATTGAGGCCGAACTGACGATAGATGGATGCGATCTGTGGTTCGATGGCCCGCTCATTGGCGAGAAAGATGCGCGTCGGGCAGCTTTCGACAATGACCGGCGCGATCGGTGACGCCTCGATGTCGGCAAGCGACTGCGAGGAAAAGACAACAGCGACGTTCTTCTTACGCAGCGTCTTCAGCCATTCCTTGATTTTCGAGGCAAACCCGCCATCGTCCAGCGCCCGCCAGCCCTCGTCAATAATGAGCATTGACGGCCGGCCGTCAAAACGGGATTCGATGCGATGGAACAGGTAGGCAAGCACGGCCGGGGCAGCGCCCGTGCCTATCAGCCCTTCGGTCTCGAACGCTTGTACCGACGCTTCGCCGAGCCATTCCATTTCCGCGTCGAGCAGCCGGCCATAGGGACCACCGATGCAATAGGGCCGGAGCGCCTGTTTCAGTGCCGACGATTGCAGAAGGACCGTCAGGCCGGTGATGGTGCGCTCCACAACCGGCGCGGAGGCGAGAGACGTCAAGGCCGTCCAGAGATGTTCCTTGACGTCCGGTGTGATTTCCACACCTTCACGGATCAGAATATCCACCAGCCAGTCGGCCGCCCATGCGCGTTCGGGCGTCTCGTGTATTCCGGCCAGCGGCTGGAGCGATATGGTGTTCATCATCGCCGTATCGTCGGAGAGCGAGCCGCCCAAATCCTGCCAGTCGCCGCGCATCGCCAGCGTGGCGGCGCGGATCGAACCGCCGAAATCGAAGGCAAAGACTTGGCTGCGGTTATAGCGGCGGAACTGGAGCGCCATGAGGGCGAGCAAGACGCTCTTGCCCGCGCCGGTCGGGCCGACGACCATTATATGGCCAACATCACCGACATGGAGCGAGAAGCGGAACGGTGTCGCGCCTTCAGTCTTGGCATAGAACAGCGGCGGTGCGTCGAGATGTTCGTCTTTCTCCGGTCCGGCCCACACGGCGGACAACGGCATCATGTGCGCGAGATTCAGGGTCGAGATGGGTAGTTGCCGGACATTGGCGTAGACATGGCCGGGAATGCTGCCCATCCATGCCTCGATCGCGTTGACCGTTTCCACGATGGCCGTGAAGTCATGCGACTGGATCACCTTTTCCGCGAGGCGCAGCTTTTCGTCGGCAACGCGGGGATCGGCGTCCCAGACCGTGACGGTCGCGGTCACATAGGCTTCGCCAACCTGATCGGAGCCGAGATCCTGAAGCGCTGCGTCCGCATCAAGGACTTTGTTGGCCGCATCCGAATCCAGAAGAACAGATTGCTCGTTGGTCAGCACCTCCCTGAGGATTGCGGCAACCGATTTTCTCTTGGCAAACCATTGCCGCCTGATCTTCGTCACCAGCCGGGTTGCCTCCAGCTTGTCGAGCATGATCGCCCGCGTGGACCAGCGATAGGGAAAGGCTATCCGGTTGAGATCGTCGAGAATGCCGGGAAACGTGACAGTCGGGAAACCGATCACGGTCAGGGTGCGAAGGTGGAACTCGCCAAGGCGCGGTTCGAGGCCGCCAGCCAAGGGCTGATCGGCCAGCAGCGCGTCGAGGTGCATGGGCGTTTCCGGAACCCGGACCTTGTGGCGCTTGGTCGATATGGTGGAATGCAGATAAGTGAGCGTGTCGGCATCATCGAGCCAGTCCGCTTCCGGCACAAAGCCTTCGACCAGGTGCAACACCCTGTCGGTGCGGTCGATGAAGCCTTTGAGCAATTCCCACGGATCGACGCCGGAGCGTTCGCGGCCCTCGTAAAGCCAGCCTTCCATGCGCGAAGCTTCTTGCGCCGGCGGCAACCAGACGAAGGTGAGATAATAGCTGCTCTCATAGAGCAACCCGGATTCTTCAAACTGCTCCCGGCGCTCAATATCGAGAAGCGCCGATGCGCTGTCGGCAAACAGGCTTTCCGGATATTCGGTGGCCGGGTTGCGCTGCGCCTCGACAAAGATCGCCCATCCGGAACCGAGACGACGAAGCGCGCCGTTGAGCCGTGCGGTGGTGCCGACCAGTTCGGACGGCGTGGCGCTGTCGAGGTCGGGACCACGGAAACGCGCCGTGCGCTGGAATGAGCCGTCCTTGTTCAAGACAACGCCCGGAGCGATCAGGGCGGCCCACGGCAGGAAGTCGGCAAGCGCCGCATTCTTCTTTCTGTATTCGGAGAGGTTCAACATGGTGCTCTCCTCACACGCCCATATGCGCGGGATAGCGCAGGTGACGGCGGCCGACGTCCACGAATTGCGCGTCACGGCGAGCCGCCCAGACGGCGGCGAAATGGCCGATGGCCCAGATCACCAGACCGGCGATCCAGAGGCGAAGGCCAAGGCCCACGGCTCCGGCGAGCGTACCGTTGACGATGGCGACGGCACGCGGTGCGCCGCCAAGCAATATCTGCTCGGTCAGCGCCCGATGGACCGGCGCGAGGAAGCCGCGAACATCGTCGAATTCCAGCGGGGACCCCGTCATTAAACGAGCGCTCCGCCGCCAAACGAGAAGAAGGACAGGAAGAAGCTCGACGCGGCGAAAGCGATGGAAAGACCGAAGACGATCTGGATCAGCTTGCGGAAGCCGCCGCCTGTATCTCCGAATGCCAGAGCGAGGCCGGTGGCGATGATGATAATGACTGCGACGATCTTGGCGACCGGACCTTCGATGCTTTCGAGAATCTGTTGCAGCGGTTCTTCCCACGGCATCGAGGAACCGGAAGCATGGGCGGGTGCCGCCGCCAGCAATTTGACGGACACAACGGACACCAGCGCCATCGCGTGGGCAAGGCGGTTGTGGAGACTGCAAAGGCCGGAAGGTGCGGACAGGACAGGCATGGTCATGACTATTCTCCTTTCGGGAGCGGTTGGTGGTCGGCAGGAAGGTCGGCGGATGGAAGGTCAGCGGAAAGTGTGCGGTAGTCGCCGGTGGCGGGATCGATCCCGTCCACGAGAGCGATTTCGGAAAGGCGGCGGGCAGAGCCGCGGCCGGACAGAACCGCAATAAGATCGATGGTGTCGGCGATCAGCGCCCGCGGGACCGTAATCACGACTTCCTGCACGAGCTGTTCGAGCCGGCGCAGCGCCCCGATCGCCGTATTGGCGTGGATCGTGCCGATCCCGCCCGGATGGCCGGTTCCCCATGCTTTCAGGAGATCGAGCGCTTCCACGCCGCGTACCTCGCCGACAGGAATGCGGTCGGGACGCAGGCGCAGCGACGACTTCACCAGATCGGAGAGCGAGGCCACGCCGTCCTTGGTCCGCATGGCGACAAGGTTGGGCGCGGCGCATTGCAGTTCCCGCGTATCCTCGATCAGCACAACACGGTCGGCGGTCCTGGCGACTTCCGCGAGAAGCGCATTCGTCAACGTGGTCTTTCCGGTGCTGGTGCCGCCTGCGACCAGAATGTTCTTCCGCTTTTCGACGGCGATGCGCAGCACATCGGCCTGTTGCTGCGTCATGAACCCGGCCGCGACGTAATCCGACAGAGTGAACACGGCGACGGCCGGTTTGCGGATGGCGAAAGCGGCGGCCGTGACAACAGGCGGCAACAGCCCTTCGAACCGCTCACCCGTTTCCGGCAGTTCGGCCGAGACGCGGGGATTGCGCACATGGACTTCCGCGCCGACATGATGGGCGACCAGTCTGACGATGCGCTCGCCGTCTTCCGGCGACAGAACCTCCCCGGTATCGGCAAGCCCTTCCTTCAGTCGGTCCACCCACAAGCGTCCGTCCGGGTTCAGCATCACTTCGACAACGGCGGGGTCTTCGAGATAGCGGACGATCGACGCCCCAAGCGCCGTGCGCAACATCCGCACGCTGCGAGAGATCACGTCTCGGTCATGATGGTGGTGATGCGCCACGATGGTCCCCGTTTCCGGCCATCCGGAAACGGTCGGATGGCGACGGGGACAATCAAGAAAGGCACAATTCGGGCCTTCGCAACAAGATTATTTCAGATTTCGTAGCCGCTCGTACGCCGTCGAAAAAATACTTGCATCTCTCGGCGCGAAAAAGCGCATGGCGCGGCATCGGCCTGACGCCGCTTATCGAATCAGCATTTCGGCTTCAGGGCATCCAGAAACGTCTTGAGAACGGGATTCGTGTTATTCGGTCGCCAACAGGCGATATATCCAAGACGCGTGGAACCGTTGCCGTCATGCACGGGCCTGTAAACAACACCCAATCCGGTTATGCCAGAAACACCCTCGCACTGCAGGCTTATCCCCTGCCCGTTGCCGACCTCGCTCAGGATACTCTCGCGGCTCAAACGGCGGGTGATGATTTCGGGATGATCCGATGGGGCAGCAAGATAGCGAAGAAGCATATTGCGAATATCAGGTCCCGGGTCATGGTGGCTGATCAGAAAGCGTTCGTCTTTCAATTCTGACCAATAGATAACGGGCCGATCCGCAAGCGGGTGGTTCTCCGGTAGCGCGACCACCAATTGCTCTGGCCAAAGCGCCATGGAATTCAACAAACTCTGTCTGCCAGCATCGCCCAGGATAACAGAGACATCGATCGCACCTGCAATCACCCCTGCCCTGAGTTCCATATAGGACGTCTCTATCGGCTCCACCTCTACCGCCGGATTGCCTTGGCGAAATTCGTGAAGGGCCGTACGCAGGCGTCCGATCGAAAGCGATTTATAAAAACCAACAACAATATGGCCAAGTTTCCCGGCTTTGCTCGCTTTAGCCCGTTCCTTGAGGCGTTGAACGTCCTCGACAATACGCCTCGCGCCAATAATGAATTCCTCGCCGTTCGGGGTGAGACGTGCTCCGGTCGAAGCACGGTCAAACAGAGGGATACCAAGTTCGTCCTCGACTTCCTTGATCCGTTTGCTGACGATCGGTTGCCTGACATTGAGTTCATTCGCGGCGGCGCTGAAACTGCCGTTCCTGGCGCTCACCACGATGTAATGAAGATGGCGTAGTTCCAATCCTGTCCTCCCTGCCCGGTCCGGGCTATGTATTGAATTATGTCTATGCTCGCTCCTGCAATGGGAATTCGGTCTGGTTGAAGAACCGGCTTATTTCGCCAGTTCCGCAACCCTGCTCATGGCGGTGGTGAAACCGTTGAGGGAGATGGTGAAGGTTGCAGCCTCGCCGCCACCCTCACGCGTGGCGGAGATGGTCAGCTTCTCGCCCTTCTTCATGGCGTCGGTGGCGGGGGTCGGGAAGCTGACCGGCACGAGGCACCCGGCTGGTAAGCAGGTGGAGAACCGTGCGCCTTGCCTAAGATTCTGGTCGTCCAGTTTTAGCTTCACGCCGTCGTCAAGCTTGAGACCGAAGGGCAGAAGCAGGACACCGTTGGTCTGGCCGTTCGCAGGGGGCTGAAGCTCGATGGCGAAGAGGCGCTGGCCAGTCTGGCTATTGCCCTGTTCCTGGCTGAAGCCGCAACGCTTTCTGTTATCGGCAATGGCGCAGTTCACCGTCCAGTCGCCATAGACCTCGTTGATAGACGCAGCGCCATTCGGCAGAGAGACGGCGGATTTTTTGTCGTCCTGCACCGGCGTTCCGGCAAGGGCGCGATCGCCTTTGCCCGTTAGTTGCGCTTCCTGAGCGAAGGTTGGCACAGCGGAAAGTAAGAGGGCCGCGATGCCAGAGGCGAACATGGAGGACGTCGGAATCTTATACTGCATTGCGTATCTTTCGTTTCGTATCTTATGAGATTGCCGGACCGCTCACCTGACGGTAAAGCGCACCGGGGCTGTAATGATCTTGTTGACACCAGGAGGCGGCGCTGGCACCGGCGAGGCGCGGCGCACGAGATCAACCACAGCATTGTCGAGTTCGGGGAAACCCGATGATCGTGCCAGTGAAGCCGACAGCACATTGCCCGCGTCATCAATGCGGAAACGAACATAGGCTGTTCCCTCTTCTCTTCTCGACCGCGCACCTGAAGGATAGCGCTTGCGCCGCTCCAGATGCGCCATCAGCCGCGATTGCCATTTGGCTGGCGACACGGAACCGAAGCCCATCGCCGCCGTGCTCTGGTTTGCCGCGTTGCGGTTCGATTGCGTGACCTGTGCGGAAGCCTGTGTGGATGCCTTTGATTTCGGTGCGGGCTTCTCTCGTTTTGGCTTTTGCACCACATCCTGTTTTTTCGGCTTTGGTTTCTCGACCGGCTTTTCTTTTTCAGGCGGTTTTGGCCGAAAGACCGGAATCGGAACCTCGACGTTTTCCAGTTGCGTGACGATCTCCTGCTCGACCGGATCGATTTCCGGCTCCGGTGTGATTTCAGGCTCTGGTGCGGGATCGGTTTCCGCTATTTCCTCCTTCGATTCTTCCGGCTGAACTCCCTCCGGCATCGGTTGTTCCGCTTCCTCCTGTGGCTCCTCGATCGGTTCCTTTGCCTCGCTTTTGGCTTCGAGTGCGTTCTCGGCCTGCTCGGTGATTTCATTCGTCTCGGTTTCGATGGCCTCAGGCTCTGGCGCCAGCTCGATCATGATCGCAGGCGGCGGGGCATTGTCAGCCATCTCGATCGGCGATTCGCGCGTCAGCCACAGCCATATGCCTCCATGAGCGAGAAAGACGGCAAGACCGGCTATTAACCAGAGCACGACTTCAGAACGGGAGAACATAACCGGCATCAATTCTTCGGAAACAGGCCGAACACCAGAACGCTCAACCATTTCGGCTGTTGCTTCTATTTCCGGCTGGCGATCACCCATGGGTAGAAACCATTGCCTTTCCACTGTCATAGGCCTCGGTCTGTGTTCCATGCTGCGGCATATGCACTGCCCTGTGCATCAATTCACAAACGTTGCAGGGGAGCGAAACAGCCTTGTTGTTCTTCTTCGCTGAGGACTTCGATTTTCTGTTGGCAGCAAGATCAGCGACGCTGTAACGGTTCATTATGTCGAGGAATGTCGTCTCGGCGACAGTCGCGATTGCGACAAACACCGGATTAACGTCACCCGTCTGCCGTCCGTTATCGCTGTCTCGATTCTGGGCATGACGCACGAGATCAGGCTGAACGTGACGCAGCACATCGCCAAGAAGAATTTCCTCTGCAGGAATTGCAAGACCGATACCGCCGTAGCGGCCCCGCTCGGCGAACAGAAACCCGGATTGCAGAAGCAGCCTCACAATATGAGCAGCATGATCCTTCGATGTATGTGCCGAGCGTGCTGCATCGGCGGTCAGAATTACCCTGTCCCGCGACTGGGCACAGGCGACCAGAATATCGATGGCTATTTCCGTCTGCCGGGTCAGGCGCATTGATCTTCCTTCCTTTTCATTCGCCGGCAAGCGGCGCGACGGACGGATTCCGGTCGTTGGCGACAGCGAAACGATCGCTGCCCTGCGCGGCATGAAGCTGGCTGTAGCGGCCGTCCTTACGGACGATCAGTTCCGCGTGGCTTCCCTCTTCGGCAATCCGGCCGTCCTCGACCACGACGATGCGGTCTGCATTGGCGATGGTCGCAAGCCTGTGCGCGATGACCAGTGTGGTACGACCCTGCGACAGTTCGGCAAGCGACTGCTGGATGGCGCGCTCCGTTTCGGTATCGAGTGCCGAGGTCGCTTCATCCAGGATCAGGATCGACGGGTTCTTCAGGAAGATGCGGGCGATAGCGAGCCGCTGCTTCTGTCCGCCCGACAGTTTGACGCCGCGCTCGCCAATGATCGTGTCGAGACCGGCGGGCAGCGAGGCGATGACGCCATCCAGTCTTGCGCGGCGGGCCGCTTCGACAATCTCCGCTTCCGTCGCATCGAGCCGACCATAGGCGATGTTCTCGCGGATGGTGCCGGCAAACAGGAACACGTCCTGTTGCACGATGCCGATATTCGAGCGCAGCGACTTCAAGCTCATATCGCGAATGTCGATGCCGTCGATGCTGATCGCACCGCCCGTCACCTCGTAGAAGCGCGGCAGCAGCGAGCATATCGTCGTCTTGCCCGCGCCGGACGGGCCGACAAAGGCGATGGTTTCCCCCGCCTGTATCGAGAGATCGAGACCGTCGAAGACCGGCTTGTCTGGGCTGTAGCCGAACCGAACATCGCGATAGTCGATGTCGCCGTTCAGTCGTTCGACGGACCGTGCATCCAGCCGGTCGGCAATATCCGGCCGCGTATCGAGGAACCGTGTGTAGCGCTGGAAACCGGCGATGCCCTTCGGATAGCTTTCGATGATCGAGTTAATCTTGTCGATCGGACGGAAGAACACGCCAACAAGCAGCAGGAAGCCGACGAAGCCGCCAGCGGTCAGCTCGCCGCGCACGACGAACCACGCGCCGGCCAGCATCACCACCACCTGCACGAAGCGCATGGAGAGATAGGACAGCGACATGGATGCCGCCATCGTCCTGTAGAACTCCAGCTTGGTCGTGAGATAGTTGCGGTTGTTCTCCGCGAACAGTTTGCGCTCGTGATCCTCGTTGGTGAAGGCCTGCACCACGCGGATGCCGCCGACATTCTCCTCGATACGGGCATTGAACTCGCCGATCCGACCGAACAGCGCATGCGAATTGGCCATCATCCGCTTGCCGTAAAGCGTGGTGACGACGGCCGTGATCGGAACGATGATCGCGGTGATCAGCGCCAGCGACACATGCACCCACATCATCAGCAGGAAAGCGCCAATCAGAGTCATGACGGCGATGAACAGGTCTTCCGGGCCATGATGGGCGACCTCGCCGATCTCTTCGAGATCCTTGGTCAGCCTCGCGACCAGGTGGCCGGTCTTCTGGTTGTCGAAGAAGCCGAAGGAGAGCTTTTGCAGATGGTCGAAGGCTTTTCTCCGCATCTCGGTCTCGATCTTGAGGCCAAGCATATGGCCCCAATAGGTGACGATGACCTGAAGGCCGGCATTGAACAGATAGATCAGGAACAGGCCAACGCTGGCGAGCATGATCATGCCGAGCTGCTTGGTCGGAAGCAGGCGGTCGATGAACAGCGTCACGGCGACGGGAAAGGCCAGTTCCAGCAGGCCGGCGGCAACGGCCGAGGAGAAGTCCAGTGCGAACAGACCGCGATGCGGACGATAATAAGCGGCAAAGCGCTTCAGCAGATCAGTCACGCTGCTGCTCCTTTCATTCAGCCTTCCTCGATTCCAACGGTGCGGATTGCTCAGACAATTCAATCACGGTGGTTCCACCGACCGTTAGAGGCTCTACTATCAAGACGAATTCGTGTGGTACTTCTTGCACCCTGATCATAACGAAAATCGCCGGATTCTGATTTGGAGCGCTCCATCGCCTGATACCCAGTCAGGACTTCACGCCCCTTCGGGACGATCAGCGGGGTATTTGACACCGGATCGGGAATGATGACGGATGGCAGGCCAAACACGTCTTCGACCAGTTTTTCGGTGACGATGGATGGCGGTTTGCCTTCTGCGACGATCATGCCGTCCTTCATGGCGATCAGGTGCGAAGCATAACGGCAGGCATGGTTGAGATCGTGCAGCACAGCGACGATGGTGCGGCCCTGACGGTTGAGATCGGCCAGCAGGTCCATGAGTTCGATCTGATGGGCGATATCGAGAAAGGTAGTCGGCTCGTCGAGCAACAGGATGGGCGTTTCCTGTGCCAGCACCATTGCGATCCAGACACGCTGGCGCTGGCCTCCTGACAGTTCATCCACCTGTCGGCCGGAAAGATCCGTGACGCGGGTTGCCTCCATCGCGGCGATGACGGCTTCCTCATCACCCTTTGACCATTGCCGGAAGAAGGACTGATGCGGATAGCGGCCGCGCGCCACCAGATCGGCGACCGTAATGCCGTCCGGTGCGATTGATGACTGTGGCAGCAGACCGAGACGGCGGGCAACCTCTTTCGCGGCAAGATCGGAAATGCTGCTCCCGTCGAGGATCACCTGTCCGGCGGAAGGCACGAGCAGCCGGGACAATGCCCTGAGCAGCGTGGACTTGCCGCAGGCGTTCGGGCCGACGATCACGGTGAAGGAACCATCCGGGATCGAGACGGACAGGCCTCTGGAAATCGTCCGCTCGTCATAGCGCAGGGTTACGTTGTCGGCGTGAAGGCGACCAGACCGG
>NZ_JBVPGS010000029.1:0-186961 GCF_055816855.1 Ochrobactrum sp. PL_is483
TCAGGCCGCTGACAAACCCGTCGATATTTTTCGGCGGGTTTTGTTTTTGGGAGGGGGTCGCGTTTTGTGACTGTACTGGCGAGGCGTTGCAAACGGCTGCAGCCGCTCATGCGCTGGCTGCCTTTGGCGTCTTTGTCAGGACCATGGCGATCTTCTTGATGTTCTGTGCGGCGGCCTGCAGCAGGCATTGGCAGGCGACGCGAACAAGGCCTCGAAAGCGGGCATAGCGGTGGCCGTGCAGCTGCTTGGCGTCGGCGAAGGAGCGTTCCACCGTTTCCTTGCGCCGCTTGTAGATCGCTTTTCCCCAAGCTGTAAGCCGGTGGGCGTCAGTGCGTTCGCGGGCGTCCTGCCAGACATGGCGGGTGATGGTACGGATGGCCTTGGCGTTGGACGTGCAGGATGCGAGCAGCGGGCAGGTCCGGCAGATGGCCGGATCAGATACATAATGCTTGTAACCGTTGCGGTCGGTCGTGACATAGGAGAGCAATTGGCCCTCGGGGCAGCGATAGCCATCGGCATCCGCTTCGAATGCGAACTTCGACTTGCGCATCATGCCGTCCTTGGGCGGCGTTGGAGTGCGGTAGCCGGTAACGCCGAGGATATGGCGATCTTCCAACCCCCGGGCGATGGCCGCTGTCGCATAGCCGGCATCCAGCCCGACCGCGCCAACCTCAAAGTCAAAGCGCCGGCGTTGCCGATCCAGACGGTCGAGATAGACGCGACTGTCATGCACATTGGCCGGCGTGACATGGATATCGGTGATGATGGCCAGCTTTCCATCCACCGTGCGGTGGTCGAGATAGTAGAAGCCCTTCGGCTTGCCGTCGCGCACCATATAGCCGCTTTCCGGATCGGTGCGGCTGACCTTGGTTTCCTTCGCCTCCTGCTCACGCGGCTTGTCCGTCATCGGTTTCTGGCCGTGCAGTGCCCGTTCCGCATCAATGGCCCGATCAAGATCGGCCCAATAGTCGGCCCGGGATCTGGCGATCATCTCAAGGTCGTATTTGCCCTTGTTGGCATTGGCCTTCAGATGCGTGCTGTCGGTATAAAGCACTGTCCCATCGACCAGTCCGTGCCGGATCGCCTGTTCGACGATGTGGTCGAAAATATCCTGGGCGACCGAGGTGTCGTTAAAGCGCCGCCGCCGGTTCTGGCTCAGTGTCGAGGCGTCGAACACCGCATCGCTCAGCTTCAGGCGCAGGAACCAGCGATAGGCGACATTGACCTCGATCTCGCGCACCAGCTGACGCTCCGAGCGCACGCCGAACAGGTAGCCGATGAACAGCGCTTTGAACATCAAGGTCGGATCGAGCGGCGGACGGCCGTTGTCGGGGCAATAAAGCCCGGCAACCCGGTCATGGATGAAAGAGAAATCGATCACCGCGTCGATCTTGCGAAGCAGATGATCTTTCGGGACCAGTTGATCGAGCGTCACCATCTCGAGCGCGGTCTGTTCGGCGGCGAGTTTCTTCAACATGACCCACAGAATCACAAAACCCCCGACATAGCCAGGGGTTTGTCAGCAGCCTGAGCCCGCCATTTGGCGGGCTTTTCTTTTAAAACAAATATTTAGAGCGGTTCCACGATTCCGTTTTAACTGGAGCCGCTCTAGTTGTTATCTTTGTCGAGCACCATGTAATCGAGCGGCAGTTCGGTCGTGTACTTGATCTGCTCCATGGCGAAGGATGAAGATACGTCGCGAATTTCGATCTTGCTGATCAGGCGCTTGTAGAAGGCGTCATAGGCGGCAATATCCGGCACGGCCACGCGCAGCAGATAATCGACGTCGCCGCTCATGCGGTAGAATTCGATGACTTCAGGAAATTCCTGAACCACTTCGGAAAAGCGCTTCAGCCATTCGTGGCTGTGCGAGCTTGTGCGCACCGACACGAACACCGTGACCCGCGCATTGACGCGGGCGGGATCGAGAATGGCGACGCGGCGCTTGATGACGCCATCTTCCTCGAGTTTCTGGATGCGGCGCCAGCATGGCGTCGTGGAAAGGCCAACTTTCTTGGCAACGTCTGCCACAGCAAGTGTCGCGTCTTCCTGCAATAAGCGCAGTATCTTCCTGTCTAGCCTGTCCATGCGTTTCCGTTCCCGGTTTTAGAAATCGTTTCCCGAACTTTGCGAATAGGTGAAACGTCATACCTTATGGTTCGCAATGAGCCGAAGTTACAGGAAAAATATTCTGATGAAAACGAATTGAGTAAAAATTATTTATCGCCACTCAGCAGATGACGGACTTTTGCCTGAAGAACAGGCACGACTTCAGCGTCAAACCACGGATTTCGCTTGAGCCAGCCGCTGTTGCGCCAGGACGGGTGAGGCAGGGGCAGCGCGATTCGTCCGGCCTGATTGGGGGCCTCCATGAAGTGCCGCCAGTTCTTCACGGTTTCAGTCAGGTTGCGGCCCCGATAGTCGGGCAGGTGATAGGCAAGGGCGTATTGTCCGACAACAAGGATGAATTCCAGCTGCGGCATCGCAGCGAAAACGTGGTCATGCCACGTCTGGCGGCATTCGCGGCGCGGCGGAAGATCGCCGCCATGTTTGTCATAGCCGGGGAAGCAGAAGCCCATCGGAACGATGGCGAAGCGTGCAGGATCGTAAAACTCTTCGCGTGACACGCCGAGCCATTGCCGCAGCCGATCCCCGGACGGATCGTTGAACGGCAGCGAAGTATTGTGCACCCGGACGCCTGGAGCTTGACCGCAAATGGCTATTTTCGCTGTATCGGAGACGATGCAGACCGGATTGGGTTCGTGCGGCAAGGGCGGCTGAAACAGCGGTGTGTCGCGGCAGATGCGGCAAGCCCGGATCGAGTGTTTGAGCTCGTCCAGTTTTTCCATGAATTCCATCAGCTCCGGGGATAAATCACTTCAATGAGATTGCGAATGTGTTCCCTTATATAGGTAAACGCATCGCGTATTACAGCCAGAGGCGGTTTGTGTTCGATTGGCTGTTCAATGTGCTGGTTGTGATGCTCCTTGCGCCACAGGGACGGTTGCTCGAATTTTCCGGCCCATATGCCGCGCTGGCTGCGGCGCGCATCTCTTTCCTCACGCTGATAATCGCCATAGGAGACGGCCCATCCCTGTTCGACCATCCAGCCATTGAGATCGGTTTCTGCAAGATAACAGCGGGCCAGCTCGCGGCCATACTGATCCCGTCCTTCCTTCTCGCAGCGAATCGAGGACTTGCCGATTCTGGATCGCAATATGTTGCGAGCCTCCCTGCCACAGTCGTAAGGGGTGCCAGCCTGCACGCATTGCTGTTGCATCTCCGGCGCGTCGATACCCTTGAGGCGTATATGGATCTTGCCAAGGATGACTGTGTCGCCGTCGATTACATAGACCGGGCCGGTCAATGCCTCTCTGGGCGCCGACTGGATCGGCAGATAGGCGATCAGCAGGGCTAAAAAAGAAAAAAGCAATATAGTCAATAAGATACTGCGAAAACTTATGCCGTTGCTTTTGCGGGGCTGGCGATAGGGACGCCTGTAGGGGCGGCGGTATTTGCTCATAGGTGGCTTTCCGGCTCCATGGCATCCTTCATTTGCGACAGAGTGTGAGCTCGCGTGGCTCGCGTCAACTTGGGTAAGTTGTTGGTCACAACAACAGTCAGTTTGTTGTCAATTAGCAACAGTCTTTACCGATGCTTTAGGCTAGAAACAGCGAAGGCTCATTTTGCCCATTTCCCGCCACAAACAGGCGTCACCGATCAGCGGAAAGGCAGAAGCCTATAAAATATTGGGAGCCGCGAGCTCCGGCAGGACAGGCAGAAATGACGAAGGGCGCTTTGTTGCACGGCAAACAAATTGGAAACAGGATCAGCCCTGTTCGCGTACCTTTTATTCTTTCCAATGATGGTAAGGCTTTTTTCGGCCAAGATCGGGTCTCAGTCTTGACGAAAACAGCGTGCATTCTGTCCTCTATGAATGTTTCCTCCACTGTGTGTGAAAGACCAGCGTTGTGATGCGTATCCGCAGTTTTTCATATAGCGCCCTTGCCATGGCTCTCGGCTTCGCCATTGCCTGTAACAGCGCCTTTGCTTTCGACCTCAATGACGATTCAGAAAAGTCGAGAAGCCCGTTTGAACTCTTCAAGTTCGGCTTTTCCGCATACAAGAACGGTCATAAGGACGAGGCGATCAAGGCGCTGCGTTATGCTGCGGATCGCGGTCATCAGGGCGCGAAGTGGAAACTGGCTCGCATGTATGCCGACGGTGACGGCGTGCCTGAGAATGACTACGAAGCCTACAAGATTTTTGAAAAGATCGTTCGCGAAGGTTCGGAGCCGGGGTCGGAAAACGACTCCTATGTGGCTGATGCCCTCGTGGCGCTTGCGGGTTATGTAAAGCGCGGCATTCCGGGCTCGCCGGTCAATGCCAATCCGAGCATGGCGCGCAATCTCTATGTGCAGGCCGCTTCGAATTTCGGTGATTCCGCCGCTCAGTTCGAACTTGGAAAAATGCTGCTGGACGGTGATGGCGGAGAACGCAATTCCGTTCAGGCCGCGCGCTGGTTCCAGCTTGCCGCCAAGAAAGGCAATGTTGGCGCACAGGCTATGCTGGGCAACATGCTGTTTCAGGCTGGCAAGACTGTCCGTGGCCTTGCCATGATGACCGCAGCTTTCGAACGCTGCCCGACGGAAGATTGCCCATGGATACGCGATATGCAGGAGCAGGCGTTCTCCATCGCCGGTGAAGCGGATCGCCGTAATGCGATCGCTCTCTCCAGTGACTATGTCACGAAGGATGACTTCTGATCTTCTTCTGATTTATCGCGCCTGTCTGCACAGGGCGCAGCAGATCCTTAGATCGAAAGCGTTATCGTCACCGGCACATGGTCGGATGGCTTTTCCCAGGCGCGGACGTGCTTCTCCACATCACTCGATATGAAGCGGTTGGCAGCTTCCGGCGACAGCATCAGGTGATCGATGCGAATGCCGTTGTTCTTCTGCCATGCACCGGCCTGATAATCCCAGAACGAATAGATGCCGCCATCGTCGGTCGATGCGCGAATGGCATCGGTAAAGCCCAGATTCTCCAGTCTCCGGAATGCCTGGCGCGATCGCGGCTGGAAGAGCGCATCGCCAACCCACTGGCCGGGGTTTCTGGCGTCCTCTGGTTCAGGAATGACGTTATAGTCACCGGCAAGCACGAGCGGCTCTTCAAGGGCGAGGCGGTCTTTGGCCCAAAGCTCCAGCCGCTGCATCCAGGAAAGCTTGTAGGGAAACTTCTCCGTGTCTACCGGATTGCCATTCGGCAAGTAAAGCGAAACGACACGGACGACGCCCTTGTCGGTCGAATAGACGCCCTCGATAAAGCGCGCCTGTTCATCGCTATCGTCGCCGGGAAGACCGCGATTGACCTCATCGGGTGATTTTTTCGACAGAAGCGCGACGCCGTTGAAGCCTTTCTGTCCATGTGTTTCCACATGATAGCCGAGCGCTTCGATCTCCAGCCGTGGAAACTGCTCATCGACCGATTTGATTTCCTGCAGGCAGGCAATGTCGGGCGAGGACTCCTTCAGCCAATGCTGGAGGTTGTCGATACGGGCTTTGACGCCGTTGATGTTCCAGGTCGCGATTTTCATGTCGCTATGATTATGCGCTTGGGGAGGCGAGGGCAAGCAGCGCGCAATCGCGCGTCACAGCTTTTCATCGGCTGCAATTTCAATTTCCGCTCATATTTCGGCACTGGACCCTTTGTATTGACGGTTTTGCATTCCTATTTGCTCTGGACAGGAGCCAAACAGGAGATATTCGAATGTTCGACGCCAAGAAACTTCTCGAACAGTTTCTGGGATCACAAATACCCGGTACGTCGGGAAGCGTCCGCGACAAGGCCGGGCAGGTGACCGATCTGGCAAAGAAGAACCCGCTCGCGACCGGTGCCATTGCCGCCGCCATTCTTGGCACGAAGACGGGGCGCAAGCTCGCGGGCAATGTGGCGACTGTCGGCGGCATCGCGGCCATCGCCGGATTGGGATATCTCGCCTACAAGAATTACAAATCCGGTCAGGCTCCCCAAACGGCGGAACAGCCGGTTGCCAAGGAACCTGAACTTCTCCCGCCGCCTCCGGCCGACTCGCCGTTCCACCCGCAATCTCCGGCAATGAGCAACAGTTTTGCACTGACGCTGGTGCAAGCGATGATTGCGGCTGCGAAAGCCGACGGCCATATCGATGACGCCGAGCGTGCCCGCATCATGGAGAAGGTGAAGATTTCCGGCCTCGACGATGAAGCGGAAGCATTTCTTGAGAAAGAGCTGGCCGAACCCGTCGATATCGCGGTTCTGGTTTCCGCCGCACAGACAGAGGAGCAGAAGGTCGAGCTTTATACGGCGTCGCGTCTTGCAATCGACCCCGACAACCGGGCTGAACGCGGATATCTGGATATGCTGGCCGGTCGTCTCGGACTGCCGGATGCTCTGGTAGACCATATCGAGGCGACTGTCGCTTCGGTCAAGGTTTGAGGCTGGTTAGCAGTCATGAAAAAACCGGCTGCCTATCGACAGCCGGTTTCCAATTTCTCTTTCAAGCGCGGATCAGATGGCGAAGCTGGTTCCGCAGCCGCAGGATGAGGTGGCGTTCGGATTGCGTATCTGGAACGACTGCCCCATCAAGTCATCGACAAAATCGATTTCCGAACCGTCCATATAGGGAACCGAAATGGAATCGATCAGCACTTTGGCGCCGAGCTTCTCGATAACGATGTCGTCGTCGGTCTGCTCATCGACCAGATCGTACTTATAGGAGAAACCGGAACACCCGCCGCCTTCGACAGAAACGCGAAGGGCAGTCTTTCCCGGTTCCGATCCGAGAATCTTGGCGATCCGCTTTGCTGCGGAGTCTGAAACGGTAATGCCTGTCATCTGCCTTGTTCCGTTTGCAAATGCGAATATCGAACTGGACTATTTCTCCAGATTTCCGATAGCCGCATACTTGCCTTCATGATTAGCTGATAGCTATGAACGCGAATAGCGGAAGTCAATGTCTGTACCGGGTTCGCACCGGTTTGTGTAATCATATTACAGTGAGGGATGCATCGCAATGTCGCTGGAAGGAATAGGCTTTGGTTATCGCGAACGCGCGCCCTATGCCTGTGATCCTGCGCGGAGCCGTGGTCGTCTGGTGCCGGAGCCGGAGAGCCCGACCCGCACGCCATTCCAACGGGATCGCGACCGGATCATCCATTCCACCGCCTTTCGCCGCCTGAAGCACAAGACGCAGGTTTTCATCGCGCATGAGGGCGATCATTACCGGACCCGACTCACCCACACGATAGAGGTCGCCCAGATTGCGCGCGCTTTGGCTCGCGCATTGCGGCTCGATGAAGATCTGGCGGAAGCAGTGGCGCTCGTCCACGATTTCGGCCACACGCCCTTCGGCCATACGGGCGAGGAGGCGCTCAACGAACGCATGAAAGCCTTCGGCGGCTTCGATCACAATGCACAGTCGCTTCGAATCGTGACCAAGCTTGAGCATCGCTATGCCGATTTCGATGGCCTTAATCTTTCATGGGAAACGCTGGAAGGACTGGTCAAGCACAATGGCCCTCTGCTGGGCGCTCATGCGACACATCCGGATATCCCGGTTCCGTTGCCGATTCTCGATTTCAACGAACGCTATGATCTGGAATTGACGCGCTTTGCCAGTCTGGAAGCGCAATGCGCGGCCATTGCCGACGATATCGCCTATAACGCCCATGATATCGATGACGGTCTGCGGGCAGGGCTGCTAAGTCTTGATGCGCTGGATGAGGTGCCGTTGACGAAACGCCTGCTCGATCTGGTGCGGACGCGCTATCCTGATCTCGATCCTGTTCGCACCGGGCATGAACTCGTGCGCAGGCAAATCACCATCATGGTGGAAGACGTGATCGAGGAAGCTCAACGTCGCCTGGCCGTGGCAAAGCCGCAAAGCGTGGAGGACGTGCATGGTCAATCGGGCCCGCTGGTGGCATTTTCCGATACCATGAGAAGCGATGAGAAGGTGCTGAAGCGGTTTCTGTTCAAGAACCTCTATTTCCACGACAGCGTCGTGGTGCGCCGGCATGCGGCCGACAAGATATTACAGGACCTTTTTGATACCTGTTTCGCCGATCCGTCGCACATGCCGCCAGAGTGGCAGTCGGGCTGCGAGAGGCTGGATGAGGCGGCACGGGCGCGGCGGGTTGCCGACTATCTTGCCGGGATGACTGACAATTATGCCGTGCGAGAACACCGACGATTGTTTGACCGCACACCCGATTTAGCTTAATCGGGGCCAAACGAAGCGGCAATTCCGGCAGACTGGTCGGGTTCCGTAGGAAATTTAAAGCATTTCCAGCAAAAGTGCGAAGCGGTTTTGCGTCGGACAATGCCAGAAAACAAAGCATTTCCAGCAAAAGTGCGAAGCGGTTTTGCGTCGGACAATGCCAGAAAACAAAGCATTTCCAGCAAAAGTGCGAAGCGGTTTTGCGTTGGATAATGCGAGAAAACAAAGCCCGGCGTAAGCCTGACAGGACAGACCATGAATATCTTTGCAGATTTCGACGCACGTATCAAAAAGACGTTGCAAGATATTGATCTGAAACCGAAAGATGGTGGCGAACTAGATCTTTCGCGCATTGGTGTCGAGCCGCCGCGAGACGCCTCCCATGGCGATATTGCAACCAATGCTGCAATGGTGCTCTCCAAGGCTGTCGGTCAGAACCCGCGTGAACTTGCCAGCCGCATCGCTGAAGCTCTTGCCTCGGATGAGGATGTAGAAACCGTCGATGTCGCCGGTCCGGGCTTCATCAATCTGCGTCTCAAGGCTACCTACTGGCAGCGCGAACTCGCGGCGATGTTGAACGAAGGGACGGATTTCGGTCGCTCAACGCTTGGGTCCGGAACGAAGGTCAATGTCGAATATGTTTCGGCAAACCCCACCGGTCCGATGCATGTCGGCCATTGCCGTGGCGCGGTCGTGGGCGACGTTCTCGCCAATCTGCTGAAATTTGCGGGCTATGATGTGGTCAAGGAATACTACATCAATGATGCGGGTGCGCAGATCGATGTGCTGGCGCGGTCCGTCATGGTGCGTTACCGCGAAGCGCTTGGCGAAAACATCGGCGAAATCCCGTCAGGCCTTTATCCGGGTGACTATCTCGTTCCGGTCGGCCAGGAACTTGCAAAGGAATTCGGCACGAAGCTTCTGGAAATGCCGGAAGCCGAAGCGCTCGCTCTGGTGAAGGATCGCACGATCGATGCCATGATGGCGATGATCCGCGCCGATCTTGATGCGCTCAACGTGCACCATGATGTGTTCTTCTCCGAGCGGAAGCTGCATGTCGACCACGCCCGGGCGATTCGCAATGCAATCAACGACCTGACGCTCAAGGGCCATGTCTACAAGGGCAAGCTGCCGCCGCCGAAGGGTCAGCTTCCCGAGGACTGGGAAGATCGCGAGCAGACCCTGTTCCGTTCGACCGAAGTGGGCGACGATATCGACCGTCCGCTGATGAAATCCGATGGCGCTTTCACTTACTTTGCGGGCGACGTTGCCTATTTCAAGGACAAGTACGACCGCGGTTTCAACGAGATGATCTATGTGCTGGGCGCCGATCACGGCGGCTACGTCAAGCGTCTGGAGGCGGTAGCAAGGGCTGTTTCCGACGGCAAGGCGAAGCTGACGGTGCTGCTCTGCCAGCTGGTCAAGCTTTTCCGTGACGGCGAGCCTGTGCGCATGTCGAAGCGGGCAGGCGAGTTCATCACGCTGCGCGACGTGGTTGATGAAGTGGGCCGCGATCCGGTGCGTTTCATGATGCTTTACCGGAAGAACGACGCGCCGCTGGACTTCGATTTTGCCAAGGTGACGGAACAGTCGAAGGATAATCCGGTCTTCTACGTGCAATATGCGTCCGCGCGTTGCCATTCGGTTTTCCGCCAGGCTGCGGACCAGCTTGGCCTGGCCGATCTCGACCGGGTTGGCATGGCCGCGCATTTCGACAAGCTGACCGATGAGAGCGAAATTGCGCTCGTTCGCAAGCTCGCAGAATATCCGCGTCTGATCGAGGCCGCCGCCATTCATCAGGAGCCGCATAGGCTTGCTTTCTACCTCTATGACCTCGCCAGCACGTTCCATTCGCAATGGAATAGAGGCACAGAGAACCCGGACTTACGTTTTATTAAGGTTAACGATCCAGACTTGTCGCTAGCCAGGCTAGGGCTGGTACAGGTTGTTTCCGATGTGCTGACCTCCGGATTGACGATAATCGGTGCGGATGCTCCAACGGAAATGCGCTAGAGTATAGTTTGAAAGGTGCAGGCCTTTTGAGACGGATTATACTCGAAGAATGGTCTCCGCAGTTTACGGACCGCGCTGTGCGGTTCGAGATGATCTCGGAGATCAGGCGGCTGTCACAAAGCTTTTCAGGTCGAAAGACTTATTGAAGGCAAAAGTTGGCAAGTCGAACGGTTGGAAGGCCATAATGAACGCAAGTCATTGGTCTTCCTTCTGGCGCAGGAAACTTCCGTCAACTTTTGCCCACATTGCCTCGCTAAAAAAGCAATGTATGGAGACGTCTTGCGGCGTCCAGGGTTTGAGTTAGGAACACGCTATGACGGACAGCAGTGCAAATCCCCGTAATTACGGCGAGCGTCCGTTGCACGAAGACGACCCGCTGATGGAACTGTCGCGGATCATGGACTTCGGCACGCCTGCTGATGACAACGTCGCTTGGAATGAGCGCCGCCCCACTCAGTTCGGGAATACTCATTTTGAGGACCGAACCGATCCCGGCTTCGATCCCTCTCTGGATTTGGAACGCGAGCTGCTGGGCGACTTCAGCGATTATTCTCAGCCTGCGGAACAGTCACAGTTCGCCACGCCGGCGCACGATGATTCCTATCAGTCTGGCGAACCTCTGATGCATGAGGAAGAACTTGCTTCTGCTCTGGAAGACGAGTTTGATCTTCAAATGGAAGTGGATGAGCGGGCTCCCGCGATGGAAGCGGCTTCGTTCGAAACGCCTTCGTTCGAAACGCCTTCATTCGAAACGCTTGAGTTCGAAGAGGCCGACCGCACCGAGCCTGTGCCGCAATTCGACTACGATGACTATTCGGTGGCGCGTGATTCGGACGAGAGGGAGCAGTCTGTCTACGTTCGACGGGAAACTGTCGAGCCGATTCATATCGATCAAGCGAATTACGACCCGACGATCTATCAGCCTGCCATAGAGCCGCATGAAGAGGCTTACCGGCCTGTGCACACTCAGGACTGGAATGTTCAGGCTGTCGAGCCCGAGCAGCCTTCATATGCTGCCGTTTCCACGCCGGTTTCGCTTGAGGATGAACTGGAAAACCTCCTGTTCGGCGATGAGCCCAAGCCGGTCTCTCATGACGAGACTTACTTCTCGCATGTTGCGCCGACGGAAACGCCAAATGCCCATCACGATGCGGTTCCGGTGCAGAATTCCAGCTATCAGGATGAGCCGGAACTGGACGATCTTCATTTCGATGATTTGCAGCTTGATGAATCCCCTTACAGTGAGCCTCAGGCTGCCGCTCCCGTCGCACCGGCGCAGGCTTACGCGCCGCAGGCCGTTCCTGCCGGATATCCTTACTACACGCGGAGCAATTTCTCTTCCGGCGTTCCGGGGCAGGACACGCTAGCGACTACGCCGCAGGCTGAGTATCCGTCCGCAGCCCCTTCTCTGGGCGACGAAGACGATTTCTCCTTCGACGACGACTTTTCGTTCGACGTCGAGGAAGCGGCAACGGCGGTTGCTGCCGAAGGTACCGAGGATGATCTTTCGGAACTTGATGAGATCAGTCTGTCGGAGGACGATTTCGGTTTCGAGCCATCCGGTGATGTTTCAAACGTTCAGGACGAAAACGCTTTCATCGAAGATGATTTCTTCACCGAAGAAGATCTTGATCTGAACCCGGAGCCTGAAGAAGAAGCCACCGCTTATGCCCATGCTGTGCGTTCCGACGATGACTACCGGTCTTCCCCGGTTCCATTCCCGTCGTTCGGCAGCATCCATTCCGCTCCTGTCAGCGCGCCCGCGCCTGAGGTTGAAACCTTGAGCGTGGCTGAAGAAAAGGTCGAGCAGACCCATTCTCTCGATCTGCCGGAAATCAATTACGGTGAAGAGGAAGCCAACGCCGGATTGACCGATCTCGAAGCGGAATTTGCCGAGGTTTTCAACACCGTCGGCGTCGACGAAACTGCGAAGACAGACGCGCAGAGCGAAGCTGACAGGGCTTTTGAGGATATTTTCCGCGAAAGTGCTTCCAGCTATCTGCCGAACTCCGGCGCGAGCCTCGGTGCCGCTGTGGGTGCCGCAGCGATGGGCGTTGGTGCCGCCGCGGCTGCGGGGGGCTATGGCCGCTCGCAGGCGACCGCTCAGGCTCCGGTGCAGAACAATACCTCCGGCCAGCCGGGCAATGAGGACGATTTCTACAACCATTGGGCGGCGCAGGGTGCGCAGCCGCTCGAAGCTGGCGACTATGGCGAGCGCGCCGCGATGCAGGTGGAAGATGACCTTGGCAGCGCTGCCGAGGCCTATCGCAATCGCCCGGTTCGTGGCCGTCGCGGCCTTATCCTGGCAAGCGTGGCTGGTGTGGCCGTGCTGCTGGGCGGCATCGGCTATCATTTCCTCGGCGGTAGCGGGGCCGGTGAACCGGTCGTGATTCGCGCCGACAATCAGCCGATCAAGATGCAGCCGGAAAATCCCGGCGGCGCTACGGTGCCGAACCAGGACAAGGCTGTTTATGACCGCGTTGCCGGTACGCTGCCGAACAATCCGGAACAAAAATCGCTGATCACGTCTGGCGAAGAACCGGTGGATATTTCCGGCACGGATGACAGCGAGAATATGGCGGGCAATCTGCCTGACGAACAGCCGGTGGCAAACAATGCTCCGGTCGAGAATCAGAACGCCGACCATAACGCGCCGCTGGTTCAGCCGCGCGAAGTGGAAACCATGATCGTGCGGCCGGATGGCTCTATCGTCCAGCCGTCTCCGGCTCCAGAGGAAACTGCCTCGCAGTTGCCACCGGTAAACGCTGCGCCGCCGGCTGCAACAGCGCCTGCGGGTGGCGATGAAATCGCCGCGCTTGCAGCAGGCAATGCGCTAGCAGAACCAGCTGCGCAAACACCGGCTCCGCAGCCACAGCCTGCGGCGGAAGCGCCGCGTCTTCCCGTCCGTGCTCCGGTGGTGCCGTCGCGCCCCGCCGAACAGCCGGTCAATATCGTCGGCAACGTGCCGCAGCGCACGCAGGCTCCGGCTGCTGCCAACCCGGCTCCCGCACAGGCCGCGCCGCAGGTTGCATCGGCGGCAGGAGCAGGCGGTTACTTCATTCAGATCGCTTCGCAGCCATCTGCTGAACTGGCCCAGAAGTCCTATGCGAACATGGCCCAGAAGTTTGGCAGCGTGATCGGCGGTCGCAGTGTTGACATCAAGCGCGCCGACATTCCGGGCAAGGGCACTTACTATCGTGTCCGCGTTCAGGGCGGCTCCAAGGAAGATGCGTCGGCGCTTTGCGCACGGCTCAAGTCCGCTGGCGGCAGCTGCTTCGTCACGCAGTGATTGACGACACACTGAGTATCGAAAGGGCGGCTTCGGTCGCCCTTTTTCATGGTCCACTACCAAGCTCTGATTTTTTCGGTTAAACCGGGACGGGCTTGTTTGAGTACAGCATTTCCAGACAATTTTGGGGAAGAGCGCATGAAAGACTGCAAGGCATGGATTGCCGGTGTGTCGGGAACGAAACTGACGGAAGACGAAATCGCGTTTTTCCGTGATGAAAGGCCCTGGGGCTTCATTCTTTTCGCGCGAAATGTCGAAAGTCTGGAACAGGTTTCCGAATTGACGGCGCATATGCGTGACCTGACAGGGCGGGACCAGACACCTGTTTTCATCGATCAGGAAGGTGGCCGCGTGCAGCGCCTGCGCCCGCCGCTCGTCCCGAACTATCCCTCGGCCTCGGAAGTCGGCGCGATCTACGCGCGTGATCGCGAGGCAGGGCTACGCGCTGCATGGCTTCACGCTCGTCTCCATGCATTCGATTTGCTGAAGGTCGGCGTCAATGTGGACTGCCTGCCGGTGCTGGACGTGCCTGTGGAGGGCGCGCATGACGTCATCGGCGCACGAGCCTATTCCAAGAATCCGCATGCGGTTGCCGAAATGGGCCGAGCCGCTGCCGAAGGCTTGCTTGCCGGTGGTTTGTTGCCGGTTGTCAAGCATATGCCGGGGCATGGCCGTGCCTTTGCCGACACGCACAAGGAACTGGCGCGCGTCACCGTTCCGCTGAATGAACTGGTCGCGCATGATTTCGTGCCGTTCAAGGCGCTCAACGATCTGCCGATGGCTATGACGGCTCACGTCGTTTTTGATTGCATTGATCCGCAGCGCCCATCGACATTGTCGCCGACCGTCATAAACACCATCATTCGCGATGTCATCCAGTTCGATGGGCTTGTGATGAGCGACGACATTTCCATGAAGGCGCTCTCGGGCAGCCTTGGCGACATTGCAGACGGCATTATCGGTGCCGGTTGCGATATGGTTCTCTATTGCGCAGGCGTGATGGAAGAATTGAAGGAAGTTGCAGCGCGTGTGCCGGTTCTTGAAGGCAAGGCAAAGCGTCGCGCCGATCTGGCAGAAGTCTATGCAGGCGATCCCGATCTTTCCGATGAGGAAGAACTGCGTGCAGAATTCAGCGCCATGTTCGAACTGATAGCGTAATCGCCAAAACTTGGTAAACTGACATCACCGGCGGGCTCGTCTGCCGGTGAATGCCATCGACAGGGAAACGGGCTTGGCAGCATCGGGAGCAGACACAGACGGCAAAGACGGCACGCTCGTGCCGATGGATGCGCTGTGGCAGAGCGAAACCGAACGCAGCGAAAGCGAGCCGTCGCTTCTCATCGATGTGCAGGGGTTTGAAGGGCCGCTGGATCTTCTGCTCCATCTTGCACGGAGCCAGCGCGTTGATCTTGCCCGCATCTCTGTTCTGGCGCTCGCAGAGCAATATCTCGTGTTCGTGGAGCAGGCGCGCGCCTTGCGCCTTGAACTTGCGGCCGACTATCTGGTGATGGCGGCGTGGCTGGCCTACCTCAAGTCGAAGCTGCTGATCCCGAAGCAGCAGGGCGATGACGGCGCGACCGGTGAAGAACTGGCAGCTTCGCTGCATTATCGCTTGAAGCGACTGGAAGCCATGCGTGACGCCGCTGCAAAGCTCGTCAACCGCAACCGGCTGGGACGGGATGTCTTTGCGCGCGGCATGCCGGAAATGGTCATGGTGGACAGGACCAGCCAGTTTTCCGGTACGCTGTACGACCTTCTCACCGCCTATGCTTCCCAGCGACAGCGTCAGGCCGTTTCTCAGGTGCAGATCGCCAAGCGGGCTGTCTGGTCGCTGAAAGAAGCGCGGGTGGCGCTTGTGCGCTTGATGGGGTCGGTTGGCGACTGGATTTCTCTGGATCGTTTCCTGATCGATTACGCGCTTTCGCCGCGCGAGAGAGCGTCAGCACTCGCCAGTTCCTTCGCCGCCAGCCTCGAACTCGTGCGCGAGGGCAAGCTGGAAGTCAGGCAAAACGCTCCTTTCGAGCCGATCTATATTCGGGCGACCGGGGATATCAGCGAATTGGATGAGGACGAGGATGTCTGAAGCGGAACGTCGAAATCTGGCTGAAATCGATAGCGACGAGGATCAGTTGGAAGCGCAAGATTCTGTTTCGTCGCAGGGTCTTGCCGATCTTGCGCGCATCGTCGAGGCCATTGTTTTTGCGTCCTCCGAGCCGGTTTCCGAACGGGCATTGGCGGAACGCCTGCCTGCCAATGTCGACGTTGCACCGGTTTTGAAACATTTGCAGAAAATATATGAAACGCGCGGCGTGCATCTTGTTCAGGTCGGCGGCGCATGGGCGTTTCGTACGGCGCCTGATCTCGCTTTTCTCATGAGCCGCGAAGCCGTGCAGCAGCGCAAGCTCTCACGCGCCGCGATGGAAGTGCTGGCCATCATTGCCTATCATCAGCCCGTCACGCGCGCCGAACTGGAAGATATTCGCGGTGTCGAGACCTCGAAGGGCACGCTGGACGTTCTGATGGAGACCGGCTGGATCAAATTGCGCGGGCGTCGCCGCACGCCCGGTCGCCCGGTGACCTATGGAACGACGGATGCGTTTCTCGACCATTTTGGTCTTCCCGAGATCCGCGATCTGCCCGGATTGGAAGAGCTGCGCGGGGCAGGGCTTCTCTCTGCGCGCATGCCGTCGAGTTTCTCCGTTCCCGTGCCGAACCTTGACCCGGATGAATTGACGGAAGACGAAGAGCCGCTCGAAGATATCGATCTGGAAAGCCTTGGCTTGCTCGCCCCACGCGGTGAATAGTCCCGGTCTGGGCTTTGCAGCCAATTTTATTTGTCGCAAAGCCGTTCACCGTCACACTTCTGTTTGAAAGATTTGTTGAAAGCGCTTAAATCGTAACTGGCATTGCAGGAACATGCCGCGCTCGCGGCAATGAGAGGAATAAAATGGGTAGCTTTTCCATCTGGCACTGGCTGATCGTCCTGGCGGTTGTGCTTCTTCTGTTTGGCCGCGGCAAGATTCCCGAGCTGATGGGTGACGTTGCCAAGGGCATCAAGAACTTCAAGCAGGGCATGAACGACGACGATGCGAAGGATGATGCACGCACGATCGACGCCAAGGCTGACGAGACGGTCAACGACGTCAAGAAAACCACCAAGTCCTGATCTGGAGCATGTTTCCCGAAAATGGGAAGCGCTTTAACGGATAAAGCATGCTGCGGGCGGGACAGCGCGCAGCATATTTTGCCATTTACAAGTGCGGTTTTCCGCCGAAAGACGGGACGCGCGCGCGAATTGCGCGGGGTATCAAGAATATGTTCGACATCGGTTGGTCTGAACTTCTGATTATTGCGATCGTCATGATCGTAGTGGTCGGTCCCAAGGATTTGCCGAAGATGCTGCGCGCATTCGGTAAGGCGACCGCGCGCATGCGCGCGACCGCCAACGAGTTCAAGCAGCAGTTCGACGAAGCCTTGAAAGAGGCTGAGCTTGACGATGTAAAGACCATCATCGACGAGACCCGCAAGCTCGACCCACGTTCGAAGATCACGCAGGTGTTCGATCCGATTCGAAGCGCGGGCGAGGATTTGCGTGCTGGCCTCCAGACCACGTCCTCCATGTCGCCGGCGACGCCTGAAAAAGTAGCCGAAGTGACCACGCCGGTTGATGCTGGCGGCGCTCCGGTGCCGCCTGCTGCGGAGCCTGCCGTAGAACAGGCCCCGGCGCCTAAAAAGCCTGCTCGCAAGGCTGCGCCGAAGGCAGAAAATAAGGCGACCGATGCCAAGGCAGCGCCGGTTGCAAAGCCAACTTCCAGAAAGTCGGCATCAACGAAATCGGAAACTGCAAAGGCTGCTGCCACGGCACCTGCCAAAAAGACCACGAAGAAGACAGGAACCAAAGCGTGACACGCGACGAGGACGAAATCGAACAGAGCGCAGCGCCTCTGCTTGAACACCTGATCGAACTGCGCCGCCGCCTGATCTGGGCAATTCTGGCATTTTTCGTGGCATTTGTTTTCTGTTTCGCTTTCGCCAAACAGCTGTTCAACCTGCTTGTCGTGCCATATCAGTGGGCGCTCGACTGGGCGGGCATGGATCGCTCGAAGGCAGAACTGATCTATACTGCGCCGCAGGAATTCTTCTTCACGCAGGTGAAGGTGGCCATGTTCGGCGGCATCGTGCTGGCATTTCCCATCATTGCCGCGCAGATTTACAAATTCGTGGCACCCGGCCTCTACAAGCATGAACGCATGGCGTTCCTGCCATTCCTGATCGCTTCGCCGATCCTGTTTTTGATGGGCGGCGCGCTCGTTTATTTCTTCTTCACGCCGATGGTGATGTGGTTCTTCCTCGCCATGCAGCAGACCGGCGGCAGCGGTGAAGTGCAGATTTCCCTCCTGCCGAAAGTATCGGAATATCTGAGCCTCATCATGACGCTCATCTTTGCGTTTGGCCTGGTCTTCCAGCTGCCGGTGGTCACGAGCCTGATGGCGCGTGTCGGGCTGGTGACGTCGGCGGGCCTCAAGGACAAGCGCAAATACGCAATCGTCATCGCTTTCATTGTGGCTGCCGTGCTGACGCCGCCTGATCCGGCGAGCCAGATCGGCCTTGCCTTGCCGACGATCCTTCTCTACGAGATTTCAATCATCGTGGCTCGCATGATCGAGAAGAAGCGGGATGAGGCGCAGGCAAGCACCGACGCTGAAAATAACGCTTCATCATCCTGATTTGTCACGTTAATTCCGTAAGGTCGCAGGTTGTGCGGCCTTGCTTCTGTTCAATTTCACGAAACGGCTTTTCCCATGCTCGACATCAAATGGATACGCGAAAACCCTGAAACCCTCGACAAAGCGCTCGCCAAGCGTGGGGCTCAGTCGCTGTCGTCCGAACTGATGGCGCTGGACGAAAAACGCCGCGAATATGTCGGCAAGGTTCAGGCCGCGCAGGAGCGCCGCAACGCCGCCTCGAAGGAAATCGGCAAGGCCATGGCTGCGAAGGATGCAGCAACGGCTGACAGGCTGAAGGCGGAAGTTGCCGAGTTGAAGGATTTTCTTGCTCAGGCCGAAGACGAAGAACGCCGCCTGACCAAGGAACTGAACGACGCGCTGTCGTCCATCCCCAATATTCCGCTCGAAGATGTGCCGCTCGGCAAGGACGAAAGCGACAATGTCGAAATCCGCCGCATCGGCAATCAGCGCAACTTCGCTTTCCAGCCGAAGGAACATTTCGAGCTGGGCGAGGCGCTCGGCTACATGGATTTCGAACGTGCGGCCAAGCTCGCAGGTTCGCGCTTCACGGTGCTGAAAGGGCCGCTTGCGCGTCTTGAACGCGCGCTCGGTCAGTTCATGCTCGATCTCCATACGACCGAGCACGGCTACACCGAAACAATGCCGCCGCTGATGGTGCGCGACGAAGCTGTCTATGGAACCGGTCAGCTGCCGAAATTCTCGGAAGACCTTTTCCGCACCACGGATGGCCGCTGGCTCATTCCAACTGCCGAAGTGCCGCTGACCAATCTGGTCGCCGACGAAATCGTCGACGCGAAGTCGCTTCCCCAGCGTTATACGGCACTGACGCCGTGCTTCCGCTCGGAAGCGGGCTCCGCCGGTCGCGACACGCGCGGCATGCTGCGTCAGCACCAGTTCCTGAAAGTGGAAATGGTGTCGATTACCGATGCCGACAGCTCGATCGAAGAACATGAGCGTATGACTGCCTGCGCCGAGGAAGTGCTGAAGCGCCTCGGTCTGCCGTTCCGCACCGTCGTGCTCTGCACCGGCGACATGGGCTTCGGCGCGCAGAAGACTTACGACATCGAAGTGTGGCTGCCGGGCCAGAACACCTATCGCGAAATTTCCAGCTGCTCGGTCTGCGGTGATTTCCAGGGTCGTCGCATGAATGCCCGCTATCGTCCGGAAGGCGAGAAAACGACCCGTTTCGTGCACACGCTGAACGGTTCGGGTGTCGCCGTCGGCCGTGCCCTTATCGCCGTGATGGAAAATTATCAGGAAGAAGACGGCAGCATTCATATTCCTGAAGCATTGCAGCCATACATGGGCGGCCTCACGCGGATCGAGAAAGCTGCGTGAATCAGAATCATTGATAGATGAAGGAGTGATGACGTGCGAATTCTGCTGACGAACGATGATGGTATCCACGCTGAAGGCCTCGCAGTTCTGGAGCGGATCGCACGCAAACTCTCCGACGATGTCTGGGTGGTCGCTCCCGAAACCGATCAGAGCGGCCTTGCGCATTCGCTGACGCTGTCAGAACCGCTTCGCCTTCGCCAGATTGACGAACGTCATTTTGCCTTGCGCGGCACGCCGACCGATTGCGTCATCATGGGTGTGCGCCACGTGCTGCCGGGCGCGCCCGATCTGGTTCTTTCCGGCGTCAATTCCGGTGCCAACATGGCCGACGACGTGACCTATTCGGGCACCGTTGCCGGTGCAATGGAAGGGACCTTGCTGGGTGTTCGAGCCATCGCGCTGTCGCAGGAATACGAATATGAAGGCGACCGCCGTATCGTGCCGTGGGAAACGGCGGAAGCCCACGCGCCGGACCTTATCAAGAAGCTGATGGAGGCTGGCTGGCCGGAAGGGGTTCTTCTGAACCTGAATTTCCCGAACTGCGGCCCGGAGGAAGTGCAGGGCGTGCGCGTCACGGCACAGGGCAAGCTTAGCCACGATGCGCGCCTCGACGAGCGCCGCGACGGACGCGGCTTCCCTTATTTCTGGCTGCACTTCGGTCGCGGCAAGGCGCCTGTCGCCGATGACAGCGACATTGCGGCCATTCGTTCCGACTGCATTTCGGTAACCCCGTTGCACCTTGATTTGACCGCGCATAAGGTTCGGGCAGAATTGAGCGCAGCACTTGGGGTTGAAGCATGAGGCAGGCAGCGTCTGAGCGCCCACGGCTTTCGGACAGGGAAGGATTTGCATCCTTCGTCATGCGGATGCGCGGATACGGTATTGACGATCCGCGCCTCTTCGCAGCCATTGAGGCCACGCCCCGCCAGAGTTTTCTCGCGTCCGCATGGTCTCATCTCGCCTATAGCCCCCGGACTGCGCCGCTCGACTGCGGTGAATACATGGAGGGCATCGATGAACAGGCCCGCGCCATCGCCGCGCTGAAATTGGAGCCCGGTCATCGGGTTCTCGAAATCGGAACAGGCTCCGGCTTCACGGCGGCCGTCATGTCGACGCTTGCCGGTCGCGTCACGACTGTCGAGCGCTATCGCAAGCTTTGCGACCATGCCTTGCAGCAATTCGTGTCGCTGAAGCGCGAAAACATCATGGTCAAGCATGCCGATGGTCGTCATGGAATGCCGGGCGGCCCGTTCGACCGCATCCTGATCTGGCTCGCCTTCGATGAAGTGCCGCGTCATTTCGTCGATCTTCTGGCGACGCATGGCGTGTTGATTGCCCCCATCGGTCCGGGCGATGGCCCGCAGGTCATGACGCGCGTCGCCAAGGTTGGCAGCCGATTCGAGCAGGAGGACCTGATGGCGGTCCGCTATCAGCCCTTCATCGAAGGTGTCTCGTCGGTTCTGTGACGGCGGCGTATTGATTCGTCAAAAAGAAGGCTCTTTGGCTCTTTCCAGCATTGCCGGGGAGGGCTTTTCGGCGGCTTTGTGCGCTTATGGTATTTAATTGGTGAATCTTTTTTCGAAGATTGGCCCTTCTTAACCAGAGAGTAACATTAACGCGTTTTAATCACCTTACTGAGTTTCGAGTATGGGCGAGTTGAACATGCGTTTACAAATTTTGCAGCACACGTCTGAACGTCTCCTGCGGAATGTCGCGATCGTTCTGATTGCCGGTTTTGGTGCCGGGTGCAGTGCCGATACGATGCGCTTCACTGATGGTATCAGTACGGGCTCTACGTCCAGTCAGCGTGTCGCACAGCAGCCGGCTGGCGATCTTTATGCATCCGCGGCTCCTGTGGCTCCCGCTTCCAGCGGTTCGGTCCAGCGTAATTCACTGCCGCCGGTGTCCTCGGCGCCGATGGCGGCACCGGTCGCCGCAGCGCGTCAGTCCGTTCAGGCTCCGGTTGCAGCGGCATCCAATCACATCCAGAACCAGGTTGGTCAGGCACAGGACATGGCCGCAAACCGTGTGAACAGCACGGTCAATGCAGCCGAAACCAAGGTTGCCAGTGCCGCCACCGCTACGCGCAATACCGTGAACGGCGCGCAGGAAAAGGTTCTGGGTCAGCTTCCGGCGACTCCGGCTGTTCCACGGCCAACGGACAATAATATCGCGGTCGTACCGCAGGCGCCTGCCGTCAACGGCAAGAAGCCTTCGGCAACCGACATGGCCTCGGCGGGGGCAAATGCTACCACGCCGCCAGCGCCGAACGGCACCTACACGGTTAAGAGCGGCGATTCACTCTTCTCCATCGCGCAGAAGCACAATGTGCCTGTCGAGCAGTTGAAGAAGGCCAACGGACTGTCGAACGGCGCTATCCGCGTCGGACAGGCGCTTGTCATTCCTTCTGCCGCTGCTGGCAATGCAACGCAGGTTGCCGCAGTTTCGCAGCCGCCGGAAAACCCGGCCAAGACAGCGTCCGCCCCAGCCGCCAACGCCGATGTGAAGCCTTACACGCCGCCCCAGGCGAGCAACAAGGTGATCGAGGATGCCGAAAAGGATCAGGCGGCAGCGCCTTCCTCCACTGGCATTTCGCAGATGCGCTGGCCGGTGCGTGGCCGCATTCTCGCAAGCTTCGGCCAGCGTGACGGCACTTCGGTAAGCGACGGCATCGACATCATGGTTCCTGAAGGCACCTCGGTGAAGGCCGCTGAAAATGGCGTTGTCATCTATGCCGGTGACGGCCTCAAGGAATTCGGCCAGACGGTTCTGATCCGCCACGACAACGGCCTCGTTACCGTTTACGGTCACAACAGCCAGATACTGGTTCAGCGTGGACAGAAAGTCCGTCGCGGCGAAGAAGTTGCAAAGTCGGGCATGAGCGGCAACGCGAAATCGCCTAAGCTGCACTTTGAAGTGCGCAAGAACTCCGCGCCGGTCAATCCTTCCAAATATCTGGAATCCTGATCGGAATGTGACTCAACAAGAAAGGCGGACCCCAAAAGTCCGCCTTTCTCTTTTATGCGTCGTTCAAGCGTTTTACATGGCAATGCCGAGGCGACCCGCCAGATCCTGTATATATTGCCATGCAACACGGCCGGAGCGGTTTCCACGCGTTGTGGACCATTCCAGTGCTTCTGCATGCATCTTGGCAGGATCGTATGCCAGCTTGAAATAGGCCGCATAGCCGTCAACCATGGCGAGATAATCGTCCTGGCTACATTTATGGAAACCGAGCCAGAGACCAAAACGGTCTGACAGCGAAACCTTTTCCTCAATGGCCTCCGAAGGATTGATCGCCGTCGAGCGCTCATTGTCGATCATGTCGCGCGGCATGAGATGGCGTCGGTTCGACGTTGCATAGAAAATCACATTGCCGGGACGGCCTTCCACACCACCTTCGAGCGCCGCCTTGAGCGATTTATAGGACGTATCATCGTGATCGAAGGAAAGGTCATCGCAGAACAGGATGAAGCGATAGTCCGTATCCTTGATGAGATTCATCAATGTCGGAAGGCTATCAATGTCCTCGCGATGAATTTCGATCAGCTTGAGTGGGGTACGGTCCTTCATTTCCGCATTGACGCTTGCCTGCGCAGCTTTGACGAGCGAGGATTTTCCCATGCCACGTGCGCCCCAGAGCAGCACATTGTTGGCCGGAAATCCTTTTGCGAAGCGCCGGGTATTGTCCACAAGCTGGTCACGTACCAAATCTACGCCACGGATCAGTTCGATATCCACTCGGTTAACACGCTTCACCGGATCCAGGGTCAGTCGTTCGGGAGCCCAGACAAAGCAATCTGCGGTATCAAGATCGGGTGTTTTGGCTTCTGGCGGCGCAATGCGTTCCAGAGCGGCGATCAAACGGTCCAGTTTCTGGCTGAGTATGTCTTCGGTCGTCATTTCATGCCCCTGATGATAGGGGTAATGGCTTAACATGCCACAGCGGAGGCGAAAAGTGTGCGACCTTGGCGCAGGCGGGGTCATCGTCGGTTGCATTTGGCGCGCTAACCATTGTAATGCCGTTAATAATTTGTCTTCGAGACCTCAGAGGAGTTCCTAATGTTCGTAACACCGGCTTTCGCTCAAGCATCCGGCGGCGCTGCTGGACCAGACATGCTCATGAGCATTCTGCCGTTCATCCTGATCTTCGTGATCATGTACTTCCTCATCATCCGCCCGCAGCGGACCCAGATGAAGAAGCGTCAGGAAATGCTATCGCAGGTTCGTCGCGGCGATACGGTCGTCACCGGCGGCGGCATTGTCGGCAAGGTCCAGAAGGTCGTTGACGACAACGAACTGGAAGTCGAAATCGCTGAAGGCGTGCGCATCCGCGTCATGCGCAGCACGCTGATGGATGTTCGCGTCAAGGGCGAACCTGTCGCCGACAACAAGAACAAGTAATTCTTTTTACGACACGCAGGCCCCGGTAAGATTTCCATAACCGGGGCCTGTGCATTATTCGGCAAGCGCCAAATAGGAGGCGCGTGCCACGACGCCGGAGAGCGGTTCGCAACAGGTGAACTCCGGCATGCTCTATCCAAGCCGATACGGAATTGCTGCTCCATGCTCTATTTTTCACGCTGGAAATCTGCCCTGATATGGCTCGCGGTTCTCGTGAGTTTCGTCATCGCATCCCCCAACTTTTTCTCGCGTGAAACGCTGGCAAAGCTGCCAAATTTCCTGCCGAAACAGCAGATCGCCCTTGGGCTTGATCTCTCCGGCGGCTCGCGCCTGGTCCTGCAAGTGCAAAATCCCGGAAGAGGGGGCCTTGAGCGCACAGCTGACATCATGCGCCAGCGCCTTGAAGAACTGGGATATGGCAAGCCTCTGGTCGAAGCGGAAAACCGCAATCAGATTCGGGTTGAAGTTCCCGGCGTTTATGACGCGCAGCTTCTGAAGGACATTCTCAGCGTTCGCGGCAATTTCTCTTTCCGTGCGGTCGACAGCACCATGGGGCCGGACGATGCCATTCGTGGAACGCCGCCCGCAGACAGTGAAGTTATCTATTCTTATGACGACCCGCCGGTCGGTTACCTCGTGAAGAAGGAGCCGATCCTGACCGGCGCAAATGTGACCGACGCAAAGGCGACGCTTTCGGACGACGATAGCGAACCCGTCATCACGCTCACGCTGGACGATGCGGGTCGCAAGAACCTTGCCGAGGCAACATCGCATCTGGTTGGCGGAAGCTTTGCCATCGTCGTTGACAACCAGATCGTTTCCGCGCCCGCCGTCGATGAGAAGCTTGATACCAACGAGTTGCAGATTTCAGGTGCTTTCGATCTTCAGGCCGCCAACAACATGGCGGTGGTATTGCGCTCCGGCGCGCTGCCACAGAATGTCACGGTTCTGGAAGAACGCACGATAGCATCGGCTCTGGGCGAGGACTATGCCAGCGCCGCCGCACTGGCCGCCTTGCTTGCTGCCTTGCTCGTCGGCCTGTTCATGGTCTTGTCCTACGGTATCCTCGGTGTGATCGCCATGGTCGCACTGGCCGGCAACATCATCATCCTGACGGCAATACTGTCACTGATCGGTGCGTCGATCAGTCTGGCCAGCATTGCGGGTCTGGTGTTGACCATCGGTCTGGCTGTTGACGCCCACATCCTGATTTACGAACGTGTGCGCGAAGATCGCCGCAAGGGCTATTCCGTCGTTCAGGCGATGGAATCCGGCTTCTATCGCGCCCTTTCGACCATTATCGACGCGAACCTCACCACGCTTATTGCAGCGCTCGTTCTGTTCTTGCTCGGATCAGGAACGGTCCACGGCTTTGCGCTGACGGTGGCGGTCGGTATCGGTACGACGCTTTTCACCACGCTTACTTTCACCCGCCTGCTGATCGCGCAGTGGGTGCGCACGGCCAAGCCCAAGGAAGTGCCGAAGCGTCGCCTGAAACTGGTCCCGACGGTGACGCACATTCCGTTCATGCGCCTCCAGTTTGTGACGCTGGGCATCTCGGTGCTGGCCTGTGCCATCGTCGTCGCCCTGTTCGTCAATATCGGCTTCAACTACGGCATTGATTTCCGCGGTGGCTCGATGGTCGAACTGCAGGCGCGCAGCGGCGACGCCAATCTTGAAGACATCACCGAACGGCTTGCTGAACTCAACATCGACAGCGCCCGTGTACTTCCGGCAAAGTCACCGCGCTCCGCCCTTGTCATTATCGGAAGCCAGGAAGTCGGCGACGATGCAGAACAGACCGTCGCGGTGAAACTGCGCGGGGAGTTCGAGCAGGATTACGCGTTCCAGCGGGTCGAAGTGGTCGGACCGACGGTTTCGGAGCAGCTTTCGCGTGCTGGCATTCTGGCAGTAATCCTGTCGCTGATCGGCATCTTCATTTATGTCTGGGTCCGGTTCCGCTGGCAGCTCGCGCTTGGCGCGGTGTTGTCGACCTTGCACGACGTCATCATTCTTGCGGGCATGTTCATTGTGTTCCGCATGGAATTCAATCTGTGGAGCGTTGCCGCAATTCTCACGATCATCGGCTATTCGCTCAACGATACGGTGGTGATCTATGACCGTGTGCGCGAAAATCTGCGGGTCTATAAAAGCGCGCCTCTGCCTGCCATCATCGATGCCTCGATCAATCAGACCCTGTCGCGCACTCTGCCGACATCCTTCGTGACCTTCCTCGCCCATATGCCGCTTTATGCGTTTGGCGGCACGGAAATCCGTATGTTTGCTCTGGCGCTCAGCGTCGGCATTATTGTTGCGACCTATTCGTCGATCTTCATCGCCGCTCCGTTGCTGGTTCAGTTCGGGCTCAAACCGCGCGGGCCGCAAGAAGGTGACGCGATGGATGACGAACTGGCGCAATCGCTGAATTTGGAAAGCTGACAATGGCCCATGGGATAGAGATAAGAGAGGCCCATTTTCCGGGTCGTGCGCCCATTGATGCCTATGGCAATGGGGGCTTTCGCTTTGCGGAAATGTCGCATCGCGGTTCTGTCCTTTGCTTGCCGTCGGGCATTCATGGCTGGGCACCCGCAACGCCGCCGATACTGGCCAAGGCTGACCTCAAGATGATCCTTGAACAGGCATCGGATATTGAAATTCTGCTGGTGGGCACGGGCATGGATCTGCGCCGTATCCCGGAAGACGTGCGCGCCATCCTGCGCGAACATGGCATTTCATCCGATCCCATGAGCACGGGTGCGGCGGTCCGCACCTATAATGTGCTTCTGGCTGAAGATCGCGCGGTTGCAGCGGCGCTGATTGCTGTAGATTGACTACCATGAACGAGAATGAGGCGCATTGCCTGGCATTGCTTCGCGAGGCGGACCGGGACCGCTATCTTTCAGTGCTTTACGCACCGGAGGATCGTCGCGGCGGTCTGGCGGCATTATACGCATTCAATGCCGAGATCGCGCGCATCCGCGATCTGGTCCACGAACCGCTGCCGGGCGAGGTGCGCTTGCAATGGTGGCGCGATCTCATCAACGGCGAAGCAAGGGGCAGTGCAGAAGCGCATCCCGTCGCCGCAGCGCTGATCGGCACCATTGAAAAATATGAGCTGCCGCGTGCCGCCTTCGACAATTACTGCGAAGCGCGCATTTTCGATCTTTATGACGACCCGATGCCGAGCCGCAATGATCTGGAAGGTTATTGTGGGGAAACCGCGTCGGCGATCATTCAGCTAGCCGGTTTTATACTCGATAGGGACGCCGCGCAGGCACAAACCGAGATAACGGGCCATGCGGGAGTAGCGCAGGCCGTGACCGGTTTGCTTCGCCTGATGCCCATTCATCGGCGGCGTGGGCAACTCTATGTTCCGGCAGACATGTTGCAGGCGGTCGGTGTGACGCGAGAAACCTTGCTCGCAGGGGAAGACAAAGCGGCCACCGAACGCGTCATCAGCATCATGCTGGCTTTCGCGCGGGAACATCTGGCGATTTTCGAGAAGAACAGGTCGCAACTGCCGAAGAGCCTTGCTCCGGCGTTTCTGTCCTTGGCGCTTGTCCCGGCCTATCTGCGAGCAATCGAGCGCCTCGGCACGCAGGCCACCGAGAAGATCGCGGACATATCCGCGATCCGAAAGCAATGGCTCATGTTCAGAGCCAACTTCTGAGCGGCCAAAAAGGATAGGCTTCAGTTTAATCGACCTGAAGCCTGTCGCAATATCACTCAGCCAGCCCCAGCCATTGGCGGCAATCAGCGAGAGCGCGCGCGGAAAGCGCACGCTTTTTGGCAATCGTCTTTTCCTTGCCGCGCAGACGCTTGCCTTCGGGCTTCGGCACATCGACGGGCGGGAACAGGCCGAAATTCACATTCATCGGCTGGAACGAACGTTTGCCCGGCTCGTCGTCTGCAACAATATGTCCGCCCGTGATATGCCCAAGCAGGGCACCGAATGCCGTGGTTCCGGGAGGTGGCGTCAACGTTTGCCCCAGCTTCTCGGCGGCTGTGAAACGGCCCGCCAGCAGGCCGATCGCAGACGATTCGACATAGCCTTCGCAGCCTGTCACCTGACCGGCAAAGCGCAATGTCTCGCGTGATTTCAGCCGAAGCGTGCCGTCAAGCAGCACGGGAGAATTCAGATAGGTGTTGCGGTGAAGGCCGCCGAGACGCGCAAATTCAGCGTTCTCCAGCCCCGGAATCATCTTGAAGATGCCCGTCTGCGAGCCGTATTTGAGCTTCGTCTGGAAGCCGACCATATTGTAGAGCGTGCCAAGCGCATTGTCCTGACGAAGCTGCACAACAGCATAGGGCTTTACGGTCGGGTTGTGCGCATTGGTAAGGCCCATCGGCTTCATGGGGCCATGGCGCAAGGTTTCCGCTCCGCGTTCGGCCATCACCTCGATCGGCAGGCAGCCATCGAAATAGGGTGTGCCTTCCCATTCCTTGAAGTCGGTCTTGTCGCCTTCGACCAATGCAGCCACAAAAGCTTCGTACTGCTCCTTGTCCATAGGGCAGTTGATGTAGTCTTTCCCGGTGCCGCCGGGCCCCACCTTGTCATAGCGTGACTGGAACCAGCAGACATCCATATTGATCGAATCAAAATGGATGATCGGCGCAATCGCATCGAAGAAAGCCAGCGCATCCGCACCGGTTTGCGCCTGAATGGCCTCGGCCAGCGAGGGTGCAGTCAAAGGCCCGGTGGCAACGATGGTCGTTCCCCATTCCTCCGGCGGCAGGCCGGTGACTTCTTCCCGAACGATGGTAATCAGCGGATGGGCTTCAAGCCTGGCAGTGACGGCCTGCGAAAAACCTTCGCGATCGACAGCCAATGCACCGCCAGCCGGAACCTGATGGGCGTCAGCGCAAGCCATGATGAGCGAACCGGCAAGGCGCATCTCGGCATGAAGAACGCCTACGGCATTGGTTTCAGCATCATCCGAGCGGAATGAGTTGGAACAGACCAGCTCTGCCAGCTGCTCGGTCTTGTGCGCATCGGTGCCGCGCACTGGACGCATTTCGTGCAATATGACGGGCACGCCCGCCTGCGCGAGCTGCCATGCTGCTTCAGAACCGGCAAGGCCGCCGCCGACGACGTGAACGGGAGAAAGATCGGGTGTTTTTGACATGGCCATTCCCTTATCGCCTTTGCTGAACGCCTTCAATGGAGAAGGCGCGCCGGAAAGAGGAATCGAGCCGCAAAAAGAAATGGCATCCGTCGCGGGAGGAGGAGCGACGGATGCCATTATGGTAAGACCGGCATTGGGAGGAGGAGAACCGGTCTTGTTATCGCAGAACCTGGGAGGAGGGTGGTTCTGCGATGAACCAAGTCTGGTGGGAGGAGGAGCCAGACTTGGAGAAACCCGTATCGGGAAAATTATGAGGCTCGTTGAATTAGCGAGCCTTGGTCTGGCGAGCCACGAACGGAATGTCCGCGCGGGAGATGCCAAGATCGTTCAGCTCGCGGGTGGAGAGCTGGCTGAGTTCATTGACGGTGTCGCGGTAACGGCGCCAGTTGTTGTAAGAGCGAAGCAGGTTCATCGTGCTATTCCTTCATCGTTGAGGAACTGGAGTTCTGTTCAATTCATCTCGTTTGTTGGCCATGATATAAGCTATTGTTTTCGCAGGTTGCAGACCCGACTTTGCATAGCTGCTCTGCGGGTTCTGCACGTCACTCTAAATCGATTAGACTGGTAGGGCACAAAATTGCCGCAAAGCGATTTGATCCACTCTTTGCCGCCAGCGCGGTTTCCTATATGTTCTCAATCGCTTACGGTTGCGGCAGCAACAACTGACGGAATGAGCAGGAGCTAATTTGTCATTTTCCATATCTGTTGAGCGCCTGATAGAGCGATGGCAGCGGGACGGCCTGATCGATGCGGAGACTGCATCGAAATTGAACGCCGACCTTGAAAAGCGGGCTTCGGTCTTCAGTCTCGGTTCCGTTCTGGCCACCCTTGGCGGGCTGCTTCTTGGTGCAGCCGTTATCATGCTCGTTGCCGCTAACTGGCAGGAAATGCCGCGCCTCATGCGCATCGGCCTCATATTCGTTCTTATATGCACAAGCTATCTCGGTGGCGCGTGGCGGCAAGTTCGGGGTGACAAGCTGTTCCCGGCGGCACTCTATATTGTAGGGGCCGCATCCTTCGGGGCAGGGCTGGCGCTTGTGGGGCAGATGTATCATTTGTCCGGCGACATCCATTCCGCCGCAATCTATTGGTCCGTTGGCGTCTTGATTTCGGCCTTTCTTCTGCGCGCGCCAGTGTTGGCGGCTTTTGGTGCTGGCGTCGCCTGCTTTTATCTTTCCACCTATGTGTTTGATACCTCGTCCTATGACGACATGACTTATCGCTGGGTCGGGCCGCTGCTTTTGCTGTTCGGGGCAGTGGCGGCCTTGTTCACACGCTCGCGGCATGCGGCGCATCTGTGGGCCATGTTCTCCATCGGTTGGGCTTTGCTCATTTATGCCGAGCACGAGAGCAATACGGTGCTGGTACTTATGCTGGTCGTGGGAAACGGCCTGATACTTGCTGACGGTTTTGCTCATGCGACGGTGCAAAGATTGACCCGCTTCGCACATCCGCTGGCGGCATACGGTCTGGCTCTCGCGCTGCTGGCGCTCATCACGCTTCAGCTCAACCAAGCGCTCTCTTATTCCAGCGATGGCGCAAGTCTGGATAGGGACATATTATATAGCATCTTCATACTGGCGCTTGCGATTGGAGCGATTGCTGTTGCCGGACGGAATAATGGCGGCCTGCGCTCCATCGCCTATGCCGCATTTTCGATTCAGGTTCTCTATCTGGCTTTTGAGACGGTCGGCACCATGATTGGGACCTCCGGTTTCTTTCTGACTGCGGGCATTCTGGTCTTGTTGCTGGCTGCGTTCGTGCGGCGCATGGAGAACCGTTTCGGAAGGAAAAGCAGTGTGGAGGTGCATCCATGACCACTCGGTTCAAATGGCTCTATGTCGGGGCGACGATAACCGCATTGCTGCAAACCGGCATTCTTTATGCCGGCATCGAAAAACGCGCCTCGGTCCTGCGCTCAGGCGCGGAAGTAACACTCCAGACCGAACCTTTCGATCCGCGCGACTTGATGCGTGGCGACTATGTTGTGCTAGGTTACGAGATATCCAGTCTGGCAAGAAAGGACATAACGGGCACACCTTCCGCCGGTTCACGCACTGTCTATGTGGCAGTGAAGTCTGATGCGGACGGCATAGCGCGGTTTTCGCGCGCTTCATTCGCACCTCTTTCGGAGCTTGCAGCGGGCGAAGTGCAGATTCGCGGCGAAGCCGCCTATTCAATATCCGATGATCCGCAATCGAATGTTCGTCTCAATTTCGGCATCGAACGATATTATGTGCCCGAAGGGCAGGGACGGGCGATCGAGGACAGCCAGCAAGAGCGTCGGATCACCGCTGTTGTCGCCGTCGATCCGAAAGGAATGCCGGTCATAAAAGCCCTGCAGGAAGACGGAAGGCAGCTCTATCAGGAGCCGCTTTATTGATGCCGAGAGCGCCCCTTGTTTCAAAAGGGTTGGCTGACGGCGAAGGATCGCTATATAGAGACGGAAAAGGGTAGCTAGATCGAACCCGGTAATTCTCTACGGGAAGGCGGCTTTTTTCCTTTGAACCGGGAAAATTGGATGATATAGAGACGCGCGCTTTCGAGGGGCGGTTCAATATCTGAGACGAATAATGGTGTGTTCTGAGGAATGCGCTTCGGTTCAGAAGCGGATGTGGCGAAATTGGTAGACGCACCAGATTTAGGTTCTGGCGGGAGACCGTGGGGGTTCGAGTCCCTCCATCCGCACCAACTGCCATAAGGCAAAAGAATTTCTCTCCCGCGACAAGGCAAGCAAGCCGGTGACGGCGGGACAATGACAAGAAGTGAAGGTTTGAACATGCAGGTTACCGAAACGCTCAATGAAGGGCTGAAGCGCGAGATTAAAGTCGTGGTTCCGGCCAAGGACCTCGAAGCCAAGCTCTCGGAGCGGCTCGAAACTGCGCGCGGTCGCGCCAAGATCAACGGCTTCCGCCCGGGCAAGGTTCCTGCAGGTCATCTGCGCAAGATGTACGGCAAGTCCTTCATGGCCGAGATCGTCAACGAAATCCTCAACGATTCGTCGCGCTCGATTCTCGCTGACCGCAACGAAAAGTCGGCGACCCAGCCCGAAGTCATCATGTCGGAAGACGAGAAAGAGGCCGAAAAGGTTCTCGACGGAAAGGCCGATTTCGTTTTCTCGCTGAACTACGAAGTTCTGCCGGCAATCGAAGTCAAGGACTTCTCCAAGATCGCCGTTACCCGTGAAGTCGTCGATATTTCCGATGAGGAAGTCGATGAGCAGGTGAAGCGCATCGCTTCTTCGACCCGCACCTTCGAAACCAAGAAGGGCAAGGCAGAAAACGAAGATCGCGTTACCATCGATTATCTCGGCAAGCTCGACGGCGAGCCGTTCGAAGGTGGCGCCGACAACGATGCGCAGCTCGTTCTCGGTTCCGGCCAGTTCATTCCGGGCTTCGAAGAGCAGCTCGTTGGCCTCAAGGCTGGTGACGAGAAGGTTATCAACGTTACGTTCCCTGCTGAATATGGCGCCGCTCATCTGGCTGGCAAGGAAGCTACCTTCGACATCAAGGTCAAGGAAGTTGCCAAGCCGAACGAACTCGTTCTCGATGACGAAACCGCCAAGAAGCTCGGCATTGAATCGCTTGAGCGTCTGCGCCAGGTCGTTCGCGAACAGATCGAAAGCCAGTACGGCCAGATCACCCGCCAGAAGGTAAAGCGTCAGATTCTCGACGCTCTGGACGGCGACTACCAGTTCGAAACGCCGCAGAAGCTTGTTGACGCCGAGTTCAACAACATCTGGCAGCAGATCAACTTCGACCTGCAGCAGGCTGGTCGCACCTTCGAAGACGAAGAAACCACCGAAGAAGCTGCTCGCGAAGAATATCGCAAGCTCGCCGAGCGTCGCGTTCGTCTTGGCCTCGTTCTCTCCGAAATCGGCGAGAAGGCAGGCGTGGAAGTAACGGAAGAAGAACTGCAGCGCGCGGTTTACGATCAGGTTCGTCGCTATCCGGGCCAGGAAAAGGAAATCTACGAATTCCTGCGCAAGACGCCGGATGCCGTTGCCAACCTGCGCGCCCCGATCTTTGAAGAAAAGGTCGTTGACCATCTGCTCGCCAACATCAACGTGACCGACAAGAAGGTCTCGAAGGAAGAGCTGACGGCTGAAGACGAAGATGCAGCTTCGGAAGCAAAGCCTGCCAAGAAGGCAGCTGCGAAGAAGAAGGCCGCTCCCAAGAAGAAAGCCGACGAAGACAAGTCCGAAGAGGCTTAATTCTTTCAAGGTTGATCTATACGAGAAGGCCGCGCATTGCGCGGCCTTTTCATTTCAAGTTCAATTCGCCGTTGGAGGTGTGACATGAATGGATTGCCATATCTCCATCTGAAACTGACGATGCACGAAGAGCCCCGCCAACCTGCATGGCCAGCCGATGCCAGCATAGTTCCGTTTGCTAGCGAGTATGCCCGAGCCACCCATGATTTGCTGGTTCGTGCCTATGCCGGTGGTGGCGGTTCGGTCACCGGTTTCGACAACTGGTACAATGGGCTGATAGCCGATAGCGAGTACGATCCGGAACTGGCCGTTCTGGTTCTCGATCAGTCCCATCGGCCTGTAGCATTTGTGCAGTGCTGGAATAGTGCCTTCATAAAGGATCTGGTTGTCGATCCAGGCAGGCGGCGGGAAGGTTTGGGAGAGGCACTTTTGATTCATGTGCTTCGACTTTTCTTTCACCGCGGTCAGGCAACGGTTCGTTTGAAAGTGGAGCGGAACAACCCTTCCGGCGCCGAAAAGCTTTACAGACGTATAGGTTTTAGCGAAGTCTGAGCTGGGAAGCTCCATACGAAAGCTTGAGCAAATCACGCTGAAGGGCAGAGAAGGCTTGCCAGTCTTCGCCGTTTGTTTTAGCCAAAGTCAGATAGAATTTTTGCTGCGCATTGCGTCGCACAGGAAGAGATAGACGAGTTACTATGACCCTTATTGATACGCGCACGCCAGAACCGAAACGCTTCATCTCCGGCGCCACGGGCGACTGGGAAGTTGTCATCGGCATGGAAGTCCATGCGCAGGTCACGTCGGAATCGAAGCTGTTTTCAGGTGCCTCCACTTCGTTCGGTGCAGAGCCTAATTCCAATGTTTCCCTTGTTGATGCGGCCATGCCGGGCATGTTGCCGGTCATCAATCTCGAATGCGTCAAGCAGGCGGTTCGCACGGGCATTGGGCTCAATGCGCAGATCAATCTGAAGTCGGTTTTCGATCGCAAGAACTATTTCTATCCCGATCTGCCGCAGGGCTATCAGATTTCGCAGTTCAAGCAGCCTATCGTCGGTGAAGGCAAGATCATGATTTCGGTCGGCCCGGACAATAAGGGCCAGTTCGAAGACGTGGAAATCGGCATCGAGCGCCTGCATCTGGAGCAGGATGCAGGCAAGTCCATGCACGACCAGCATCCAACCATGTCTTATGTCGACCTGAACCGTTCTGGCGTCGCCTTGATGGAAATTGTGTCCAAGCCGGACCTGCGCTCGTCGGATGAAGCGCGCGCCTATCTGACCAAGCTGCGCACGATTGTCCGCTATCTCGGCACCTGCGATGGCAACATGGATGAAGGTTCGATGCGCGCCGACGTGAACGTTTCGGTTCGTCGTCCCGGTGGCGAGTTCGGCACGCGTTGCGAAATCAAGAACGTCAACTCGATCCGCTTTGTCGGCCAGGCTATCGAATATGAAGCGCGCCGCCAGATTGCGATTCTTGAGGATGGTGGCTCCATTGATCAGGAAACGCGCCTGTTCGACCCGGTAAAGGGTGAAACGCGCTCCATGCGCTCCAAGGAAGAAGCGCACGATTACCGCTATTTCCCTGATCCTGATCTGCTTCCGCTCGAGTTCGATCAGGCCTTCGTCGATGCGTTGGCCGCAGAACTGCCGGAGCTGCCGGACGTCAAGAAGCAGCGTCTTGTCGAAAAGCAGGGCATTTCCGTTTATGACGCCTCGATCCTTGTGACCGAGAAGGCCATTGCCGATTATTATGAAGCCGTTGCTGCCGGTCGTGACGGCAAGGCCGCCGCAAACTGGGTCATCAACGATCTTCTCGGCGCGCTGAACAAGGCGGGCAAGGATATCGAGGAATCGCCTATCAATCCTGACCAGCTTGGTGCGATCATCGATCTCATCAAGGAAGGCACGATTTCCGGCAAAATCGCCAAGGATCTTTTCGAAATCGTCTGGAATGAGGGCGGTGACCCGAAGACTCTCGTTGAAGAACGGGGCATGAAGCAGGTCACGGATACCGGCGCGATCGAGAAGGCCGTGGATGACGTTATCGCCGCCAATCCGGAAAAGGTCGAGCAGGCGAAAGCCAAGCCGACACTGGCTGGCTGGTTCGTCGGTCAGGTCATGAAGGCAACGGGCGGCAAAGCCAACCCGCAATCGGTCAATGAACTGGTCAAGGCCAAGCTCGGGATCGAAGAATAATGTGGGTCAGAAGCGCGACAGAAGCCGATCTCAAGGCAGTGCATGAACTGCTTGTATCGACTTGGCACGCGACCTTCGATGACCTCCTCGGGCGGGAAATGGTGAATGCCGTTACCGCCCAGTGGCACAGCATCGCTGTACTGAAGGCCAATCTCAAGAAGCCTTACTCGGAGTTCATCGTTGCCGATAATGGCAATGGCGGCATCGACGGAATGGCTTTTGCCAGCCAGTCCGAAGAGGGCAAGGCTTCGCTGCATCAGCTTTATGTCCGCCCTGATACGCAGGTTCAGGGCATCGGAACAATGCTTCTCGCTGAAATCGAGATGGCTTTTCCCGATGTGAAGACGATGAAGCTCGAAGTGATCGAGAGAAACGCCAAGGCGGTCAATTTCTATGAGCGCAAGGGCTATAGCAAGGTCGGCCGCAACGAAGATTGGGGCGATCCCAATTGCAAGGAGCCGGTGCTGGTCATGGAAAAGACGCTCGAAGGCTGGAATATGTAAAGCATGCCCCCCAAAGTGGAGACCGGTTTGGGGAGCAAGACATGCGGGAACATAAAAGCGTGAAGCGCGCAGTGCTTTGGGCTCTTCATACTCTTGTGACAGCGGCAACTTGACCCTTGCCATGGCCGGGCGATAGGGCCATAAGCAAGAAAACCCGGTGGTTCTGATCACCCGTGGCAATGATGGATCTGGAATAGGTCATGAAGAAATTTATTACGCAAGTTTTCACCTGGTGGAACGGCCAGACGCTCGGCACACGGTTTCATACGTGGCGCAAGGGCGAGCGCGTCGGTGAGGACGAGTTCGGCAATATCTATTATCAGGGCGGCAAGGACTCTGAAGGTCGCACGCGCCGCTGGGTAATCTTCAATGGCTATGCCGAGGCCAGCGCCATTCCTCCGGGCTGGCATGGCTGGATGCATCATCGCGTCGACACGCCGCCGTCCAAGGAAGATTATAAGCCGCGTGATTGGCAGAAGCCGCATCTGCAGAACCTGACTGGTTCTCCGCTGGCTTATCGTCCGAAGGGCGCCATTGCCCGTCCGGGTGCGGAGCCTGCGGAACGTCCGCGCGTAACCGGCGAATATGATGCCTGGACACCGGGCAACTGATAATCTGTTGCGGACTTTGTCCGGCGCGTTATTCCGCGCCGGATTTCTTATGTCCGACTTTTGACGCTATCGCGAAAAGGCCTGAGGATAGATGGTTTGCTTCACCCTCTGGGGCTGCATTGCGGCTTGCGACAGGGCAACGAATCGTCACAATTCATGCTTAGGAATTGTTCCAGCTTAATTTAACCCTTTGGATGCGGATCTCCGTTTTGACGAAGCAATCTCCCGGCAACGGAAAAAACTCGATCAAAAGGGCTTTTCAGCTTGCCCTGATCTCGTTCATGGCGACTGCCGGCTGCTTTCAGGCAGCGATGGCCGAACGCATTACCAATCCGGTTGCGGAGTTCTCGGGTCTCGACAAAATCACGGGCCGCATTACTACCTTTGATGTCTACATCAATGAAACCGTTCAGTTCGGCGCTCTCCAGGTAACGCCGAAAGTCTGTTATTCGCGTACGGAGAATGAAGCGCCGCGCACGGACGGATTCGTTCAGGTTGATGAAATTACTCTCGATCGGAAAATACGCCGTATCTTCACCGGCTGGATGTTTGCCGACAGTCCCGGCCTCAATGCTGTCGAACACCCGATCTATGACGTCTGGCTGAAGGACTGCAAGCAGAAGTCGGAAGTGCCTCCGCCGGATCAGCGCAAATAACTTGGCCTGTTATTTGCACATCATCCTCCGTAACCGGAGGGGTGTGTTCTAAAAACGCGCGATCTCGTCAAGCGCAGTTTCCAGCAGTTTCTCGTATTTCTTCCTTGGAACTTCTACGGCGCCGAATCTCTCAAGATGCGGCGTGGTGAACTGTGTGTCGAGAAGAACGAAGCCTCGGCTGGCCAGATGCTGGACCAGATAGGCAAGGCAGACTTTTGATGCGTCACGCTTGCGCGTGAACATGCTCTCGCCAAAAAAGGCACGTCCGAGCGTTACCCCATAAAGCCCACCCACAAGCTTGCCCTCATGCCATGCTTCCACCGTATGGCAATGTCCGATTTCAAACAGTTTTTTGTAGGCCTGGCGGATTGGTCCATTGATCCACGTGCGCGCGCGTTCGCCGATGCCACTGGCGCATCCATCGATCACACCGTCAAAATCACTGTCGAGCTTTATGTCGAAAATGCCCTGGCGAATGGTCTTCTGTAGGCTTTTGGGAAGGTGGAAGCCATCTAGCGGGATAATGCCGCGTTTCTCAGGACGAACCCAGAAGACTTCCGGATCGTCGGCTTCTTCGGCCATGGGAAATATTCCCGTGGCATAGGCCCGCAGGAGCAGTTCCGGTTCGATTAAATAGTCGTCCGGGGACACTCCTGCGGTCACTTTCGTCAGGCGCTTTCGCTCTTGGTTTTCTTGGCCAGATATTTTTCCAGCCAATGAATGTCGTAGTCGCCGTTGGCAATGTCCTGATTTGCAATCAGGTCCTGGAAGAGAGGCAGGGTGGTTTTAACGCCATCCACCACGAACTCGTCCAGCGCGCGGCGCAGACGCATCATGCATTCCACGCGGTTGCGGCCGTGCACAATGAGCTTGCCGATAAGGCTGTCGTAGTAAGGCGGAATGCGATAGCCGGAATAGACGCCCGAATCCACGCGGATGCCAAGGCCGCCCGGCGTGTGATAATGGGTGATCAGGCCCGGCGAGGGCGCAAATGTCAGCGGATCTTCCGCGTTGATACGGCACTCGATTGCATGGCCGGAGAAGCGGATGTCCTTCTGCTTGACCGACAGGCCGAGACCGGCCGCAACGCGAATCTGCTCGTGAACAAGATCGATGCCGGTGATGGCTTCCGTAATCGGGTGCTCCACCTGAAGACGCGTGTTCATCTCAATGAAATAGAATTCGCCGTCTTCGTAAAGGAACTCGATCGTTCCCGCACCGCGATAGCTCAGTTCCGCGCAGGCATTGGCGCAGACCATGCCGATCTTGTCGCGTGCCTCGGCATTGAGCGCCGGTGAATTGGCTTCTTCCCATACCTTCTGGTGGCGGCGCTGCAACGAGCAGTCGCGTTCGCCCAGATGAATGGCATTGCCAGCCCCATCACCCATGACCTGGACTTCGATGTGACGCGGCTTTTCGAGATACTTCTCGATATAGACTGCGTCATCGCCAAAGGCTGCACCGGCTTCCGAGCGAGCGGTTGCAAGAGCGATGGAAAGATCTTCCTCGCTGCGGGCGACCTTCATGCCGCGTCCGCCGCCACCGGCCGAAGCCTTGATGATGACCGGATAACCGATCTCCTTGGCAATGCGGGCAGCTTCCACATCGTCCGTCACACCGCCATCGGAACCGGGAACGACCGGAATGCCGAGGCGCTTTGCGGTGCGCTTGGCTTCGATCTTGTCGCCCATGATGCGGATATGCGAAGCGGTGGGGCCGATGAAGGTGATGCCGTGCGCTTCGAGGATTTCCGCAAACTTGGCATTTTCCGACAGAAAGCCGTAGCCCGGATGGATAGCGTCGGCGCCGGTGATCTCGCAGGCCGCAACGATCTGATGTATGTTCAGATAGCTGTCGCGCGATGGCGGCGGGCCGATGCACACACTTTCGTCTGCCAGGCGCACATGCATCGCATCGGCGTCTGCCGTGGAGTGGACGGCGACGGTCTTGATGCCCAGTTCCTTACAAGCCCTGAGCACGCGAAGAGCGATTTCGCCACGATTGGCTATGAGTATCTTTTGAAACATTGCGCTTTGCTGCCCGTTCATTGAATAAGCCGTAATCTGCTATCTTATTCGATTACGACGAGCGGCTCACCGAATTCAACCGGCTGAGCGTCTTCGATGAGGATGGCCTTTACAGTACCGGCGCGCGGGGCCGGAATCTGGTTCATCGTCTTCATGGCTTCGATGATGAGGAGGGTCTGGCCTTCCTTCACCTGCGCGCCGACTTCGATGAAGTTGCGGGCGCCGGGAGCCGGAGCGAGATAGGCGGTGCCAACCATCGGCGACGGAACTGCGTTCTTCGACAGGTCGGCCTTTGTCGGTTCGGCGGCTGCAACCGGCGCAGGAGCGGCTGCGACAGGTGCTGCGGCAGGCATAACAGTCGCTGCGGCCTGAACCGTAACCTTGCGCGAAACGCGGATACGCAGGTCGCCATGTTCGACTTCGATGTCGGTCAGGTCGGTTTCATTGAGAATATCCGCCAGGTCGCGGATCGTTTCCTTGTCGATGACGGAATTTTTGCTGGACATATCAGGCCCCTTTAACGCTTTGCCCGTTGTTTTCTTCTTCTTTGGCAATTGCCGCAAGCGCGCGCAGACCGAGCAGGTATCCTTCCGCGCCAAAGCCGCAAATAACGCCTCTGGCGACTGCGGATACATAGGAGTGATGCCGGAAAGCCTCACGCGCATGTATGTTCGAAAGATGCACTTCCACGACCGTTACCTTGGCCGAGCGGATTGCATCGTGAATAGCAACCGAAGTGTGGCTGTAGGCGGCAGGATTGATGAGGACATAGGCGCTTTTATCGCCTGCTTCCTGAATCCAGCTCACCAGATCGCCTTCGTAGTTGGACTGACGGAAGTCGACATCAAGCCCGAGTTGACCAGCCTCACGCTTGCAGCTCGCTTCGATATCTTCGAGCGTTGCTACACCATATATCCCAGGTTCCCGTTTTCCGAGAAGATTGAGATTAGGGCCGTTCAAAACAAAAACCGTTTTTGCCATATCCGTCCGCGACTGATAACGCACTACCACGAAATTTCGGTACACTTCGCATTTCATATAGAGGGCTTGGACGCAAGTCGAAACCCTCTAAATCATCGCAGATGTTTTGCCGAACCGGTTTTTCCCGCTATTCTTTGCAAAATGAGCAGGCAATACGGCAATTTCTGTTCATCCAAGACGAATATTGAATGGCATAGCTTAAACTGTTTCACCAAAGGTGTCCGTCAAGCCATGGCCATATTGCTTATTTGCTTGATGCAGCGCGTGCCGCTGCGATTCTCTCAACAAGCCCGTCAACGCCGATCGCGCCGGGAACCAGTTCATCGCCGATGATGTAGGATGGCGTGCCAGTGATGTTGAGCTGCTGCGCCAGCTGATAAGTCTGCTGGAAAGCGCCGGTAATGGCCGGGTCCTTCATCTTTTCGCGCAGCTGCGCTTCATCGGCTCCCAGTTTCACGGCATCGGCGATGGCGGAGTCTTCCGTCGCACGTTCTTGCGCGCCCAACAGCACTTCGTGGAATTCAGCATATTTTTCCGGCATCAACGCTCTGAACGCCTGCGCCACGATATGCGCCTTGGCGGAATCCGGTCCTAGAATCGGAAACTCCTTCATGACGAACCGCACATTCTTGTCGGTTTTCAGGATGGCTTCCATATCCGGCAGGGCCCGCTTGCAGTAACCGCAATTGTAGTCAAAAAACTCGTAGACCGTCACGTCGCCTTCCGGATTGCCGAAGACCGCGTCGTGCTTGGGATCGTAAAGGGTGCTGCGATTGGCGGCCAATACCTGCTTGATCTGCTCCTGCGCCGCATGTGCTTGCTTGGTTTCAAGGGCACTTTGCACTTCCAGCATTATTTCTGGATTCTGGATGAGATAGTTGCGGACGACATTTTCAATGGCCTGCTGGTTCATTGCCATGGGAGCGGCAGCAGGGCTTTCGATTGGGGCAGGAGCCTGCCGGGCGGTGCCTGCATAATAGCCCACCGCCAGCGCTGCAACGCCCACTATGCCGCTGGCAAGCGTGATGGAAACTGTGTTCTTCATTCCAAATTCCAATCTGTTTCGAATATCAGCGTCAGGCTTGAATGCAGCCTTACTTGCTTTTCTTGGTATTGATGATGTCCTGCGCTCGCAGCCAGTCCGGTGTCCCGGGCTTCATCTGCTTTTGCGCCCGGATGGCGAAGATCTGGGCCTGTTGAAGCTTGCCCGAATAATAATTCATGTCGGCGGTGGCAAGATCGGCGAGCGCCATATCGCCCTGTTGACCGTAAGCTTGCGCCAGGTAACCGTATCCTCCGGGGAACTCCGGATCGGAAGCAATGCCTGCCTTGATCTCCTTGATTGCCGTCGGCATGCTTGTCTTTGCTCCGGTGAGCATGAGCGCGCGCCCATAGCTCATGCGCAGCAGCGGCGATTTACGCGGATCAAGCGAGACGGCCTTCTGGAAAGCATTCGCCGCTCCTGCGGCATCATTGGCTTTCAGCAAGACTTCGCCGCGCATTTCCTGGAAATATGGGTTTTTCGGCTGTTCCTTGACCAATGCATCGAACTTCGGCAGCGCAGCGCGGGCCGAGCCGTTCAGGAATGTCGTGATTGCATTGCCGTAACGGGCAGCCAGACCGCCGGGATTGCTACGGAACATGCGTTGCAGCGCACCCATATTGCCGGAATAGGCGGCAATCTTCGCGCGAGCCATATCGTGGCGCAATTGCAAGGCCGGAGAATCGCTCTTGTTGAAATACGGGCTTTTTCTCGCAAGCTCTTCCAGATTGGCAATTCGCTCACGCGGGAGAGGGTGGCTGATGCGATACTGGTCGATCTGGGTGCCCGTAAGCGACAATGCCGATGCAAAGCGCTCGAAAGTATCGAGCATGCCCTTGGTTGATTGGCCCGTGGCATTGAGATAGTTCACGGCAAGCCGATCGGCTGTCATTTCTTCTGTACGCTGATAGTTGAGCAGACTGCGCATGGCCATTTCGCTTGAGCCCATTGCAATACCTGCACCGGCTCCTGCTGCATTGCCGCTGCCGCTTGCAGCACCCGCAACACCGGCTCCAACACCAAGCAGCATGCCTATAATCGCCATGTTGCGAGCACGGCTCAACTGTTCACGCAAGCGCTCCTGATGCCCTCCGGCAAGATGCCCCGATTCGTGTGCGATCACGCCAATGATTTCATTGGGCGTTTCCGCCTGCATGATCGCGCCTGTATTGATGAAGATACGGCGTCCATCGACAAAGGCATTAAAGCTCTGGGAATTCACGAGAATAACCCGGATGCCGCGGCCACCCAGACCTGCCGCCTTGAGGATCGGCGCGGCATAATCAGCTACGAGTGCCTCGATTTCCGCGTCTCGAACGATAGGCACGCCGCCGCCCCGCGACTGCGCGAGTGCGGGCAGGGCACTTGTGACGGCTATGGACGCCGCGGCCAAGACGGCGACCGAACGTCGAACCAAACTATGGAAAGAAAATCTCTTGGCTGGGAAAGGTGAAGTCATCATCCCCATCGTGCTGTTCTTCCTTCTTCAAACTGGCTCGAATCTTATAGCCTTTGCATTCAATCACCGATAGCGGAGGTGCAGGATAATCTCCATCTCGGGATTTGATCGCATTTTCTCAAGCGCTGCTGTTGCATTACCAATCCGACGATTATACGGCGGGTGTGTAAAGCGTCATTCGCAATTTCCTGGAGGTAATGGTGGTCACTCTTTCCAGCCGCAGCGCAGTTGAGCCCTTTCACGCCATGGACGTTCTGGCAGAGGCTAACCGCCGTCGCGCCGCCGGGCATCCGATTATTTCCATGGCGGTAGGCCAGCCTGCCGATCCCGCACCCGCCGCTGTCCGGCAGGCTGCCGAACGCGCCTTGAAGGACGGCCGCATCGGATACACCGACGCTCTGGGTCTGATTGAACTGCGCGAGGCGATTGCCGCGCATTATGCCGACCATTACGGTATTTCGGTTTCACCGGAGCGCATTGCGGTCACGACCGGCTCATCTGCTGCCTTCAATCTGGCCTTCGTGGTCTACTTCGATCCGGGTGACAGAGTTGCGATTACCCGTCCCGGCTATCCTGCGTACCGCAATATATTGACAGCTCTTGGTCTTGAGGTCGTGGAAATACCGACCGGCAATGGAACATCGGCATCGCTTACTGCCGAAGCGCTGGCGGCGGCACATGCTGAAAAACCCTTGAAAGGCGTGCTGTTTGCCAGCCCGGCCAATCCAACCGGCGCGGTTATCGACAAGCCGGAATTGAAAGCCATTATCGAAACGGCGCGCGATCTGGGTATCCGGGTCATTTCAGATGAAATCTACCACAGGCTTTCCTATGAAACCGATGACGTCACGGCGTTGGAGATTTCCAACGATGTAACGGTCATCAACTCGTTCTCCAAATATTACTGCATGACAGGCTGGCGGATCGGCTGGATGGTTCTTCCCGAAGGCGATATTCGCGCAATCGAGCGGCTGAGCCAGAGCCTTTATATTTCCGCGCCGGAGCTCTCGCAGCGCGCCGCCATCGAAGCTTTTCATGCCACCGCCGAACTGGAGCGGGTGAAGGAGCGCTACCGTCAGAACCGGTTGATCCTGCTGGATCATTTGCCCCGCATCGGCCTCAGCCTTGCCGCACCAATGGATGGCGCATTCTATGCATATTGCGATGTATCGCGCTTTACCAATGACAGCATGGAATTTGCCCGGCGGATGATTGCTGAAATCAACATTGCCGCGACACCTGGACGTGATTTCGACCCGCTGGACGGGCATCGCACGATGCGCTTTTCCTATGCTGGCAAGATTGAGGAAATGGAAGAGGCGGTCCGCAGGCTGGAAGACTGGCTGCCACAACAGAGAGCCTGATTGCTCGGCTTGTGAAAATGCCATTCTCAATCTTAAAAACAAAAAAAAACCGGCGTTTCCGCCGGTTTTTTATTTCAGTCAAGAGGGGCTCAGAAGAAACCCTTCTTCTGCCACCAGCCGGCGCGCTTGGGCTTCTGATCCTCGCCCTCGCTTGAGGTCACGACAGGTTCAGCACTTTTTTGCGGTTCGGCAATTGTCGTTACCTCTGCCTCGACCGCAGCCGTCTCTTCGACCTCGACAGCGGGCTTTGCAGCAGCCCTGCGAGTGCGCCGCTTCGGCTTCTCTGTTTCTGCTTCAGGCTCGTCAGCGGCTGCAACCGGTTCGGCAGGAGCCTCTTCGACCGCCTTCTTGCGCGCCCGGGTCTTGCGGGCAGGCTTGGCGGGCTTTTCTTCGGCCTCGGCAGCAACCACTTCCTCGGCAACTTCTTCAGTCTTTGCAGACTTGCGAGCACGGGTCTTGCGGGCAGGTTTTGCTGGCTTTTCCTCGGCTACGGGTTCGGGAGCAGGGGCTTCAGCGACTTCAACAGCTTGTTCGACTGTCACCGCCGCTGCCTCTTCCACGACAGCTTCCTCGGTCTTTACCGGCAGGACCGGGGTATATCCGACGAATTCAGGATCAGGAACCTTGCGTGCACGCGGCTCATCATCGCGACGGTTTTTACGTCCGCCCCGGCGACCGCGACGACGCTTCTTGCGGCGATCTTCCTCGCTTGACGAAGCATTGGAAGATGTTTCCCGAGCTTCTTCGGCATCCTCATCTTCATCGGAGGCTTCGTCCGAAACAGAATCAGCCTTTACGGTCTGTTCCTGGTTTTCGCGATCACGGCCACCGCGACGACGGCGGCGACGGCGGCGCTTGCGGTCACCTTCATCATCGCCCCGATCTTCCCGACCCTGAACCTCAGCCGTTGCTGCTTCTTCTGCTTCGTCCTCATCAAGCGGGATTTCCGGATCTTCGATATCATCCTCGATATAAGCCATTGGCTGAACCGGAGGCTGGGTAACCGGACGTGTCGACAGCGCACCCTTGTCGATGACGAAATGCTGGTGGCCAACGCTCTCATCAGCGTCAATGCTGATTGCTACACCGAAGCGTCCTTCCAGGTCGGCCAGGAGCTGCCGCTTATGATTGAGAACATAAAGCGCTGACGCAGCCGGCGTGCGAACATGAATGTCGAAGCCGGAGTGACGCAGGAGATAGTCCTCGATGCCGCGAATAATATGCAGCGCCATGGAGGAATCGGAACGGATATGCCCGGTACCGCCGCAATGCGGGCAAACCTGCATCGTGCTTTCCAGCACGGATGCGCGGATGCGCTGGCGCGACATTTCCAGAAGGCCGAAATGCGAGATGCGGCCAACCTGAATGCGGGCACGATCATCCTTCAGGCAGTCCTTCATCTTCTTTTCGACAGCGCGATTGTTGCGCTTTTCTTCCATGTCGATGAAGTCGACGACGATCAGACCGGCAAGGTCGCGCAGGCGCAGCTGGCGCGCAACTTCCTCGGCAGCTTCCAGATTGGTCTGGAGCGCCGTGTCCTCAATCGAATGTTCACGTGTCGAACGGCCCGAGTTGACGTCGATGGCAACCAGCGCTTCCGTCTGGTTGATGATCAGATAGCCGCCGGACTTCAGCGTGACCTGTGGCAGCAGCATGCGATCAAGCTGCGCCTCAACACCGTTTCGCGTAAAGATGGGAACCTGTTCGCGGTATGGCTGAACGACCTTCGCATGGCTCGGCATGAGCATGCGCATGAAGTCCTTGGCCTCGCGGTAGCCGTTTTCGCCGGAAACGAGGATTTCCGAGATGTCCTTATTGTAAAGGTCACGGATCGACCGCTTGATGAGGCTTCCTTCCTCGTAGACGAGGGCGGGCGCCGTCGATTGCAGGGTCAGCGTGCGCACATTTTCCCAAAGGCGCATCAGATATTCATAGTCGCGCTTGACTTCGGCCTTGGTGCGGTTCGCGCCAGCGGTGCGCAGGATCACGCCCATGCCCTGCGGCACTTCGAGTTCCTTGACGATTTCCTTGAGACGCTTGCGATCCTGCGGATTGGTGATCTTGCGCGAAATGCCGCCGCCACGTGCCGTGTTCGGCATCAGAACCGAATAGCGTCCGGCAAGCGAAAGATAGGTCGTGAGAGCTGCGCCCTTGTTGCCGCGCTCTTCCTTGACCACCTGCACCAGAAGAATCTGGCGACGCTTGATGACTTCCTGAATGTTGTACTGGCGGCGATTGGTGCGGGTATGCGTCGGAAGTTCTTCCAGCGCATCTTCCGAACCGACCGATTCGACCATGTCTTCTTCATGTTCGACATCGTCATCGTCGCCGTGATCGACAGCTTCGGAAATGACATCGCTTGTCTGAGAGAGGGCGATAGCAGGTGTTCCAGGCACATAGTTTTCAAATGCCGGACCAACAGGCTCTGCCGCCGGCAAGCCCTTGTCTGACGCAGTGGCCTGCGTTTCCCCGTTCTGGCCATCTCGACGACCGCGGCGGCGATTGCGGCGCGAACGATCATTCCGCTCGTTGCGCTCGCTCTTGGCACGCGGCTCGTCTTCGTCGTCTTCCGCACGTGCGGCTTTGGCTTCCGCCTCGAGCAGCGCAAGACGGTCAGCTACCGGGATCTGGTAGTAGTCGGGATGAATCTCGGAGAATGCGAGGAAGCCATGGCGATTGCCGCCATATTCCACGAATGCAGCCTGAAGCGAAGGTTCGACGCGGGTGACGCGTGCGAGGTATATGTTGCCTTTCAGCTGCTTCTTGTGTTCCGACTCGAAGTCGAATTCTTCAATCTTGTTGCCCCGTGTGACGATAACCCGGGTCTCCTCCGGGTGGGAGGCATCTATAAGCATTTTGTTGGACATTATTGTCTTTCCTGCCGGCGCGAAGACGCAAAACGCGTGCGCCGGACGAAACCCTGAGGGCTGTCGTGCTCACTGCGCTGCATCTGCCGGATGGTTCTGGGTTCGTCGGAATAAAAGCTGCTGCCTCCGCGCGCGACGGCCTCGCGGCGATCACGGTCTTCAGGCTTGCAGTGGTCAGTCTTGCTTGACCCATAGCTGTTCCGAACGAAACGACCTCATATATGACCCGGAAAAGCCGGGCCGACCTCTTTGCTCTTTCCGAGCGATGGCGACAGCGCATAATGATGCGCAGTCGGCCGATAGAAACGGAGGGCGGGGAAGCCACATCTCCGCTGAATTCTGTGCCGGTTATCGAGTGGCGGCGAATGAATATGCCGCTGATTTCACTATCATTCCCTGCGGTTCGTTTTGAGAACCGGCAAACGATTCTGATAGTTCACCCATAACCTGTTATAGCTTTTATGGCGTCGCTTGAACGATGACAAGTGCGAATATCGATTGACATTCGCATCGCAATTTTGCCGAAAGCTGAGTATAGACCCTGTTCACGGTCGAAATACGGCTGGAAATCGTTCATTAACTATAGTTTTGTACGAGTGGTTTCATGGGTATTTGGGCGAGAAGGTGCAGGGGCAAGCGTGCCGGTATTGCAATTATTGATACCAGTCATTCAATGAGATTCTTGATTGTGGCGGCCGATGCATTTTCGAAGCGCTGAAAACGCTGTGACCCGATTGCCGAGCAGGCGACGCCTGTGGGCATTGTTTGCCCTTTTGTCGGCGCTGTTGTTTCAGTCCGCCTCCGTCTATGCTGCTGATCGCGTGACTTCCCCGTTAGCTGCGCTGACCTTCCGCATGGCTGGTGACGATCTGCGAACGCGCATTGTCGTCATGTTCGACCGCGAACCGAAGCTATCGACCTTGCTTCTCGATAATCCGCATCGGCTCGTTGTCGACCTGCCTGAAACACGGTTTGGTTTCGATGAAAAAAGTATGGAAGCGCGAGGTCTGGTGTCTCGTGTTCGTTACGGACTGGTCGGCAAGGGCCGTTCCCGTCTCATCCTGACGTTGCGAGGTCCCTTCAAGGTAGAGGACTTGCGTGTACTGAAAAACGAGAGTGCATCAGGCTATCGCCTTGTGGCTGATATTGTTGCGACGTCGGACCGGGAATTTGCGGATCAGTTGCAGGGCCGCAAGGAAATAACCAGTTCTACTGATCGCGATGAAAGGCCAGTTCAGGCTGCCTCGCAGAATGGGGCGGCTCGCCCGTTCACCATCATGATCGATCCCGGACACGGTGGCATCGACAGTGGTGCGGAAAGTCTCAGCGGCATCAAGGAAAAAGACCTGACGCTCGCTTTTGGGCAGGAACTCAAAGATCGTCTGGCGCAAGACAGCAATATCAAGGTTCTCATGACCCGCGAGGATGATACTTTTTTGCGGCTTTCCGAAAGGGTGCGGATCGCCCGCCAGCACGAAGCGGATTTGTTCATCTCCATCCATGCCGATACGATCAACCAGCACGATATTCGCGGTGCGACCGTTTATACGATCTCCGACAAGGCATCCGACTCTGTCGCGCGCGCCATGGCTGAGCGGGAAAACAAGTCTGATACCCTTGCAGGTGCCGCGCCCGAAGAGCAGCCCGAGGTTACCGATATTCTTCTCGATCTGACCCGGCGTGAAACGCACACATTTTCGCTGAGTTTTGCCGAAAAGGTGATCCATTCCCTGCAAGGGCAGGTGAATCTCATTAACAATCCGCATCGCTTTGCCGGTTTTCAGGTGTTGCGTGCGCCCGACGTGCCGTCCGTGCTGATCGAAATCGGATATTTGTCCAACGCCGAGGACGAAAAGCTTATCAGCAATCCCGAGTGGCGCAAAAAACTTGCGGACAGGCTTGCGATTGCGATCAAGGCGTTTGAAGCGCTGAAACATCCTGCAAGCATGAGCAAGGGGTAGCGACCCTGAAATATGGAGAACTGTGGCGATGTTTCTTAAATGCGCAACATCTTATAAGATGCAGGCTTGCAACAGTTTTGCGGATTTTCGCGATGGAGACGGAAGCAGTCGTGTTAATTTGGTAAAAACACGTAAACCATCTTGCCTTTGACTCATTTGCTGGTCACTAAGCCAGTGGTTGCCATATGGCATAATTGGGCTAAAGGGTTGGCTGTGCGTGCTTTGACCCTTATCATATGAATAATCTGAAGGCAGGATTCCGCATTTATGGTAAGGCTTATCGGATATTTCTTCGGAATCGGAACGGTGCTGATGCTCCTCGTGGCAGGTGGCGTCGCCCTTTACGTCGGAAGTCTCACGAAGGATCTGCCAGATTACGAGGTGCTCGCAAAATACGAGCCGCCCGTAATGACGCGCGTTCATGCCTCCGATGGTAGCCTGATGGCGGAGTTCGCTCGCGAACGCCGACTCTATATTCCTATTCAGGCCGTGCCCAACCGCGTGAAAGCGGCTTTCGTCTCGGCTGAAGACAAGACCTTCTACGAACATCATGGTCTCGATTTCGCCGGCCTTGCCCGCGCAATGTTGACAAACGTCAAGAATATGGGTTCCGGCCGCCGCCCGGTTGGTGCGTCCACCATCACGCAGCAGGTTGCAAAGAACTTCCTCCTGACTTCGAAGCAAACCTATGATCGCAAGATCAAGGAAGCCATCCTTGCGATGCGCATCGAGCAGGCATACTCGAAGGACCGTATTCTTGAGCTCTATCTCAACGAAATCTTCTTCGGCCTTGGCTCATACGGTATTGCCAGTGCAGCGCTGACTTACTTCGATAAATCGGTCGGCGAACTTTCCATCGCAGAGAGCGCGTATCTCGCAGCGCTGCCGAAAGGCCCCAATAATTATCATCCGTTCCGCCAGCCAGAGCGCGCCATCGAGCGCCGCAACTGGGTTATCGACCGGATGAGCGAGAACGGTTACATCACCGCCGAAGAAGCGACGGAAGCCAAGAAGCAGCCGCTCGGCGTGAAGGAACGTTCGGATGCTCACTATGTGTTTGCATCGGAATATTTCACCGAGGAAGTACGCCGCCAGATCATCCAGAAATATGGTGTCGATGCGCTTTACGAAGGCGGTCTTTCAGTTCGCACCACGCTGAACCCGACACTGCAGATTGAGGCACGCAAGTCCTTGCAGGCTGCGCTGCTCCGCTATGACGAAGCGCGCGGCTGGCGCGGCCCCATGAAGAATGTCGAGCTTGGCAACGACTGGGGTACGGCATTCGGTGATATGGAATCCTACACCGACGTGCCCGAATGGCAGCTCGCGATCGTGCTCAATGTTTCTGCTGCCGGTGCGGATATCGGTCTGCAGCCGCCGCTTGAGGCGTCAGGCTCGCGGAGTAAGGAACGCAAGCGCGCATTCATTGCTGCCGACGACATGAAATGGGCCATGCGCGTCGTCAATATCGATGGCAAGCGCTCCAGCGCCAAATCGCCGGAAGGTGTGCTGAAAGCGGGCGACATTATCTATGTCGCCAAGCAAGGCGAATCCCGTTTCCGTCTGCAGCAGCCGCCGAAGCTTGAAGGTGCGCTCGTTGCCATGGACCCGCATACGGGCCGTGTTCTGGCCATGGTTGGCGGCTTCTCTTATGCGGAATCGGAGTTCAACCGCGCAACGCAGGCCTATCGCCAGCCGGGTTCGTCGTTCAAGCCGTTCGTCTATGCTGCGGCCCTCGACAATGGGTACACGCCTGCGTCCGTGGTTCTGGACGGTCCGCTTGAAGTCAATCAGGGCGGTACGCTGGGTGTCTGGGCACCGAAGAATTATTCGGGCAAGTTCTCCGGTCCGTCTACGCTACGCTACGGTATTGAACAGTCGCGTAACGTCATGACCGTGCGTCTCGCGCAGGACATGGGCATGAAGCTCGTCGCCGAATATGCGGAACGCTTCGGTATCTACGACAAGATGCTGCCCGTCCTCTCCATGGCGCTCGGCGCCGGTGAGACGACCGTTCTGCGCATGGTGACAGCCTATTCCATTATGGCGAATGGCGGTCAGAGCATAACGCCATCGATGATCGACCGCATTCAGGATCGCTACGGCAAGACTGTATTCAAGCATGATGCACGCCAGTGCGAAGGCTGTAATGCGCAGGAATGGGGAAATCAGGACGAGCCAACGCTGATCGATAATCGCGATCAGGTGCTCGATCCAATGACGGCATATCAGATCACCTCGATGATGGAAGGCGTCGTTCAGCGCGGTACAGCGCAGATTTTGAAGAGCCTGGACCGTCCGATGGCTGGCAAGACCGGTACGACCAACGATGAGAAGGACGCATGGTTCGTGGGCTTCACGCCCGATCTCGTGGTTGGCGTTTTCATGGGTTACGATACGCCCACGCCGCTCGGTCGCGGCAACACCGGCGGCGGTCTGGCAGCTCCCGTGTTCAAGTCTTTCATGGAACAGGCGCTGGCCGGAACGCCGAAAGTGGATTTCCGTGTGCCTGAAGGCATGACGGTCATCGCGATCAACCGCAAGACCGGCATGCGCGCCAACCAGGGCGATCCGAATGTGATTATGGAAGCTTTCAAGCCGGGTACGGGTCCATCGGACAGCTATTCGGTTATCGGCATGGATTCCTTCCGCGAAGGCTCTCCGGTGGCGCCGCAGTCGCCGCAGGCAACACGCGCCATCAACTCGGGTTCCGGCGGACTTTACTGATCGGAAAAGCAGGGCTTCGCCCTTTACACCGCGTCGCGTGCTGACTATGGTCCGCGGCGCCCGGACGTTGCGTCCGCGTTCGAAGGTCTGAGCCGATAACGAACGGCCTGACTTCTCAAATGAAATACGGATATTGAAGGAACGATTTGCCCATGCGCGCGGAAATCGAGACGCTGGTTGACGAAATCCAGCAGGCCATAAGCCTGCTGAGGAGGCATCTTTGACTGGGATCAGGCGATAAAACGTCTCGGCTATCTCAACCAGAGAGCCGAAGATCCCACGCTTTGGAATGATGCCCAGGAAGCCCAGAAGCTGATGCGCGAGCGCCAGCAGCTGGAGGACAGCATCAACGGAATCAACCATCTGACGCAGACGCTGAACGACAGCATCGAACTCATCGCCATGGGCGAAGAGGAAGGTGACAAGTCGATCATCGAGGACGCGGAAACCACCATCCGCGACCTGAAGGCCGAGATCGACCGACGCCAGATCGACATGCTGCTTTCGGGCGAAGCCGATGCGAACGACACCTATGTCGAAGTGCATGCCGGTGCCGGTGGTACCGAAAGCCAGGACTGGGCATCGATGCTGCTGCGCATGTATACGCGCTGGGCTGAACGCAACGGTCGCAAAGTCGAAGTGATGGAAGTGCACGAAGGCGAAGAAGCGGGCATCAAGTCCGCGACTATTCTCGTCAAGGGGCACAATTCATACGGCATGATGAAGACCGAATCGGGCGTTCATCGTTTGGTCCGCATTTCGCCTTATGACTCCAACGCCCGTCGCCACACGTCCTTTGCCAGTATCTGGGTCTATCCTGTCATCGATGACAATATCGACGTACAGGTTACGGAAGCCGATGTTCGCATCGACACCTACCGCGCTTCGGGTGCTGGTGGCCAGCACGTCAACACGACCGATTCGGCAGTGCGTATCACGCATATCGCGACCGGGATCGTGGTGCAGTGCCAGGCGGAACGCTCGCAGCACAAGAACCGCGAAAAGGCATGGTCGATGCTGCGCGCTCGTCTTTATGAAGAGGAGCTGAAAAAGCGTGAAGCCGCGACGGATGCGGCGAATGCCACCAAGACCGACATTGGTTGGGGGCACCAGATTCGCTCTTACGTCTTGCAGCCTTATCAGCTCGTGAAAGACCTTCGTACCGGCGTCGAAAGCACCAATCCTCAGGAAGTGCTGGATGGCTCCGTTACGCCGTTCATGGAAGCCGCACTTGCCCACCGTATTCAGGGTGGCGGCGAGATGATCGAAGACATCGACTGATCGGTCACAATCTCCAACATCCACGACAAAACCCGGCTTCTGGCCGGGTTTTGTCGTTTCGGAGACTCAGAGCAGTGGCTCTATCTGTTTGCCAGCCTTCAGAAAGTTGACCGGATTGACGGCACGGCCATTTTCGCGAACTTCGTAATGGAGATGGCTGCCGGTTGAGCGCCCGGAGCTTCCTGCCTCGCCGACTATAGCCCCGGCTGCAAGTTGTTGCCCGTCGCGCACCACAACCCGGCTCAGATGGGCGAAGCGGGTGGAAAATCCATTGCCGTGGTCGATCTCGACCATATTGCCATATCCACCGAAACGACCAGCCTTCACGACCTTGCCCGCCGCGGTGGACTTAACTGCCTGGCCATATGCCGCACGAAAGTCGATCCCCGAATGAAAGGCAGCCGTTCCGAGAAACGGATCACGGCGCACACCGAACAGGCTGGTAACGGGCTTGCCGGGAGCCGGATTGGCCAGGGGCAGGGCGCTTGCCCGTTTGCGTACCTGATCAAGCCGGTCAAGCGCGCTGTCGAGGTTGCGCAATTGCATATCGAAATCATTGAGCACCATACCGGGCGACGAAACCGGGATAAGCGGCCCGCCCATCGCCACATTCGCGTTGGCAGGCGTTTCGATGCGCAGTCCTGCGGCGTTCAAGGTGTCGAGGATACTGTCGGCTTTTTCATAAGCCGCGTCAGCCAGCACGCGCACTTTGCCGTTCTGCTCGCTTTCGATCCGATGAAGGTTCTGGTTGATGGTGGCCAGTATCTTGTCCGAAGTCTCAAGTGTCGATTCACCCGAAAGCCCGCCAGAAAGACGCAAGCCCATGGAACCGGCATCGGCGCGACGGTCGGGCTTTGCCGTTGGATGTTTCCCCGGTACAGGTCCGGTGATGATCGGATCGATACCCGGAAAATTGCGTCCTGCCAGCGCTTCGTCCGGGATAAGCTGGCTATGCTGCTCAAGATCCGGCGCGCTTTCCACAGGCATGTCCGGCATCGGCTGCAATTGCGAAGCGCGTTCCAACAAAGGCGCAAGTTTGCCGTCTCGCGCACTCAGCGTCTGCTGGCGCTGCATGAGTTCGGCAACTTTGTTTTCCATCACCTGCTGATCGAGCATCTGTCGGCTGGTAATACGGTCAACCTCGGTACGAAGGGCGGAGATGCGGTCTTCATAAAGTTGCTGATTGCGGGCATGACGCGCAATACCGGCGCTCATCAGGTCGTCACGAAGAACCAGATAGGCAGTTGCGCCAAGATATCCTACAGAAAGCGCCAGGAAAGCTGCACCGCCGAGAGCGGCCATCCACGGGCGAAATGTGAAATGATTGATTTTTTCGCCACGCGCAATAATCAGGACAGGTGGTTCCTTGCGTTCCCCGAACACCTTCTTGGTCGATGTTTTCGCCTGCTTCCCAGTCATGCCAGCCGCATGCCCCTTCTCGATTCCCTAGCCTGATTACAACTTATTAGGGTTAACAGACCTTTACATTTAAGGCTTGCGCGGGCCATGCGAGCAGGTTTGTTTTGACCGGAGAGCTATAGAAGCGCGGGCAAGAGCGGTTCCTGTTTTAAAGGAAACGCCGGGAACCGCTCTAACTATTTGTTTTGGGCCTTTTCCAACGCAAAACCGTTTCACACTTTTGGCTCGGAAATGCTCTAGATCGATACTGGCGACAGCGAGCGATAAAAGGACGGGGTCAACCCAGCTTCGGCCCGTGCCAGTTCGTTGAACGGCGGCTTCAGATCGCCGCGGAAATTTGCACGAACCAGCTCCTGAAATCTGGCGACCGGGTCGATTTTGTTCCGGGCACAGAAGAAACGAAACCATTTGGCGCCCACGGCGACATGCGTTTTCTCGTCGTTATAGATCACGTCGAGGATTGCAGCAGTCTCATGGTCGCCGGTCTCGATCATTTTCTCAAGCAACGATGGTGTCACATCAAGTCCGCGAGCTTCAAGAATAAGCGGCACGACCGCGAGACGCGCTTCGAGGTCGTTGCGGGTCTGGTGAGCGGATTGCCAGAGCCCATCGTGAGCGGGCATGTCACCGTAATCCGCACCCAACGACTTGAGGCGGTCACGCAGCAGCGTGAAATGTCGGGCTTCGTCGTCGGCCACTTTCATCCAGCCGTCGAAGAAGCTGCGCGGTATGGGTTTGGCGGCAAAACGGGCAACAATGTCGAGCGCAAGATCGATGGCGTTCAACTCGATATGAGCGAGGGCATGCATCAAAGCGATACGCCCGTGTTCCGTGTTGAGTGACCGCTTCTTCAACATGCGGGGAGGCACGAGTTCAGGTTTTTCAGGGCGTCCGGGACGATCTGGCAAAGGAGGGTCGAGCGGACTGCGAACCGATAGTGTACGGCCAAACCAGCGAGCGGCAGTTTCTCGTGTCAGTCTGACCTTTTCGTCAAGATCGCTGGCGCATATGGCGCGGATGGCATTGCCGCGCAACGTCTGGTCATAGGTTGGCTTGTTTGTCATCGTTCAAAGCGCGCGTGCAGCCGCCAGAACCGCATCGGCATGGCCGTCCACTTTTACCTTGTTCCAGACCTGAGCGATGTTTCCTTTCGCATCGATCAGAAACGTCGTGCGTTCCACGCCCATATATTTGCGACCGTACATGCTCTTTTCGACCCATACGCCATAGGCTTCAAGCGCTAACCGGTCCTCATCCGCGGCAAGGTCGACGGTCAGGTCATGCTTCTTGCGGAATTTCGCGTGTTTCGTCGCGCTATCGGGAGAGAGGCCGATGATGCGAACGCCAATCTTGTCGAATTCCGGTTTCAGTTGCGAGAATGCAATTGCTTCCCTGGTGCAGCCGGACGTGTCGTCCTTCGGATAGAAATAGATAACGACCGGCTTGCCTTTGAGGGACGACAGGGAGATTTCACCATTATCCGAAGGCAGAGTGAAATCGGGTGCCGGATCGCCAACTTGGGGATGAGCCATATCTGCGCCTTTCTTTTATGGATAAGGATGGAAACCACCTGTTACAGTCTGAGCTATCGCATTCAGGCAGGGCTTGTGCAACCATTGAAGCAGGCTTCATTGAAGGACTCGCGATGGGCGCAAGGTTGCCGGTTCAGGCGTGTGATACGGGTAGGAAGAAATTATAAAACAAATGATTACGGACACTTAATGAAGTAAATTCTAAAGCGTCCTATGGAATGGCACTCTTGTTCTGGCTGGGTTGTTGACAGAGAAACCGCAGAAAATCCGCTTCAGCAAGCGGGAGATGAAAAGAATCGAGCGTCTTGCCGCCGATGGCGAGGACGGCTTTTTGCCCGGCCCGGCCCGTTCGCGCCGTTCTTTTCTATCGCGCTGTTCCCATGCCTTTTTGTCGATCTGCATCCTTCTGTTTCTCGTTGTCGGGGCCGGTTTCCTCATTCTTCGCAGTGGCGTTGACAGCAATCTCTTGCGTGACGAGGCACAGAAAAGCCTGACGCATATTCTTGGCGAAGGCGCATCCGCAGCAATAGGCAGCGCTGCGCTGTCGCTGGATCAGGATAACCATGTCGCGCTTGAGGCCCGAGATGTGTCGATCGCCGACCCCAAACAGGGCGTCGAAATCAGTGGAATCAAATCCGTGCGTCTGGGACTGGCGCCGTTGCCCCTTTTGACGGGAAAGGTGCGCGTGGCCCAGCTGGAAGTCGAAGGTGTTTCCTTTGACATGCCGGAAACGAAGGGGCCAGGCTTCTGGAAATCCCTGCCTTACGACGAACATGGCCTTCTGGATTTCGACGCGGTTTCAGGTGAGCTCTTTGCTGCGATGCGCCGTAGCCTTGATCTGTTGCGCGCGCAGGAGACGCAGGTCATAGGCATTTTCAACAGCGTAGTTACATTCAAGGTTGGCGATGAGCAGCAGGTTCTGAATATTGAACAGGCGCGCCTCATTGAAAATGGCAGAAAAATCGGCATCACAGGCAGCGTCATCTGGAAAGGCAAGACAATTGCGCTGGATGGCAAGATTGACCGGCATGCAAGTGACAACAGTCTTGCAGGCTTTGAACTGAACGTCCGCGACATTCCGGTCACATTGGGTTCTCCGCCTGAAGTTGCGCCTGTCATAAACGGCAATCGCGTCAATCCGGCCCACTTCGAACTAGGGGCATCCGCACGCTTGTCCTTGATGGGATCGGTAGCCGAAGACGACAGGCCGGAACGTCTCGCAGCCGAACTTGCCGTGGATGACCTGGACATGCAACTTGGCAAGGTTGAAGACGTGCGCGGGGGCGTCCGCCTTAACCTCGAACATACGGTCGGCAGCCGTAAGATCGAGATCAAGTCATCCCGCCTGCAGCTTGGCGGTATGCAAGCACAGTTCAACGGGGCGTTTGGCCCCGAACCGGAAACCGAAAACAATACAGGCGGGCCGACATACCGTTTTGAGGTCCTGACCACCTCGGCGACGAGCATGCCGTCGGAGTCGACAGAGCCGCCACTATCCTTCGCAACCCGGATAGCCGGGCGATATATGGCCGATCAGCAACGCATCCAGTTTGCAAATCTTGATGTGCAGACGGAAAATGGGCAGCTTTTCGGGCAGGGAAGCATGGCATTCGGCGCAGGTTCGCCGGAAATGATTTTTTTGCTGCGTATTCCCGATATGCCTGTTGCCGATGCCAAGCATCTCTGGCCGATCGATGTTGCAGACGGCGCACGCGAATGGGTATTGAAGAACCTATTCGGTGGAACGCTCAAGGATAGCCGCATCGATATTTCGCTCGCAGGCGGTCGCTTCAACGGACCGGGCCTGCCTCCACCCCTGACGGGTGAAGAAATCAAGGCTGATTTCAAGGTTTTTGACACACGCTTCGATGTCGTGGGAGAACTGCCGCCAGTGCGGGACGCGCAAGGTGAAATATCCGTTCGTGGTGCCTATACGACTATCAAGCTTCTGAAGGGCATAGCCTACACGCCAAACAACCGTAAAGTTGACGTGTCCGACGGCACGCTCATCATACCTTGGGGACCACAGCGTCCCGTTATCGCTGAACTGGATCTCGGTGTTTCCGGTGAAGCTGCGGCCATTGCTGAAATTGCCGGGAACAAGCCCATCGACGTTCTGAAGAGTGTGCCTTTTCAGCCCGGAGACGTGACCGGCGATGTGAAATCGCGCGTCAAAGTAAACTTCGCCGTTTCCAAGGACCCGCCGCCCGGCACGCTTCGCTGGAACGCTGACATCGGCTTCACAGACCTCAATATTTCGAAGCCGGTAGCAGGTTCGTCCGTAAGCGATGCGACGGGTAACATCAAGGTCGACCAGTCAGCCGCCAAAATTACTGCCGATGCGATGCTTGACGGTGTCCCCGCAAAGATCAGTCTGATTGAGCCGGTTGATCGGTCCGGTCCGGTAAAACGCGAGCAGAAAGTCAGGCTGGATATCGACGACAAGACTCGTAATGCGGTCTTTCCGGGGCTGAACGCCATCTTCTCCGGTCCTATGTCGGTTGATCTCGGAATGGAGGACGGCGGCAAGCGCCACGTTTCCGCCGATCTTGGCAAGACGCAGATTGACCTTCCCTGGCTCGGATGGCGCAAAGGGGCTGGCATACCGGCGAAAGCGACATTTGATCTGGTTCAGAGCCCGGACGATAAGAGCAAGATGGATATCAGCAATCTCGTTTTTTCCGGGGATGCTTTCGGCGCCAAGGGCGATCTCTCGATTGCGAAAGGCGACTTCCAGTCCGCAAATTTCAGCGAGATACGCCTGAACAGAAACGATAGCCTCGCGGTCAAGGCGACCAAGAGCGGCGGCAGCTATCGTGTCAACGTGCGCGGCTCGCAGTTCGATGCGCGCGCTCTGATCAAGCAGGTTTCGGACCTTGGAGAGAAAGGCGGAAGCGGCAGCAAATCCAGAAATCCGCGCGTGGTTGTCAGCGCCCAGATCGATGAGGTTGGCGGCTTCAACGGTGAAACACTGCGCAATGTCAATGTTTCCTATGAAAGTGCTGGCAGCAAGGTTTCGGGTGTATCGGTCAACGCCGTTACATCGTCCGGTGAATCATTCGTGGCGACGAACAACGATCAGGGCGATGCGCGCTCTATTTCGCTTCAGTCGAATGACGCTGGCGCTGTTCTGCGCTTTTTCGACTTCTACGACAAGATGCGCGGCGGCAAGATCACTGTCGGGCTTGCAGCACAGGGCAATGGTCCATTGCGCGGCCAGATCGACGCACGCAACTTTGCGATTATCAACGAACCGCGTCTCGCCAAGATCGTTTCCAGCCCTCCACCCGAGGGGGGCACCAGTCTCAATCAGGCCGTGAAACGCGATATCGACGTATCACGGGTTGACGTCGAGCGTGGTTTTTCGCTGATCGAAAAGGGCAATGGCTATCTGAACCTGTCGCGGGGAGTGGTGCGAGGGCCTGCTGTCGGTACGACTTTCCAGGGAACGCTCTATGACCAGCAAGGCAATATGTCCATCACCGGCACATTCATGCCTGCCTATGGCGTCAATCGGCTGTTCGGCGAACTCCCGATCGTCGGTGCCTTGCTTGGCAACGGACGTGATCGGGGACTGATCGGAATTACCTACAAGCTTGCTGGCAGTGCCAAGCAGCCCCAGGTGATCGTCAATCCGATTTCGGTCATAGCGCCGGGCATTTTTCGCTCAATCTTCGAGTTTTGATACAAAAAAGCCGGGCGCGAGGCCCGGCTTTGTTTGTTCGATCATCGTCCAGCTTATGCAGGACGGATCAGCACGTGGCGCTTCTTGCCAAGCGAGAGCTTGATGACGCCCTGTTCATTCAATGCGTTTGCATCGATGGTCATGCGCGGATCGCTCACCGGTTCATCATTGATGCGGACTGCACCGCCTTCCACATGACGACGGGCTTCGCCATTGGTCGCGCACAGTTCGGCGAGAACCATCAGCGCCAGAACACCGATGCCGCTATTCAGCGTTGCCTTGTGGACGCCGACGGTCGGAAGGTTTTCAGACAGTTCGCCGTCTTCAAAGGTCTTGCGCGCCGTTTCTGCGGATTCCTCGGCGGCATCGCGACCATGCAGCATGGCGGTGACTTCCGTTGCGAGGATTTTCTTCGCTTCGTTGATTTCGACGCCTTCTAGAGCTGCCAGCCTGGCGATTTCATCCAGCGGAAGCGTCGTGTAGAGCTTCAGGAAGCGCTCAACATCGGCATCTTCCGTGTTGCGCCAGTATTGCCAGAAATCGTAGGCGCTCAGCATTTCGGCATTCAGCCAGATCGCGCCGCCAAGCGACTTGCCCATCTTCTGGCCGGATGCTGTCGTCAGCAACGGCGAGGTGAGGGCGTAGAGCTGCGGGGTTCCCATACGGTGACCGAGATCAATGCCGTTGATGATGTTGCCCCACTGATCCGATCCGCCCATCTGGAGGCGAATGTCATGGCGCTGGTTCAGCTCCACGAAATCATAAGCCTGAAGGATCATGTAGTTGAATTCGAGGAATGACAGCGACTGTTCGCGGTCGAGGCGCATCTTTACCGAATCGAATGAAAGCATGCGGTTGACCGAGAAGTGACGGCCCACATCACGCAGGAATTCGAGATAGTTGATGTTGCGCAACCAGTCGGCATTGTTGACCATGAGGGCGTCGGTCGCGCCATCTCCAAAAGTCAGGTAATTGGCGAAGACGCGCTTGATGCCGGCAATGTTCTCGGCAATCGTATCCTCAGTCATGAGCTTGCGGGCTTCGTCCTTGAAGGACGGGTCGCCAACCATGCCGGTGCCGCCGCCCATCAGCGCAACGGGCTTGTGGCCGGTCTGCTGGAGCCAGTGCAGCATCATGATCTGGATGAGGCTGCCGACATGCAGGCTCGGAGCCGTAGGATCGAAGCCGATATAGGCTGTCACGGTTTCCTTGGCCAACAATTCGTCGAGGCCGCTTTCATCGGAAATCTGATGAATGAAGCCACGCTCGGAAAGCGTGCGAAGAAAATCGGATTTGAAACCGGACATTCCTTTTCCCTGACTGGTAAGGCGAGGTTGAAACTGGTCGCGAGCGATAGCTTGCTTCCATGTGATATGTCCGCCTTTAGCACCAATCAACCGACAATAACAAGAAAACTCCCGCATTGACGGGTTGCGAACCGGTAATTTGCTGGCGCGGTCGGGATATCAGTGTTGAGCTGTGTTTGAAAACAGATTGAGCACGATGACACCGGCAATAATCAATCCCATGCCGAGCACAGCGGCCAAGTCGAGCTTCTGTCCGAACAGCAGCCAGCCAATCAGGGCAACGAGCGTGACCCCGATCCCGGACCAGACCGCATAGGCAATGCCGACCGGAATGCTCTTCAATGTCATGGAGAGGAAATAAAAGGCGAGCCCGTAGGCGACGATAACAATCAGGGACGGTCCGAGCCGTGTAAACCCTTCGGACGCCTTGAGGCTGAGTGTTCCGATGACTTCGGATACGATGGCGATAGCAAGGATGGCATAAACCGGCATGTCACGCCTGTAGGGTGAAAAAGGGAAATCGAATCATGAAATTGCAATAGCAGCTTCGCATGAAAAATCCGGCGGGAGACCCGCCGGATAAGACGCTGCAAATCTGGAAAACGACGTACCGGATGGCTTTTTAAGGTTTAACGCAGGCGCTTCGGACGCGCTTCCACCAGTTCGCCAGCCAGGCGACGATCCAGATATTCGGCGCAATCCTCAATCAGCTCATCGCCCTGACCGCTGAAGAAGTGGTTCGCACCGGCGATCGTGGTCTGGGTGATCGTGATGCCCTTCTGTGTCTTCAGCTTGTCGACCAGAGCCTGCACGTCCTTCGGCGGCGCAACCTTGTCGTTATCGCCATGGATGATGAGACCGGACGAAGGGCAGGGAGCCAGGAAGGAGAAATCATAGGTGTTTGGCTGCGGTGCGACTGAAATGAACCCTTCGATTTCCGGGCGGCGCATCAGAAGCTGCATGCCGATCCAGGCGCCGAACGAATAACCGGCAACCCAGCAATTCTTGGAATCCGGGTGAAGCGCCTGTACCCAATCGAGCGCGCTTGCTGCATCCGACAATTCGCCAGCGCCATGGTCGAATTCGCCCTGGCTGCGGCCGATCCCGCGGAAATTGAAGCGCAATGTGGTAAAGCCGCGCTGCTGGAACATATAGAAAAGATCATAGACGATCTTGTTGTTCATCGTGCCGCCGAACTGCGGATGCGGATGCAGGATGAGCGCGATCGGAGCATTCTTTTCTTTGGAAGGCTGATAGCGACCTTCAAGGCGTCCGGCTGGGCCGTTGAAAATGACTTCTGGCATGTGTACTCCGCTCGTAACGGGAAGGCCGGACTTCAGCGGCGAAACTTGACGTCTTTGGATGCCGCTTCTAGAACCGGTTTGAAATTTCGACAGACTGAAAGCGAGTTTCAGTTCCTATGGGGGCTTAATAGGCTTTTCTTGATTGAAAATTCAAGAAAATTGCGCTTCCAGAATTTTGTTTAGGAGATAGGTACGGTGAACGGGAGCGGCAAGAGGCTCTATCTGGATTATAATGCCAGCGCTCCGTTGCTCGACGAGGCGCGGGATGCAGTCATCAACGCGCTTGGCGTTACCGGCAATCCATCCTCCGTGCATCGTGAAGGCCGCGCCGCGCGCGCCCTCGTTGAAGCTGCGCGCCGCAGTGTGGCGGCACTTGTCAACGCACGCCCGGACCATGTTTTCTTCACATCTGGAGCAACGGAAGCTGCTTCCACGCTGCTGACCCCGCACTACATGATGGGGCGTTCCCCTGTCCGCCTTTCGCATCTCTATGTAAGCGGCACGGAACACCCTTGCATGTTGGCCGGTGGTCAGTTTGCGGCACAGGATGTCACCGTTCTGCCTGTGGACGAAAACGGTATCGTGCGATTCGAAAGCTTGAAATCCGCGCTTGCCGGTCACGACAAAAGTCAGGGGCTGCCGCTTGTCGCGATACAGGCGGCCAATAATGAAACGGGCATTATCCAGCCGATAGCGGAAATCGCCGCCATTGTGAAGGCTGCCGGAGGCGTTTATATCGTCGATGCGGTTCAGGCAGCAGGGCGGATTAAATTAGATATTACAAATAATTGCGGGGATTATCTCATAATCTCCTCGCACAAGATTGGCGGGCCGAAGGGTGTCGGCGCTGTAATCGCCATTTCCGATCTCATGATGCCGCGTGCGCTTGTTCGCGGTGGCGGTCAGGAGAAAGGACATAGAGCGGGAACCGAAGCCCTGCCGCTGATTGCCGGTTTTGGGGCCGCTGCTGATGCCGCCAAAGCGCGGCTGGACGGCGATGGCTGGTCTCCGGCAATGCGGGGCAGGCTGGAATCGGGGCTGGAGGCAATCGCCCCGGACGCGGTGATCTATGGCAAGGCGGTAGACAGACTGCCGAACACGACTTTCTTTTCCCTTGAAGGACAAAAGGCCGAAACGGTTCAAATAGCCTTTGATCTTGGTGGAATAGCTCTTTCGGCCGGATCCGCCTGCTCGTCTGGCAAAGTCGGCCCCAGCCATGTTCTGTCGGCAATGGGGTACGCAGACAGTCTCGGAGCAATCCGCGTATCGCTTGAACCAACGGCAACGCCCGATGAGGTCGACGCGTTTCTCGAGGTGTTCCGTAAAATTATCGCGCGCCGCGCCGGAAAAGCTTGATCTCGAATTGAAGGAGCGGCTCCGGAGCGAGAACGCTGTTTTCCTGAAAACCTTGTTTCAACGACGTTTTTTATAAGTTGATTATTTTTATCGGCATTTTTTAGGGCAAATTTGAACCCGGTGCTTGAAATTCAGTTTAGAGAGGTTTTAAAGAAGGGGCACGCACACTATATTGAGGTGGTATTGTTCAAGACATATCACCTTGACGTTTGCAACTGTCGGGCCTTGACCCCGACGAGGATGGAGAACGCCAATGCCTGCAGTGCAGGAGACCATTGATCAGGTCCGCGGCCTTGACGTGGACCAGTACAAGTATGGCTTCGAAACGACGATCGAAGCCGAGAAAGCCCCCAAGGGCCTGAACGAAGACATCATTCGCTTCATTTCCGCCAAGAAGAACGAGCCGGAATGGATGCTGGAATGGCGTTTGAAGGCCTATGAACGCTGGCTCACCATGGAAGAGCCGACCTGGGCGCGTGTGGATTATCCGAAGATCGATTTTCAGGACGCCTATTACTACGCGGCCCCGAAAAACCAGTCTGGCCCGAAGTCGCTCGATGAAGTCGATCCCGAACTGCTGAAGACCTACGAAAAACTCGGCATTCCGCTGCGCGAGCAGGAAATTCTTGCTGGCGTGCGCAAGCAGGGCGAGCCGAGCGAGATCGACGGCAATCCGTCGGACAATGTTTATGCGTCCGGTCGTGTCGCCGTTGATGCCGTGTTCGACAGCGTGTCGGTTGTGACAACCTTCAAGGAAGAACTTGCCAAAGCTGGCGTGATCTTCTGCTCGATTTCGGAAGCGATCCGCGAGCATCCTGAACTGGTGCAGAAGTATCTGGCTTCTGTGGTTCCCGTTTCGGACAACTATTATGCGACGCTGAATTCGGCGGTCTTCACGGATGGGTCGTTTGTCTATGTTCCAAAGGGCGTTCGTTGCCCGATGGAGCTTTCGACCTACTTCCGCATCAACGAGAAGAACACCGGCCAGTTCGAGCGCACGCTCATCATCGCCGATGAAGGCGCCTATGTTTCCTATCTGGAAGGCTGCACCGCGCCGCAGCGCGACGAAAATCAGTTGCACGCGGCTGTCGTTGAGCTGATTGCCCTCGAAAACGCCGAAATCAAGTACTCGACGGTCCAGAACTGGTTCCCAGGCGATAAGGACGGCAAGGGCGGCATCTACAACTTCGTCACCAAGCGTGGCGATTGTCGTGGCGATAATTCCAAGATTTCGTGGACGCAGGTGGAAACCGGCTCCGCAATCACCTGGAAATATCCGTCCTGCATCCTGCGTGGCGACAATTCGCGCGGCGAGTTCTATTCGATTGCCGTTTCGAACGGTCATCAGCAGATCGACTCTGGCACCAAGATGCTGCACCTCGGCAAAAACACGTCGAGCCGCATCATCTCGAAGGGTATTTCGGCTGGCAAGTCGAACAACACCTATCGCGGACAGGTTTCGGCCCATCGCAAGGCCGAGAATGCGCGTAACTTTACCCAGTGCGACTCGCTCCTGATCGGCAATGACTGCGGCGCGCATACGGTGCCGTATATCGAGGCGAAAAACGCCACGGCGCAGTTCGAACACGAGGCGACCACCTCCAAGATTTCGGAAGACCAGCTGTTCTACGTGATGCAGCGCGGCATTCCGGAGGAGGAGGCCATCGCTCTCATCGTCAATGGCTTCGTGAAGGAAGTCATACAGGAACTGCCGATGGAATTTGCCGTGGAAGCCCAGAAGCTTATCGGTATTTCGCTTGAGGGCAGCGTCGGTTAACCGACGCGCCCCTTCCATCTCGCATCAGATTTTCTGGCCAGCCTTTTCCTGGCATTAGAACAAGGTTTACATTCATGCTTGAGATCAAGAACCTCCATGCAAAGATCGCTGACACGGATACCGAAATCATCCGTGGCCTGAACCTCACCGTGAACAAGGGTGAAGTTGCAGCAATCATGGGTCCGAACGGTTCGGGCAAGTCGACGCTTTCCTATATCCTCGCCGGTCGTGAAGACTATGAAGTCACCGAAGGCGACATTCTCTATAACGGCGAGTCGATCCTCGAGCTCGACCCGGCAGAACGCGCCGCCAAGGGCATCTTCCTGGCATTCCAGTACCCGATGGAAATTCCGGGCGTTGCCACGATGGAATTCCTGAAGGTTGCGATGAACAGCCAGCGCAAGGCGCGCGGCGAGCCGGAACTGAAGATTCCGGAATTCATCAAGCGCGTGAAGGACGCCGCCGGCGGCCTTAACATCGACATGAACATGCTCAAGCGCCCGCTTAACGTTGGCTTCTCCGGCGGCGAAAAGAAGCGCGCTGAAATTCTTCAGATGCAGCTTCTGGAACCGAGCCTCTGCGTCCTCGACGAAACCGATTCCGGTCTCGACATCGATGCGCTGAAGATCGTTTCGGAAGGCGTGAACGCCCTGCGTTCGCCGGATCGTGCCGTGGTCGTCATTACGCACTATCAGCGTCTGCTCGAACACATCGTTCCAGACAGCGTGCACGTGCTGTACAAGGGCCAGGTCATCAAGTCTGGCGACAAGAGCCTCGCGCTGCACCTTGAAGAAAATGGTTATGCCGACGTAATCGGCGAAGCTGCCTGAGGAGGGTTGGATCATGAATATCCAGACCGCCCCAGCTTCCAAGCCGCGAACGCCGGCTGAAAGCGCGCTGATCGACAGCTTTGCCGACCGTATGGGCGACCTGCCGGGCAATGGCGATGTTGTCGTTGCACGTGATGCGGCGCTTGAATCGCTCAAGGAAAACGGCATTCCGTCACGCCGCGTCGAAAGCTGGCACTACACGGATTTCCGTACGCTTCTGAAAGGCGTGGCGCCCTTCGACACGTCGGCGGGAACGCAGGCCTTGCCTGCGCTCATCGCAGGGTCGTCGATCGTTGCCGCAAGCAACGGCGTTGCGCTTGGTGCGAATGCGCCTGAAGGCGTGTCGCTGACGCCAGTCCGTGAAGCGCTGGCTGATGGCTCGCTCGTTACCCAGCTCCGGTCGCGCGGCTTCGACGATACGATTGGCCAGATCAATGCTGCCTATGTCAGCGATGGCTGGATGGTTTCGATTGCCGATGGCACCGAACTGGAGGCTCCGCTGGAGCTCCAGAATATCCAGAAGGCCGGACAGGGACACACACGTTTCCCGGTTCGCATTGGAGCTAATGTCAAGGCGACCATCGTGGAACGCCAGAATGGCGGCGAGGGCGATGCCTTCTCCACGTCTGTCAACCACGTGACCGTTGGTGACGGCGCCGAGATTCTCTGGGTTATCCTGCGTGATTTCGGTCAGGCAACGCAGCTTTCGCAGTTCAATGCGACGATGGGCAAGGGCTCCCGCCTGACGCTTTACGTCATCAATGCGGGCGGCAAGCTGGTGCGTCAGGAAGTCCACGTCAACGTTGCCGGAGAAGATTCCGACTTCGAACTTCGCGGCCTCAATCTGCTGGCTGACGACAGCCATACCGACGTGACCATGACGGTGGGCCATCTGGTGGAGAACACCCGTTCGACCGAGATCGTCCGCAATGTGGTCAAGGACCGTGCGCGCGGTGTCTTTCAGGGCATGATCCGCGTTGCGCAGATCGCTCAGAAGACCGATGCTCGCATGGCCTGCAACACGTTGCTGCTATCGGACGATGGCGAATTCGATGCCAAGCCGGAACTCGAAATCTTCGCGGATGATGTGGCCTGCGGCCATGGCGCGACGGTTACGGAACTGTCGAAGGACTATCTGTTCTATCTGATGGCCCGCGGTATTCCGGAAAACGAGGCTCGTGGCCTGCTGATCAAGGCTTTCATCGCCGAGATTATCGAAGAGCTGGAAGACGAAACGCTGGTTGAGGCACTGGAAGAAGTGCTGTCCAACTGGCTCGCCAGCCATGCCTGATTGATTGAGGCGGAGCGTTTGAATGCGCTCCGCCTTTTCCTGCCGGAACGGCAAGAGGAACGATCATGGACCAGAAGAATCCGCTGATTGCGGCTTATGACGTCGAGGCGATCCGCCGGGACTTTCCGATTCTTTCGCGAGAAGTGCACGGCAAGCCGCTCGTCTATCTCGACAATGGCGCATCGGCGCAGAAGCCACAGAGCGTCATCGACGCGGTTGCTCACGCTTATTCCAACGAATATGCCAATGTTCATCGCGGCCTGCATTTCCTGTCGAATGCGGCAACGGACGCTTATGAAAAATCGCGCGAGACGGTGCGCCGTTTCCTGAACGCCGGTTCGGTTGACGAAATCGTCTTCACGAAGAATGCGACGGAGGCGATCAACACTGTCGCCTATGGCTATGGCATGCCGCATATCGGTGAGGGGGATGAAATCCTCCTGTCTATCATGGAGCATCACTCCAACATCGTGCCGTGGCATTTCATCCGTGAAAGGCAGGGCGCGAAGCTCGTCTTCGCGCCGGTGGACGATGAAGGCATCTTCCATATCGAAGAATTCGAGAAGCGCCTGACGGAGCGGACCAAGCTTGTCGCGATCACGCATATGTCGAATGCGCTTGGAACGGTGACGCCGATCAAGAAGATCGTTGAACTTGCCCATGCGCGCGGCATTCCGGTGCTCGTCGATGGCAGTCAGGGCGCTGTGCACCTGCCTGTCGATGTGCAGGATCTGGGTTGCGATTGGTATGTTTTTACCGGCCACAAGGTCTACGGCCCATCCGGCATCGGCGTGCTCTATGGTCGCGCGGAAATGCTGGAAAAGATGCGGCCCTTTCAGGGCGGCGGTGAAATGATCGAAGAAGTGACGGAAGAAAACGTCACCTATAATCATCCGCCGCACCGTTTCGAGGCCGGTACGCCACCAATCGTTCAGGCGATTGGGCTGGGTGCTGCACTTGAATATATGGAAAAGATCGGCCGTCACGCGATCCTCGCCCATGAGGAAGACCTGCGCGATTATGCTCATGAACAGCTCGGACGCATCAACAGCTTGCGCATTTTCGGTAATGCGCCGGGCAAGGGAGCGATCATTTCTTTCGCGCTTGAGGGCATTCATGCCCATGACGTGTCGATGGTGATCGACCGGGCCGGGGTTGCGGTTCGTGCTGGAACGCATTGTGCGCAGCCGCTCTTGAAACGCTTCGGCGTCACCTCTACATGCCGTGCATCCTTCGCCCTGTATAATACCCGCGCTGAAGTGGATGCATTGGCGGAAGCCTTGGAAAAGGCAAGGAAGTTTTTCGGATGACCGATATGGAACAGAAAGTTCAGGACAAAGCCGATACAGAGGTTGCGGAACAGACCGCAGCCGGTTCGGTATTTTCGGCGTCTGCCATCCCGCAGGAAGAACTTCTGCGCATGACGGATGACATCATTGCGGCGTTGAAGACGGTATATGATCCCGAGATTCCAGCCGATATTTACGAACTCGGCCTTGTCTACAAGATTGATATTGAAGACGATCGCACTGTGAAAATCGAAATGACATTGACTGCACCTGGCTGCCCTGTTGCGGGCGAGATGCCGGGCTGGGTAGAGAACGCGGTCGGTGCGGTTGAAGGCGTTTCGATGGTGGAAGTTACGATGACGTTCGATCCGCCATGGACGCCGGATCGTATGTCCGAAGAAGCGCAAGTAGCTGTCGGCTGGTATTGATCAATCCATGTAAATGCGGCTCTTCGGGCCGCATTTTTGATTCTCGCTAAATGCGCCATCCATGATTTACCCGAATCCCTGCAAACTTCTGGAAATCCGGTCAATGAGTTGCGGACGACACCAGGCCATCGCGTCAGGTTATTACGCTAGTTCTTTGATTTTTGGATGATTTTGGTGCCCCCAGAGAGACTCGAACTCCCGACCCCCTGATTACAAATCAGGTGCTCTACCAACTGAGCTATAAGGGCACTCGCGTCCGATTAGCACAAATGCAGCGACTGTAAAACGAAAATTCATCGCCAGCAGGTCATGGCAACCGGGTTTTTCATGTGATAGCCAATAGCGAGTTGGGGAAATAGTGGCAACCTTGTCAAGGTGGGCCGGATTCGGGACTGTTACTATGGAAGATAAATCGCTCGCGCTTCATTTTCTGTCATCAGGAACCGAAGAATCACTTGTCGCCCAAAAGGAACTCGTGGCCCGTTATGGTCATGTGGCCGCCGAAGATGCTGATATCATCGTCGCGCTTGGCGGTGACGGAACCATGCTGCAGGCGCTTCGCGATTTCATGAACAGTGGCAAGCCGATTTACGGAATGAACCGCGGTTCGGTCGGCTTTCTGATGAATGAATTCAGCGTGGACGATCTTCCCGAACGCATTCTTGCCGCACAGATGGAAACCATTCGCCCGCTTGTCATGGTCGCGGAAACGGAATCCGGTCAATCGTTCGAAGCCCTGGCGATCAACGAAGTTTCCTTGTTCCGTCAATCCTATCAGGCTGCCAAGGTCAGGATAACAATCGACGGCAAGGTGCGGCTGGATGAGCTCGTTTGCGATGGCGTTATGGTGGCGACCCCGGCAGGTTCCACCGCTTACAATCTCTCAGCGCAAGGACCCATTCTGCCCCTTGAGGCGCCGCTTCTGGCGCTGACCCCGGTCAGCCCGTTTCGCCCGCGTCGATGGGGTGGGGCGCTGTTGCCCAAGCATGTGACCGTTCGTATGGATCTGCTGGAAACCGAAAAGCGTCCTGTCAACGCAGTCGCTGACAATAATGAAGTCAAATCGGTCCGCTCCGTCACGGTGCGGGAAGCGCCGAACAGCCAGGTCGCCATTCTTTTTGATCGAAACCATTCATGGGATGAACGCATTCTCACGGAACAGTTCAGGCATTAGGGTCAGCAAAAAGGTGTGCGACTTGAGCAGTGCCGATTGCTTTTTAGCTTTTGATAATTTGAATAAATTTGTTCATGTTCCACGTTGATTTCGGTCGCAACAGCATGTTTGAAGCAATTTAATATCTTTCGATGGTATTTTAGTTGACTTTTGCACGCTGTGGACGTAGGCGATGCTGCAAGAAAACGCATTTTGCGTTGCAGACGCCTTATTCTGCCTTGGTTCCTGCGCCCGATGACGCGGCTGCAACGACAGGATGGGTGGAAATCACTTCCAAACCAGAGAGCTGCGCCTCCATTGACGACATTTGCCGAACTCGGTCTTTCCCCGAAAGTGATCGCCGCTGTAGACGCGGCGGGATATACTGCGCCTACACCCATTCAGGCAGGAGCTATTCCTCCAGCCCTTGAACGCAAGGACGTTCTCGGTATCGCGCAGACGGGAACCGGCAAGACTGCGTCTTTCGTGCTGCCAATGCTGACGCTTTTGGAAAAGGGCAGGGCGCGGGCTCGTATGCCGCGCACGCTCATTCTGGAGCCGACCCGGGAACTGGCTGCTCAGGTCGAGGAAAATTTCACGAAATATGGTATCAATCATCGGCTGAATGTGGCGCTCCTGATTGGCGGCGTTTCGTTTGACGAACAGGAACGCAAGCTTGAGCGCGGCGCAGATGTGCTCATCGCTACGCCGGGTCGTCTGCTCGATCATTTCGAGCGCGGCAAGCTGCTCCTGACCGGCGTTGAAATTCTCGTCATCGACGAGGCGGATCGCATGCTGGACATGGGCTTCATTCCGGACATCGAGCGTATCTGCAAGCTCATCCCGTTCACGCGTCAGACACTTTTCTTCTCGGCCACCATGCCGCCGGAAATCACCAAGCTGACCGAACAGTTCCTGCATTCTCCCACGCGCGTCGAGGTTGCAAAGGCTTCCTCCACGGCCAAGACCGTGACCCAGCGTCTGGTGAAATCCAGCAAGAAGGATTGGGACAAGCGCGCCGTGCTGCGTGACCTTATCCGCGCGGAAGGCGATACGCTCAAGAACGCGATCATCTTTTGCAACCGCAAGAAGGATGTGTCGGAGCTGTTCCGCTCGCTGACGCGGCACGAATTCAATGCTGGCGCTCTTCATGGCGACATGGACCAGCGCGCCCGCATGACCATGCTGTCGAACTTCAAGGACGGCAAGTTGCAGTTGCTGGTCGCGTCCGACGTAGCTGCCCGCGGTCTCGACATTCCCGATGTGAGCCACGTTTTCAATTTTGATATCCCGATTCATTCTGAAGACTATGTCCACCGCATTGGCCGTACTGGCCGCGCGGGACGCTCCGGCAAGGCTTTCACCATCGTAACGCCTTCGGATACGAAATATCTGGCTGCGATCGAAGACATGATAGGCGAAAAGATAGAATGGCTTGACGGTGACCTGTCGACGCTCCCCCCTTCCGACGAGTCGGACGAGCGCAAGGGCAAGAATGCGCGCGGCAAGGGCAAGGATGCAAAGGGCAAGGACAAGCCGAAAGACAAGGCAAAGACCAAGCCTGCCGAAGTTCTCGATCCTGCCGAACTGCCGCAGCCGGTAATAGAAGCCAGTGATCGTCGCGATGCGATCCGTGCTTCAAATGATGAACGCCGCGGCAAGCCGCAGCACGAGCATAAGCGCCGTCGTGATCGGGATGATGATGGTCCGACACCAGTTGGCTTTGGCAACGACATTCCGGCATTCATGCTGATTCCGACTGGAATCTGACAGAAGCAGTACAGAAATGGTTCAATCGGCTGCAAGCTGACGCTTCGCAGCCGATTTCTTTTTTGGCTTGTTTTTCTCGCTACGCAAAGCGGCGTCGTAGGCGAGGCGCGCCCAGCGCGTCATGACTTCCGGATCGTCGAAAGCTTCACTCGGCACGCTCCAGTAAGGCATGGCTATTGGGTCGCCGCCTTTGCGTCCTTCATAGGTCCACTGGATCGCGCCAGCTTCTACGAACTCCGGAATGGTGATGTTGTCGGCCTTGAAGAGAAGCTCGTCGCGAACGACGAGCGCAAAAATGACGCCTTGATGATAAATGCCCTTGCCGCCGAACATACGGCGGATGCTGATGGGGCCGAAGTCCTGCAGTAAATCGCGAAGAGCTTCGTCATCCATTGGCTGGTGGACCTTTGTGTTGGTTCAGGCTGCGCCCTGCATCTGGCGGAGGCTTTCAGGGGAGGCGGCTTTGATTTCAACGGATTCGCCGCAGCCGCAAGCCGAGGTCTGGTTCGGGTTGTTGAAGACAAAACCCGTGCGCAGCGTCGTCACTTCGAAATCCATCTGGGTGCCAAGCAGGAAAAGAACCGCTTCAGGCGCGATAAAAACCCTGGCCCCGTCCTTCTCGATCACATCGTCGCCCGGCTTGGCTTCGGTGACCAGATCGATGGTATATTCCATCCCGGCACAGCCGCCTTTTTTCACGCCCACCCGGATACCAAGCGCGCCATCCCGCGATGCGATGATCTCGCGAACGCGATCAGCTGCCTTGTCTGTTAGCGTCATGACTGCGAAACGGCCCATATTCTCTCTTCCGGTACGGTGCTGGCATATGGACGGAGAATCGTCCAATCTCGTCGCAACAAGCTGAGTTTCCTCTGCGATTGCCACGTTTTCACTATAGTTAGTGTTGTAACATCTTTACTGCAATACACCAAATCGGAAGCGTGTCAGGCGCTTCACAAAAGTTTGCTAGGAAGAGGAGAAGCGAATGTCAGACGACCGAATGAAACCTCTCATGCTGGCTGCTGTAATCGGCCTTCTTTCAGCCGGAGGGGCCTGGGCGCAAAATCCCCCTAAAGCCGCGCCTGAGGAAACGCCCAGAAACGTGCAGGAAAAGCATGACAAGGCTTCCCAGCCGATCGAGGAAACCAAACCTTCCGAGCAGACGCAGGAGGCTGCGGGCGGCGTGACGGTCCCGGACTATCGCGATGATCGTTCCACGCCGCAGGCACTGATTGAGTCCTACTACAATGCGGTCAATCGCAAGGAATTTGCCCGCGCTTACGGTTATTATTCCGAGGAGGGACGAGAGCCCGACTTCAAAACCTTTGTGAAGGGCTATGAAAACACCAAAAGCGTCAAGGTCGCCTTGCGCAAGACCGATCCTGATCCGGGGGCAGGGCAGATTTATTGGAGCCAGCCTCTGGCTATCGAGGCGGAGACGACAGATGGAAAAAAAGAAGTCTTTACGGGCTGCTATACGATCCATCTCACAAATCCGGCTATGCAGGAAGAACCGCCTTTCAAGCCTATGCAGATCATGACGGGTTCGCTCACCAAATCACCACTTGAGCTGGAGAAGAGCGTGCCGGAGACCTGTGAGGCACCGTAAGAAACGACACAAAATAGCTCTTGACCTTGCCACGATGGGAAGCTCCATCTTGTGGTCAGTTCCCAAAAAGGAGTGACCGAGTTGATGAAATTTTCCATTCCCAAGATGAAGTGCGGCGGTTGTGCAGATAACATTACCGTCGCGCTGCGTGAACTTGATCCGGCAGCGTCAGTCGAAATCGACCTCGAAAACAAGGAGGTGGAGTTCGGCGGCAAGGTTTCGCGGGACGCCGTGCTTTCGGCGCTGGCAGCAGCAGGTTATCCTGCATCGAATACTCAATAATGTGATTTCAGGGGCGCTTGTATCCGGGCGCCGCAAAAGCTAGAGCGCATCCCGACAGTTGTGGAACGGTTTCGGGATGCGTGCTTGCAGGCAGCGATATGATGCCGGGAAGCAAGGCGCTTTCCGGCATTTTCATATTCTGATGCTGGCAACAAACGGTTATCAATGAGCATAAATGCCGCAAATGCTGTGTTTCATTGACTGGACCCGCGATTTTTGCCACATCAACGGCAAATCTCGTTTATGGTGCTCCGCGTGCGTCCCGAAGGACGCGCGGCGCTCCAATGGCATGAAACATCGCATTCCGCGACAAGGAAGGGTTTAGGGCTATGGCAGCCGATTTCCAGGATCTTCGCACAAAGATGGTCGACAATCAGATCCGTACGACGGACGTAACCGATCTGGCGGTTATCGATGCTTTCCTGGCCGTGCCGCGCGAGGCTTTCGTTCCCGCCGCCCGCCAGGTGCTCGCCTATATCGATGAAGACCAGCTCCTTGAAAGCGAAGGCAAGCAGCCTCGCTACCTTATGGAGCCTTCGCCTTTCGCAAAGCTTGTGCAGCTTGCACGCGTGAAGAAGACGGACGTGGTTCTCGATGTCGGCTGCGGCACCGGCTATTCCGCAGCTATTCTTTCCCGATTGGCAGGCTCGGTCATCGGTCTGGAAAGTGATTCCGTGTTATCGGCTGCCGCGACTGCCCGTCTGGCTGAATTGGGCTATGACAATGTTGTGATCGTTTCAGGTGAGCTGCAGGCTGGCTACCCGTCGGAAGCCCCTTACGATGTGATCGTCATCGAAGGCGCCGTCGATTTCGTTCCGGACGCATTGCTCGGCCAGCTGAAGGATGGCGGACGCCTTGTTGCCGTCGAAGGTCGCGGAAATGCCGGAGTTGCGCGGATTTATGTCAAGGAAAATGGTGTTGCATCGGGGCGCGGTGTGTTCAACACTGCGGTCCGTCCGCTTCCGGGATTCGAACGGGTTCCGCAGTTCGAATTTTAATTTTAGCGGATGGTACAATTCTGCAACGCTACGAAATTTGTTTGTGCAAGCTCTGGCGGGGGCAATGGAAATAACCGAATTTAGAGGTTATTAGGATTTGCCCGAACCAATCGGTTCGATAGTTGGATTCGTTTGTTCTTATAATGAGGTACCCGGTGTTCAAAACGTGCAAAGGACTGGTAGCGGCCGCAGCATTGTTGTCTGGCACCATTTTAACGGGGCAGGCGGCGTTCTCGGAAACGCTGACCGGCGCTCTCGTAAAGGCCTACAAGAACAATGCTAACCTGAATTACTCGCGTGCAGGCGTTCGTGTTACGGATGAAAGTGTGGCGATTGCCAAGTCCGGCTATCGTCCACAGATCACCGGAAGCTATGACGTAGGGCGTGGCAAGACGCCTTCAAGCCGGGGATATCGCACGACAGGCACGTTCGGCATCGAGTTGAACCAGATGCTGTTCGACGGGTTTCAGACCAAGAACAATGTCGCCGCCGCAGAAACGCAGGTCTTCGCCCAGCGGGAAAACCTTCGCAACGAAGAGCAGAACAGACTCTATGAGGCGGTAACCGCCTATATGGATGTCTATAAAGCGCGCCAGATTGCAGTTCTGCGTGAGCGCAACCTGGCGGCCTTGAACGAGCAGGTGCGTGCTGCAAGGGCTCGTCTCGATGTGGGTGAAGGTACGCGCACCGACGTTGCGCAGGCCGATGCCAGCCGTTCGACTGCGGTTGCGGCGCTGAACTCGGCGCGTGCGGACGTCAAGTCGGCAGAAGCGACCTATGTGCAGGTTGTTGGCGTTCAGCCGGGCAAGCTTGCAACCGCTACGGCAGCCAAAAACCTGCCAAGTTCGCCAAGCCAGGCATTTGCCATTGCGACCGCCGGGCATCCCGGCATTCTTGCGACCCAATATGCCGTCAATGCCGCCGGATATAATGTGAAAGCCAAGGAAGGCGCTTTGCTGCCGTCCGTCGGCCTCAAGGCAAGCGCCAGCCATCTCGATACCTATTCTGGTGAAGGCGGCTCGCAGACTGATGGCAATTCGGCCTCGATTGGTGTCGGCGTCAGCATTCCGATCTATACTGGTGGCCGCACATCGGCGCAGGTTCGCCAGTCCAAGGAACAGCTCGGCCAGGCGCGTATCGAAGTCGATGTCGTTCGCGATCAGGTCCGTCAGGCGATCAGTTCGGCATGGTCGCAGCTCGAAGCAGCCCGCGCATCGGTCAAGGCAAACCGTGACGGCATTGCCGCTGCACAGCTTGCTCTCGACGGTGTCATCGAAGAACGCAAGGTCGGACAGCGCACCACGCTTGACGTCTTGAATGCGCAGAACGACCTCATCACCGCGCAGATTGCACTGGTTGAGTCCGAGCGCAATGTCGTCGTCGCCAGCTATGCTCTTCTGAATGCAACGGGTCGCATGACCGCGAGCCAGATGGGCCTGCAGGTTGCCGAGTACAAGCCGGAAGAGCATTATAAGGCCGTCAAGGACAAGTGGTTCGGCCTGCGCACGCCGGACGGCCGCTGATCGGTTTTCCCAAGAGGACCATTAATTGAAAAGGCACCTTCGGGTGCCTTTTGTTTTGCCGCCGATTCGACGTTTTCCGCATCGCAAAGATTAACAAATCCATAAAGCTGTGAGTTTGAACCCGCCAGCCTTGGCTGGGGATTCTCAAACGCAGGATCGTCCGCTACCCTTAATCCATTGATTCTCTGTCTTTTGCAGACAATGTCGCAATACAGGAAAACGGATAGCAGTCATGGCACAGACATCCAGCGCAGCACGGGAACCGTCAATGGAAGAGATACTCGCTTCCATTCGCAGGATCATCGAAGACAGCGATGTCACCCGCCAACCCATGCCATTGGCCGGTTCTCCGGTTCGTGGTGAGGTCGCGGAATTCCGCCGTCCGGCCGAGGAAAAATCGGTTACCCAGCCGGAGAAACCCGCCATGATGCGCAACGTGTTCCAGGACGAGCCGACATTGCGCGGTCCGATTGCCGAGCCGCTGAAAGCCGCTCCCGAACCTGAAGCCGAGGCCGACGATGAGGATGATGTCGTTCTCAATGCCGAGAATGACGATCACTCCAATGTCGGGGCTACGTCATCCGTGGAACAGTCGGTCGAGGCTGCCACATCTCTTGAAGAAATCGATCTTTCGGTTGAGACGGATATAGCCGAGGCACTTGATGCCATGCTCAAACCGGACGTCACTGCAGAAATCGGACCGGCACCCACCGTTACGGGACAGGAGGTTCCGGTTCAGCCCGAGGCTGCGACGCCGGTCGCGGAACCTGTTGCAAAGACAGTGCCTGCTGCCCATATATTGTCGCAGGTCGCCGAACGTCAGGTGGCAGCGGCATTTCAGGATTTGAACCATGCCGTTCGCGCTGAGCCGCGTCGTTCGTTCGATGATATCGCTACGGAACTGTTGCGTCCGATGCTGCAAGACTGGCTCGACAACAATCTGCCTACGCTTGTTGAGCGGCTCGTTCGGGAAGAAATCGAGCGGGTAGTGCGCGGCGAACGTTAGAGCGCATCCCGAAAACTGTGAAACGGTTTTCGGAAAAGATGCGCTGTAAAACAAACAGTTAGAGCGCCGATATGATCCATTGGATCGAAAAGCGCTCTAAGTGGTATCAAAGCGATCTATCGAAGTGTTACCCGTCTGTGCAGCAGGCGGGTTTTCACTTTTCAAGCGGCCAATGGTGGCATCATCACTTTTAAAGTGATTTGTCAGCTGTTAGTTGCTATTGAGCCCTCAATCCATTCATCGCGCATAAAGACCGGATAATTCCATGCTTGAGAAGACCTATGACGCCGCGGCCATAGAGCCGAAAATTGCTGAACGCTGGGAAGAAGCGGGTGCATTCAAGGCGGGTGCAGGCGCGAAGCCGGGAGCCGATCCGTTCGCCGTGGTTATTCCGCCGCCGAACGTCACGGGATCGCTGCATATGGGCCACGCCCTCAACAACACGATCCAGGACATCATGGTTCGCTTCGAGCGCATGCGCGGCAAGAACGTGCTGTGGCAGCCCGGCATGGATCACGCCGGCATTGCGACCCAGATGGTTGTCGAACGGCAGCTTGCCGAACGGCAGGAGCCGAACCGTCACGCCATGGGCCGCGAAAAGTTCATTGAACGCATCTGGCAGTGGAAGGCTGAATCCGGCGGCATGATTTCCAATCAGCTTCGCCGCCTTGGCGCCTCGTGCGACTGGTCGCGCGAACGCTTCACGATGGACGAGGGGCTTTCGCGCGCGGTTCTGGAAGTTTTCGTCACGCTCTACAAGCAGGGCCTGATTTATCGCGACAAGCGTCTGGTCAACTGGGACCCGAAGCTGCTGACGGCGATTTCCGATATCGAAGTTGAATCGCGTGAAACGAAAGGCCACCTGTGGCATTTCCGTTATCCGCTCGAGAACGTGCCTTTCGATCCGGAAAACCCGCATACCTATATCGTCGTTGCGACCACGCGCCCGGAAACCATGCTTGGTGATACCGGCGTTGCGGTCAATCCCAAGGATGGGCGCTACCACGCACTGGTCGGCAACGATGTCGTTTTGCCGCTCGTCGGGCGTCACATTCCAATCGTTGCGGACGATTATGCCGATCCGGAAGCCGGTTCTGGTGCGGTCAAGATCACGCCTGCCCACGATTTCAACGATTTCGAGGTCGGCAAGCGCAATGACCTGCGCGCCATCAACATCCTGACGCCTGAGGCATCCATTACCCTGAAGGGGAATAACGACTTCCTCGAAGGCCTCGAACTGACTCCTGAACTGAAGGCGCTCATCAATGAGCTCGACGGCCAGGATCGTTTTGCGGTTCGCAAGCGCATTGTCGAACTGATGGACGAGCGCGGCTATCTGGAGAAGGTCGAGGACCACACGCACGCCGTTCCGCACGGTGATCGTGGCGGCGTGCCGATCGAACCTTACCTGACCGACCAGTGGTATGTGAATGCTGCCGAACTGGCCAAGCCAGCAATGGCTGCTGTTCGCAATGGCACCACGCAGATCGTGCCCAAGAACTGGGAAAAGACCTATTTCGACTGGATGGAAAACATCCAGCCATGGTGCGTCTCACGCCAGCTCTGGTGGGGACACCAGATTCCGGCCTGGTACGGTCCCGATGGCAAATGCTTCGTCGAAAAAAGCGAGGCGGAAGCCAAGGCCTCCGCACGCGCGCACTACGGTGAAGATGTTGCACTGGAACGCGACACCGACGTTCTCGATACGTGGTTCTCATCTGCCCTATGGCCGTTCTCGACGCTCGGCTGGCCGGACAAAACGCCGGAACTTGCCACCTATTATCCGACCAGTGTTCTGGTTACGGGGTTTGACATCCTGTTCTTCTGGGTTGCCCGCATGATGATGATGGGCCTCCACTTCATGGAGGAAATCCCGTTCCACACGGTCTACCTGCATGCTTTGGTTCGCGACAAGAACGGCGCGAAAATGTCGAAGTCGAAGGGCAATGTCATTGATCCGCTGGAGCTGATGGATGAATACGGTGCCGACGCGCTTCGGTTCACCCTTGCCATCATGGCCGCTCAGGGCCGTGACGTGAAGCTCGATCCGGCACGTATCGCAGGCTATCGCAATTTCGGCACCAAGCTGTGGAACGCAACGCGCTTTGCCCAGATGAACGGCGTGAAGCTCGACGCCGGTTTCAAGCCCGAAAATGCCAAGCTTGCAGTCAATCGCTGGATTTTGACCGAACTGACCAAGGCGACCCGCGCGGTAACCGAAGGCATCGCTACCTATCGTTTCAACGAAGCGGCGGGCGCGGCCTATCGCTTTGTCTGGAACCAGTTCTGCGACTGGTATCTGGAACTGCTCAAGCCGATCTTCATGGGTGACGATGAAACCGCGAAGGCAGAGGCTCAGGCCACGGCGGCCTATTGCCTGGACGAGATCTACAAGCTCCTGCATCCATTCATGCCATTCATGACGGAAGAGCTGTGGACCCTGACGGCGGGCGAGGGACAGAAGCGCGACACTGTGCTGGCGCTTGCGGCCTGGCCGGAACTGTCCTTCGAGGATGAGGAGGCTGCTGCCGACATCAACTGGCTTGTTGATCTTGTCACCGGAATTCGTTCGGTTCGTGCCGAGATGAATGTGCCTGCTGGCGCGATTGCTCCGGTCGTTGTCCTTGATGCCAATTCGGCAAGCGTGGAGCGGTTTGCCCGCCACGATGCGGCCATCAAGCGCCTTGCCCGCGTGGAAAGCGTTGCGTTTGAAGCGCAAGCACCAAAAGGGTCGGCGCAGATGCTGCTGGGTGAGGCGACAATCTGCATCCCGCTTGGCAATCTGATCGACCTCAAGGCCGAATCCGCGCGCCTTGCCAAGGAGGCTGGCAAGATTGCCGCTGAAATGGATCGCATCGAGAAGAAGCTCTCCAATGAGAAGTTCGTTGCCAATGCGCGCGAAGAGGTCGTTGAAGCCGAGCGTGAGCGGTTGGCCGAATTGAAGGAAGCAGCACAGCGCGTGGCGACCGCGGAGTCACGCATTCGTGATGCGAGCTGATTTGATCTGACCTGAAAACGACCCCACGTTTTTCGAATCAAGCACCCGGCAGTGCATTTCGCTGCCGGGTGTTTTTTGTGCCGGAGGTGGATTTCGGCGCAATTCAACCGCTGGAACGATTGATCGAACCGCCGTTTCGATTGTTTTTGACTAATGTTGCGCTTTCGCAACAAGGCGAAAAAGAGGTCAAAAACTGGCCGATTTGCGCATATTTTGACGTTCGCGTGACCGATTACTGCTAATGAACGGCCTCAGGATCGAAGTTTTGGCCATTTTCGACAGATGCCGCGAAAATTGTATGATGCTAATCCAATTTAATGGATATTGCGGCTTCAAACCTTCCTGATTTACGTTTTCGTCAACGTTAATATCGTTGCTGTGTGGGAGGACATTTATGAGTGTACAGCGCGTGAAAATGGCGGGAATGGTCGCGGCTCTCCTCGGGAGCGCGGTTGCAGCCAATGCAGGTGGTTTCGAGCGTAGCTCGCAGGATTTCGATATCCTTTTCGAAAAAGGGAACGTTGTCGACACCACCGGCACCTATATCATGCCGCAGCGAAAGCTGAAAAATATCCAAGGTTCGCCAATCGCTGCGAAAACGGGCGGTATAAACCCGATCACCAAGCGGCCATATGAAACCGAGGTTGACGAAGCCAAGAGCTATTGGGTGCCGAAAGCATCTGCGAAGTTCGACCTGACGGATGATTTTGCCTGTGCTGCCCAGTATCGGCAGCCTTGGGGTATTCACACTGACGTTGGCGTCGATACGGTCCGCATGTATACCGCGATCGAGCAGAAGATTTCCTCGAACGATTACGGCGTGAATTGCTCCTATCGCTTTGCAGCCGGAGAGAAGAGCTATTTCCGCATTCTCGGCGGCGTGAGCTATCAGGAGCTTCGGGGTGAACAAACTCGAATGATCCCGGGTATTGACCCGCGCGATAATCCGACGAAGTTTCCGTTCCCTGGTCCGTTCCGCGTAGCGTCTCTGGACGTAGAGGATGAAGCCATCGGCTGGCGTCTCGGTGCGGCCTACGAAATCCCCGAATATGCGATGCGCGCGACGCTCGTTTACCAGTCCAAGGTCAAGTACAATCTTGAAGGAACGATTGATAATCTGGCGATTGTCGGTGGGCGTGCGCTGCCGATCAACGTTGAAAGTGACGTTGCGACGCCGCAATCGGTTGAATTCAAGTTCCAGACCGGTATCGCTCCTGACTGGCTTGCTTTCGGTTCGGTCAAGTGGACTGACTGGTCATCCATCAGCCACGTGGATTTCAACACATCCGACAGCAAGATTGCTCGCAAGGGAACAACGATCACCAGTTTGAACCTGTATTATCAGGATGGCTGGACGGTGAGCGGTGGTGTTGGCCACAAGCTCAACGAACAATGGTCCCTGGCCGGTACTGTAACCTGGGACCGTGGTACCAGCACAGGCCTGACATCGCAGACTGACGTATGGCTGTTCGGCCTGGGAACCAACTACAAGCCGAACGATCAGTTCGAGGTTCGTCTTGCTGGCGCGGCTGGCTGGCTGTCCTCCGGTGAACTTGATGATACCGTTGTCGATAACAAGGCGAGCCTTACGGGTTCCAAGGGCAGATTCGGTAATGACTTTGTGGGTGGTTTGTCACTCACTGCCAAGGTCAAGTTCTAGAGTACTTCCGAGCGAGCGGTTCCAACGGTTCCGTTAAAACAGGAGCCGCTCCAGGCTTGACGTATGAGACATGAAAAAGCCCGGCATTACCGGGCTTTTTTCGTTTGGTGTGGTCTTGATTACTGTTCAAGCCGCGCAAGCAGTGAAGACGTATCCCAGCGGTTGCCGCCGATTTTCTGCACTTCCTTGTAGAACTGGTCCACGAGAGCCGTAACCGGCAGAAGCGCACCATTGCGGTCAGCTTCCTCAAGGCAGATGCCAAGGTCCTTGCGCATCCAATCGACAGCAAAACCGAAATCATATTTGCCTTGGTTCATAGTGCCGGAGCGGTTTTCCATCTGCCAGGAGCCGGCTGCTCCCTTGGAGATCACCGAGATCAGCTTTTCGATATCGAGACCGGCCTTCTTGCCGAAATGGATACCTTCTGCCAGCCCTTGAACGAGACCGGCAATGCATATCTGGTTGACCATCTTTGCAAGCTGGCCCGAGCCGACCGGTCCCATGAGGCCGACCATGCGCGCATAGGCATCGATAACCGGCTTGGCCCGTTCGAAAACTGCCTCTGATGCGCCGACCATGACCGTGAGTACACCGTTTTCGGCTCCTGCCTGTCCGCCGGAGACAGGTGCATCGATGAAATGAAAACCGCGCTTTTGCGCTTCGGCGTCCAGTTCGCGGGCAACCTCGGCGGATGCGGTGGTATTATCGATGAAAATCGTATCCTTCCTCATGGCCGAGAAAGCGCCATCCGGCCCAATGGTCACAGAACGAAGATCGTCGTCATTGCCAACGCAGGCGAAAACAAAGTCCGCATCACGCACTGCTTCGGCAGGCGTTGGGGCAAAGCTTCCACCAAACTCCTTGGCCCACTTTTCGGCCTTGGCCGTCGTGCGGTTATAAACCGTGACGGCGTGACCGCCTTTGTTCTTGAGATGCCCTGCCATGGGGTAACCCATAACGCCTAAGCCTAGAAAGGCGACTTTAGCCGCTGTCGTCATTCGTTTCTTCCTTTGGATAACTGCCAAAATCAGGTGAGCGGCGTCATAACGGACGCCTTATAGGCTGGGCGCTGCTTAAGACGGCCATACCACTCTTCGAGACGGGGAAGAGAGGGGCGTTCAATCGAAAACTCGAACCACGCATAGGCATAGCAGCCAATGGGAATATCGCCGATCCCGAAATTCTCGCCCGAGAACCAGGGCGTTTCCTTGAGGCCCTCGTCGGCAATCCGCATCGAATGCGCCAGCCCCTCAAGACCGCGTTTCAAAATGGCTGGATCGCGTTCCGCTTCTGGCAGCCGTATCATGTGCTTCATGACGTCGCTGAAATTGGTGTAGAAGGACGCGGACGCCCAATCCATCCATTTTTCGGCCTGGGCACGCTTGGCCGGTTCGTCGATCCATAGCGTGCCTTTACCATAAGCGGCTGCGAGATAACGCGTAATGGTGTTGGATTCCCAAAGCACAGTGTCGCCGTCCTCCAGCAAGGGGATCAGGCCATTCGGGTTGCGGGCCAGATAAGCCGGGTCGTTCAACCCGCCGAATGGACCACCAACATTGATCTGCTCATATTCAAGATCAAGTTCATGCGCTATCCAGAGCGCCTTCTTCACATTTGTGGAATTGATACGACCCCAGATTTTCAGCATGACTCAGCCTGTTGCATTACTGTCGAAAAATGCATTCTAAACAGATCGTCCCCGAAAGTCGCAAGACTTCCGGGGACGATATTTTGGCTTATGCCTATTTAGTGATCTCTAGCGAACAAGATGACGTGTCAGTCGCCGTTCGAGGTAATCCCAGATGTGTCGCAGACATTCGACGATCAGCAGATAAATCACCGCCGCCCACAGATAAGTCTGGAAATCGAACGTGCGCGAATAGGCGCGGCGCGTTTCGCCCATGAGATCCAGAACGGTGATGATGGCCACAATGGCCGACCCCTTGATCATCAGGATGATTTCATTGCCGTAAGGACGCAACGCCACGATGAGCGCCTGCGGAAGAATAACCTTCCAGAACGTCACCCGTTTGGAAATACCTAGCGCCGCGGCGCCTTCCCATTGGCCAGGTGCCACGCTCTGGATGGCGCCACGCAGGATTTCAGCCTGATAAGCCGCCGTGTTGAGCGAAAACGCCAGAATGGCACAATTCCACGCATCGCGGAAAAATACCCATAGGCCGATGCTTTCGAGGAACGGGCGGAAGGTGCCGAAGCCATAATAGATAAGGAACGTCTGGGCGAGCAGCGGGGTGCCGCGAAAGAAATAGACGTAACCGAAAGCCACGCCGCGCAGCCATCGATTGTTTGACATGCGTGCAGCCGTGACAGGCAATGAAAGCAGCGCGCCTATGGTGATGGATAGTGCGACCAGTTTCAGCGTTATCAGCAGCCCGGACCAATAGCGTGGGCCATAGGTTTCGAACAGGTCGATACGCCAGGAATTGTAGAGATAAATCGCGAGTCCGGCGAAGAGAAGAAGCCAGAGAGCCACAATGATATGGCCGGCGACGCGCATCCGCGTCCATTGCTTTACCACTGGTGGGGGAGCCATCACCGGAACTGTCGTGTGGGAAACCGTCTGGGTCATGTCACGCACCTCGCGAACGGTTGGCGCCTGCATCAGCCCATCGGGCAATGCGGTCGATAAAGTAGGACGAGATGATTGCGAGAGCCAGATAGAGCAGGCAGGCTATGCCGAAGAACAGAAACGGCTCCTTGGTCACGCGCGCCGCAATGGAGGTTTGCCGCAGGATGTCTGAGAGAGTGATGACCGAAACCAGCGATGTGTCCTTGAGAAGCACCAGCCACAGATTGGCAAGGCCGGGCAGGGCAATGCGGATCAGCTGCGGCAGGATCACCTTGCGCATCGTCTGCCAGTGAGACAGGCCAACAGCATAACCGCCTTCATATTGACCGCGTGGGATCGCCCGGAACGCCGAAAGGAAGACTTCGCTCGAATAGGACGAGAAGACAAAGCCCAGTGCGACCATACCGGCGCCGAAGGCATTGATTTCCACATTGGCATCGACACCGAACAGGCTCAAAAGCCGTTGCAACCCGAGCGACGCCCCGAAATATACGAGAAAGAGGGTCAGAAGCTCGGGCAAGCCACGAAAGATCGTCGTGTAGATGTTTGCTGCGAGCCGTATCGATGGTTCGGCGGATTGTTTGCCGACAGCCACCAGAAACCCAAGTGCGAGCCCAACAGGAAGCGTCGCGAGAGCCAGTGCGATAGTTACCAGAAGCCCGTTGGCAATGCTGATTCCCCAACCATCGGGGCCGAAACTCAACAGAGTGGCGTAATGTTCCATGCGCCTATTCTTTTCCTAAAGGCAATTGCCTGTGTTTTTATCGCCTGCCGGATTTCACCCGGTCAGGCTTGTGCGGCATGCCCGTACAAATGTTTTGCGCCGATCTGCAGGAATGCAAATCGGCGCATAGGTGTCAGTCCTGATTAGTTTTCGGCGCCGTAGGCATCGAAGTCGAAGTACTTGTCGTTGACTTCCTTGTACTTGCCGTTCGCGCGGATCGCCTTGATGGCCGCGTTGAACTTCTCAACCAGTTCCGGACGGCCCTTCTTGAAGGCAACGCCAGCACCCGGGCCGTGGATTTCGACAACGGGCGGGAAAGTGCCGACCATCTTGCAGCAAGCGCCATCGGGCGACTTCAGCCATTCGGCCAATGTCACGCTGTCGTCGTTGGCGGCGTCGAGACGGCCATTGGCCAGATCAAGGCGATATTCTTCAGCCGTGGGATAAGCCTTGATCGTGCTGTCGGTGAAGGTCTTTTCCGAATAGTTGGAATGTGTGGTGGAAACCTGAACGCCAATCGTCTTTCCGGCGAGGTCTTCCTTGGTCACGCCCTTGATGTCTGTGTCTTTGGGAGCGGCAATGCCGGGAGGCGTGTTGTAGTATTTATTGGAGAAGTCGACCTGCTTCTTGCGCTCCTCGGTGATGGACATGGAGGCGATGAATGCATCGAACTTGCCTGCCTGAAGGGCAGGAATTGCGCCATCCCATTCCTGGGTGACAAATTCGCACTGCGCTTTCATTTCATCGCAAAGCGCCTTGGCGATATCGACGTCGAAGCCCGAGAGGGTACCGTCCGGCTTGATGAAATTGAAAGGAGGATAGGCACCTTCCGTGCCGATCTTGAGCTTGAGCGGCTCTTCCGCATTAGCTGTACCGGCAGTCATCGTGCCGATCGTGATTGCCAGGGCTGCAACCGATGCAGCAGTGGCGATACGCTTCAATACGCGCATTTTGGTTCCTCTCGTTTTGTTCTGGCTGGTTCCCTGATTATTTCTTCTGGTTCAGCCGCTTAAGGGGTAGGCACGACCATGTAACCTTAAATTGCACTTTTGGTGGCGGATTCCCCTTATCCCTATCATTAGATGGTTGAGCCGATCATGCGCAATATTTTTTCGCGCTTCCGTTTCGGCCATCCATTCTGCGAGTGATATTCCCACCAATTTTGGACTGTTGGCAAGATGGTCTGAGTAATTAAATTGTGTGTCTCGGGCGTGGATATCTCGGTGATTTCCGCATAATTTCGCCTGAATGTGATAAAAATCACCATCAGGGAGGTCAACTATAGGGTTTTGCTCAAAGGGCCATCTCGCGCGCGATAAAATCGGCTATTTTCTCGATATCGTTGATATCGAATACCGGCGCCGTTTCCTGGGGCTGCGGCTGGTCGCTGGCAATGGCGACAATGCTCGGATCCTCGGCGGAAAGCGGCGGCCCTCCATGACTGCCCGAGCGGCGCAGCTCGATTTTCTTGTGCGTTTCAAGCTTATAGCCTTCGACCAGAACCAGGTCACATGGCGCAAGCTTGGCGGCGATTTCCCAAAGGGAGGGTTCTTTTTCGCCCATGTTCTCATGCATGATCGCGTAGCGCCGCGACGAGACTATCGCTACTTCCGCCGCTCCCGCCTTTCGATGCCGCCAGGAATCAGTTCCTTCATGATCGATGTCGAAATCATGATGGGCGTGCTTGATGGTGGCGATACGGTATCCGCGTGCAGTGAGGCATGTAACCAGCCGTTCGGTCATTGTCGTCTTGCCGGAGTTTTTCCAGCCGGTAATGCCGAAAAGCTTCTGGTTCATTCCATTCCCTCAGCCAGTCTCCGTGCGGCGACAAGATCGTCGGGCCGGTTGATGTTGAAAAACGGATCATATGTTTCCGAACTATCGCCAGCCAAGGCAAGCGGAAATTCAACTGTCTCGAAGCCGATATGCTCAGCGAATGCCAGAACGCTGGCCCTGTTCGTGCTTGCAAGCCAGGCGGAGAGTTCATCTGCCAGGCCGGTTTCCCACAGTCCGAAAATCGGATGAATCCGCTCCAGGGAACTGGCGAGAACAACCCGCGCTCCGGTCTCCTTCCGACGCGAAAGAAGACGGTCCGCGAGATCGGGAGGCAGAAATGGCGTATCGGCTGCTGTTGTCAGCAGCAAGGGAAAGGCTTGCGCCTGAAGCAACGCCGTCAGAATGCCGATTAGCGGGCCGCCATGTTGAGCGGAGATGTCTTTTATGACGGGGATGCCGAGATCGGTCAGGCGGGAATCATTGCTGTTCGCGTTGACGACCAGAGCTTGAACCTGAGGTTCGATCCGTCTGATGACATGGGTAATAACGGAGCCGGTGCCGAGCGGTTGAAGAAACTTGTCGCCCGCAACGCCACCTTCCTGCATGCGGCTGGAAAGCCCGCCGGCAATGATGGCTCCGGCGATCATGAAGGTTCCACGCCAGTCGGGATCGTCGCGAGCGTGCTCTTGTAGCGTTCCCGCTTTTTCAAGACATTCTCACGATAGACCATATAGACGCCGCTCCCGACCACCAGCACCGATCCCAAGATCGTATATATGTCAGGCGCTTCGCCGAAGACAAATGTGCTGAGCCCGATTGCCCAGAGCAGGCTGGAATAACGGAACGGTGAAACGAACGAAACTTCGCCCTCCCGCATGGCCAGAATGATGAAGTGATAGCCGGCCAGCAGCAGGACGGCAGCAATGGCCATAGCTCCGACAGCCGAAATGTTGAGAGGTTGCCATCCGCCCATGGGAATAGTCAGGGCGCCACCGGTCAGCGTTATCGCTCCTGCTGTCAGCGTCGATAGGAAAAGCGTTGGCACATGTGCAGGCACCCGACGTGTGGCGAGGTCGCGCGTGGCCGCAAAACAGACGCTCGCCAGAAGAACAGCTACGGCTGCAAGGCTGGCCGAATCGTTCATTCCAGGCCGGATGATAATCAGGACGCCGACAAATCCGACCAGGACACAGGACCAGCGGCGCCAGCCGACCTTCTCTTTGAGAAACAAGGCTGCTCCCAGCGTCACCACGAGCGGGGTGGCCTGAAAAACCGCTGAACAGAATGCCTGGGAGAGGTGGCCCAAAGAATAAATATAGGTCACCGTCGCCACCACTTCGCCAGCCACGCGCAGAAGTGTCATCTTTTCAAGGGACAGATTGCGCAGCGCCCCATGACGCCAGGCAAGCAGACCGATGAGTGTTGTCGCGAACACGCCCCGGACCAGCATGTACTGTCCGCTGTTCATTTCAGTCAGGAGGTACTTTGTGATCGCATCGCCAATGGTAAAAGTCCCCATGGCGAGAAGCATGAAAATACTTGCTCGAAAATTTGATGACTGCGGCACGATACAGAATCCAGTTTAGAACTCCATACCGTTTTAAAGTCGATCCGGCGACAATTATTTCGGCTTGTCCGCTCTTTACAGCACATCTCGAAAAGGCGCTGTAAAGTATAAATCGATTAACCGCCGGTCATGCTCATGTGACGGGCAACGGCAGGACGGTTGTGGTCGCGGTCGATGATGAAATCATGGCCCTTGGGCTTGCGCGAAATGGCCTCATCTATCGCCCGGCTGAGCAGCAGATCGCTTTCGCTTTCCCGCAGGGCCTTGCGCAGATCGGCATCGTCGTTCTGGCCAAGGCACATATAAAGCATGCCGGTGCAGGTCAGGCGGACGCGATTGCAGCTTTCGCAGAAATTGTGGGTCATCGGCGTGATGAAGCCAAGCCGTCCGCCCGTTTCTTCAATCGTCACGTAGCGGGCAGGGCCACCCGTGCGATACGGGATGTCGGACAGGGTGAACTGCCGAGACAGATCTTCGCGCACTTCAGAGAGCGGCAGATACTGGTCTGTACGGTCGAATTCTATCTCGCCCATCGGCATGGTTTCGATGAGAGTCATGTCCATGCCGCGGCCATGCGCCCAGCGGATCAGTTCAGGAATTTCGTGCTCGTTGAAATCCTTGAGTGCGACGGCATTGATCTTGACGCGGATGCCGGCGCGCTGGGCGGCTTCAATTCCCTCCAGAACCCGAGGCAGGTCGCCCCAACGGGTGATCTGATGAAATTTTTCCGGATCGAGTGTGTCCAGCGAGACATTGATGCGCCGCACGCCGCAATCCGCCAGCTCATCGGCAAAACGCGCGAGCTGCGATCCGTTCGTGGTGAGAGTCAGCTCATCCAGCGCGCCGGATTTCAGATGGCGCGAAAGCTGCCGGATGAGATGCATGATATTCTTGCGTACCAAAGGCTCGCCGCCGGTCAGACGCAGTTTCCGCACGCCCTTGTCGATAAAGGCGGTGCAGAGGCGGTCCAGTTCCTCAAGCGTCAACAAGTCCTTCTTGGGCAGGAACGTCATATGTTCCGCCATGCAATAGGTGCAGCGGAAATCGCAGCGATCCGTCACCGAAACGCGAAGATAGGTAACGGCACGCCCGAAAGGATCAATCATGGGTCCATTCGGGGAAACAAGTGGCTGGACTTGGTTTGTGTACATCATAAGCCGTTGTTTCCGCTTGGTGCGGAGGAATGTCCGCATCGTTCCCTAGAAATAGGACCTGCGGACTGCATTGTCCAGTTTTGCGCGCACGAAGCTCTTTCAATAATGATCGCGGCTATTGCGATATTTTAACGCGGGGCCTATCAAAGCTGGCGAATATCCAAGCTGGAGAATGGTTATGAGCGAGGTCTGGCCGACTGAATTGCGCGTTTCGCACGACCGCAGGCTGCTGACGGTGGCGTTTGACGACGGCCAGAAGTTCGAGCTGACCGCCGAATTGCTGCGTGTGCTGTCGCCTTCGGCTGAAGTGCAGGGTCATTCACCGGAACAGCGCGTGACGGTCGGCGGCAAGCGCAATGTCGAAATCATGAAGGTCGAACCGGTCGGCAATTATGCTGTCCGAATAACCTTCGACGACATGCACGACACCGGCCTGTTTTCATGGACCTATCTCCACAAGCTCGGCACCGAGAAGGACGCATTGTGGCAAACCTATCTCGATGAACTTGCCCAGAAGGGGCTCAAGCGGGACCGCTGACCTATTCCTTCTCCAGCATTTCGCAGATGCGGCGCATCACATCGCCCATCGCGTTGCACTGGGCATTTGTCGATTGCGCCATGACGCGGTCAATCAGTTCCGTATAGACTGTCAGCGCGTGTCCAAGAAGCTTCTCCCCCTTGGCGGTCAGGGTCAGGCGCATCACGCGCTTGTCCGCCGGATCGCCCTCGCGCACCAGCAGGCCGCGCTTTTCCAGCTTCGGCAACAGCATGGTGATGTTGGAGCGCCCGACAAGAATGCGGCGCGCAAGATCGTGCTGGGATTCGCCGGGATGGCGATAAATATTCATCAGCACATCGAGGTCGGCGATCTTCAGATCGAAGGTCGATAGCCCCTGGGCGAGGGCGCGTTCCACCGCCTTGCCTGCGCGCGCAACGGCGATCCAGTTCTTGAAGCGCGGATTATCCCACGGCAGTCTTTGCGTTTCGTCTTGCATTTTGTTCATTCTTGTACAATTATTTGTTCAGGATTGAACATAATTGAGGCCCTGTCATGACATCGTTCTCTTTGCAGGTTACGCGATTCGGCCTGGGTGTGCTCGGGCGCATTGATGCCGATAAAGCGGGCCGCGCCGCATTCAGGATTTTTTGTCGAACGCCAAGCCGCAAGCCGAAGACCAAGGCCTATGCGGCGCGTCTTCAAAAAGCGAACATGGAACTCGGTCAGGCAAAGCGGCTCGATCTGATCATCGACCGCGGACTTATCGCAACCTATCTGTTCGAACCCGACGTTTATGTGGGAAGAACTTCGCTTGTCGTCCACGGATGGGGATCGCGCGCGGCCGATATGATGACGATCATCCGCGAGCTTGTCGCGCGGGGCGAGCGGGTTGTTGCGATCGATCTTCCGGGTCATGGCGCATCGGCGGGGCACACGCTCAACATGATCCAGGCAATCGCAGCCGTCGATGTGGCCTGGCGTCAATATGGCCCCTTCGATGCGATGATCGGCCATTCATTCGGTGGCGCGGTCATCATCAATGCGGCTGCGGGTTCTGTCGGTTGCTACCGCTCACACCGCCCGGCGAAGCTGGTGACGATTGCTTCCCCGCACTCGATGACGGGGGTTTTTGACGGTTTCGGCAAAGTGCTGGGGCTTGGCCGCGACGCGCGTCACGCCATGAAGGAACAGGTCCGTCACATCGCCGCGCGCCCGATTACTGACTTCGATACCGATGTGCTCCTGCGCCGCATGACGATACCGACGCTTGTCATCCATGCACATGACGACAAGGAAGTTCCTGCTATCTGCGCGGAAGCGGCTGGCAAGGCGGGCTCTCATGTGACGGTGCATTGGGCGGATGGCCTTGGGCATCGCCGCATCATCGCGAGCGCTGAGGTGGCGTCATTGGTGGCGGAATACCTTGATGACAGTCCGAGATTGAGGCTGGTTGCCTGATTATGCTTCGGAGAAAACCAGTTTCTCCCATGCTGCCATAGCGCCCATCGCTGTTGCGGCGAGGTCTTGGCGCGTTCCGCCATCGCGCGCGAGAATAGACATGCCGTTCTGGACCGTCGCGTAAAAGGTAGCGACTGCCTCGCAATTGACGGAGGCCGGAATATCTCCGTCGCGAACGCCGCGTTCCAGCCGCTTCTTCAGGGTCTCAATATTGGACTGGCGGCGGCTGCGCAGCACGGTGCAAACCTTGTCGCTTGAGTGCGTTCGATGCAGCGCGTCCAGCGTGATCATGCAGCCCCGGGGCACGGTTTCCTGGCAGTAGGCATCTATCGTTGCGAACAGGAAACGCTCGAAAGCCGTGCGGACATTCAGCGTTTCATCAAGGCTAGACCAGATTTCAACGCCAATTTCTCCCGCATAAAGCGCAAGGGCTTCCAGATATAGCTCCTCCTTGCTTTTGAATGCAGCATAGAGGCTGGGAGCGTTGATGCCCATGGCCGTCGTCAGATCGGCCAGCGATGCGCCGTCGAAACCTTTCTCCCAAAATATGAACATCGCAGCCCGAAGCGCTGTTTCACGGTCAAAGCTGCGGGGACGTCCTTTTTCTGCCACGTCTGAACCTTTCTGTATCGATCATTAAATAAATCGCTTGACGGTTCCGCGCAAGCCTGTCAGCAATTATGTATCAATCGATACAGAAAGGGAATGGCATGCCAGCAGAATCTCTGAACGGAAAGGTTGCCTTCGTCACCGGTGGAAGCCGCGGCATAGGCGCTGCGATTGCGCGCAGGCTCGCAAAAGATGGCGCGGCAGTTGTCATCACTTATGTGAATGGCAAGGAAAAAGCCGATGCCGTGGTTTCGGAAATCGTGGCCAATGGCGGCAAGGCGCTGGCATTGAGGGCTGATAACCGCGACGCCAGCCAGATTGCTGCGGCCATCGAAGCAACGGTCAAGGAATTCGGTCGTCTGGATATATTGGTCAATAGCGCCGGTATCTGGCATGCGGCCCCGTTGGAAGACGTCACGCTTGCCGATTTCGATGATGTGATGGCGGTGAATTTCCGCGCCGTCTTTGCCGCCGTTTCCGCAGCCGCTCCGCACCTTGGCGCTGGCGGGCGGGTCATCACCATCGGCTCCAATCTGGCGGAAAGCGTGCCGTGGCCGGGCATCAGCCTTTATGCGGCCAGCAAGGCGGCTTTGATCGGTCTGACGAAAGGTCTGGCGCGTGATCTTGGTCCGAAGGGCGTTACGGTCAATGTCGTTCACCCCGGTTCCACCGATACCGACATGAACCCGGCCGGTGGGGATCAGGCCGAACAGCAGCGCGAGCGCATCGCTACGGGCAGCTTCGGTTCTCCTGACGATATTGCAAGTCTGGTGGCCTGGCTTGCAAGCCCCGAAGGACGCTTCGTGTCGGGCGCCTCGCTTACCGTCGATGGCGGCGCAAACGCCTGAAACGAAAAGGGCGGCTCGCGCCGCCCTTTCATTTGCTTAGAGCACAGATCTGATTCAATCAAATCTGTGCTCTAAGCGTTTGTTTCGTCGCAATATCCAACGCAAAACCGCTTCGCACTTTTGCTGGAAATGCTTTAACCCAGATTGAGCTCCTTGAAGAAATCATTGCCCTTGTCATCGATGACGATGAAGGCGGGGAAATCTTCCACTTCGATGCGCCAGATCGCTTCCATGCCGAGTTCTGGATATTCGACGACTTCGACTTTCTTGATGCAATCCTGCGCCAGACGGGCAGCCGGACCGCCGATGGAGCCCAGATAGAAGCCGCCGTGCTGGCCGCAGGCCTCACGCACCTGGCGCGAACGGTTGCCCTTGGCGAGCATCACCATCGAACCGCCGAAGGACTGGAACTGGTCCACATAGGAATCCATGCGGCCAGCCGTGGTTGGCCCGAACGAGCCGGAAGCATAACCGGCTGGCGTTTTGGCAGGACCTGCATAATAGATCGGATGGTTCTTGAAATAATCCGGCATGGCTTCGCCGTTTTCAAGCCGCTCGCGAATCTTGGCATGCGCCAGATCGCGCGCCACGATGATGGGGCCGGTGAGCGACAGGCGGGTCTTGACCGGGTGCTTCGACAATTCCTTGAGAATGTCCTGCATCGGCTGGTTGAGGTCGATCTTGACCACATGCGACGACAGTTTTTCCTCGTCGATGTCCGGCATGTACTTGGCCGGATTGGTTTCCAGCTTTTCCAGAAAGATGCCGTCCTTGGTGATCTTGCCCTTGGCCTGACGGTCCGCAGAGCAGGAAACGCCGATGCCGATCGGCAGCGAAGCACCGTGGCGCGGCAGGCGAATGACGCGCACGTCATGGCAGAAATATTTGCCGCCGAACTGCGCGCCGACGCCGAGCGACTGCGTCAGCTTATGGATTTCAGCTTCCATTTCGAGGTCGCGGAAGGCGTGGCCGGTTTCCGAACCCTTGGTCGGCAGGCTGTCCAGATAGCGCGTCGAGGCAAGCTTGACCGTCTTCAGGTTCATCTCGGCCGAGGTGCCGCCAATGACGATTGCCAGATGGTAAGGCGGGCAGGCGGCAGTGCCGAGGCTCAGGATCTTGTCCTTGAGGAAGTCGATCATGCGGTCGTGCGTCAGCAGTGACGGTGTTCCCTGATAGAGAAACGTCTTGTTCGCCGAACCGCCGCCTTTGGCTACGAACAGGAATTTATAGGCATCTTCGCCTTCTTCATAAATGTCGATCTGCGCGGGCAGATTGTTCTTGGTGTTCTTTTCCTCGAACATCGACAGAGGGGCGAGCTGCGAATAACGCAGGTTCTTCTTGTTGTAGGCATCGAGAACGCCTGCGCCCAGCGCATCGGCATCGCCGCCTTCGGTCCAGACGCGACGGCCCTTCTTGCCCATGATGATCGCCGTGCCGGTATCCTGACACATGGGCAGCACGCCGCCAGCGGCGATATTGGCGTTTTTCAGAAGATCGTAGGCAACGAAACGGTCGTTGTCGGTCGCTTCAGGGTCTTCGAGAATTTTGGCAAGCTGCTGAAGATGGCCGGGGCGCAGCAGATGGTTGATGTCGGCAAAAGCCGCTTCCGAAAGCAGGCGAAGCCCTTCCGGATCGACCGTCAGGATTTCCTGTCCCTTGAACGTATCGACGGAGACATGATCGGAAGTCAGCTTGCGGTAAGGGGTGTCGTCTTCACCAAGAGGGAAAAGATCGGCGGCGCTTGCTTCTGCCATCGCGGTACCTCGCTTGCTTGCCAGCTGCGCCAGCCGGAGATGGTCGTAAATCCGGCTCGCGCGATATATTGATCGAAGCCCCGAAGAGAGCCCGGAGCCAAAGTCTGAGGGGCTTTTAGCGCGATGCGAAGTGGATGCCACTGCGTCACTTTGTTCATCAAGGCATTCCGGGTCCGTCTCCCAAGAAGGCGCCTCAAACAATTGTGATAGGTGCAGAACGCGAAATTGCTTCAGGAAGCATTAGCGTTAAAAGTTTCTATACGAGATTGGTAAATTCTACGCGCGAGATTCGGACGGATTCGCTTGTTTAGCGAACGCATCAATTTGGGCGGTTTGAAATGCAGTTTCCCAGACACTCGCAGACAGATGAGAAGAGCAGCGCTGGGCGCGGACTAACGATCCGTCGCGCAGCGGCGCTGGCCCTGGCAGCTTCGGTGTTTCTCCCCACAGCGCAGGCCCAGGCCGCGAATTCGTTGTTGGAGCTTTTTCAGCAGCGCCGCCAGCAACCCGCGCCGCAGGTGGTTGCGCCGCAGCCTCAACCTCCGAAAGCGGCTGCCCCAAAAGCGGTCGCGGCTCCCCGCGCATCCACCCCGAAGACCGCGACACGCAGCGTTCCGCCAGCGCAGCGCGTGACGGTGAAGGGACCGCAGATTTACGATTATAAGCCCGATACTCTGGTCAATGTCGATTTCAGCGCGCTCGATATGCGCGTCACTGCCGCAACTGAACCTGCCCCTGTCGACCCGCTGACATCGGGCATGTCGCCGATCCGTCATCAGGCCCGTGAGGAGACACCGGGCCAGCGTGCATTCGACGCGGCGGTGGACTATCTGAAGTCCGTCGACGTCAAGGCCGAAAAAGAGATAGCGCAGGCTATCGTCGATTATTATTCCAGCAAGCGCAGCTTCATGTGGTCGGCTGATGACAAGGTGCTGGACCGCGCCAAGAACGTCGCGGCCTTCTTCGCCCGAGCCGATGAGGACGGGCTCAACCCGGATGAATATGCGGTCACGATTCCGGCTGACACCTTCGACGCTGCCGCGGGAGCCGAACGCCAGCAGAAACTTGCAGAATTTGAAATTCGCATGTCGGCGCGCGCGCTGCGTTACGCTATCGACGCAGGTGAGGGGCGCGTCATCGCCGACCGGCTGAGCGGTTTCCACGACCTGCCGCGCAACCGCGTCGATCCGAAGGCGGTTCTTGAACGGCTGGCGTCAGAGAGCGATCCGGCGACCTACCTGCATGGCTTCCAGCCGGACAATGCGCAATATGCAGCCTTGAAGCGCGAACTGGCAAATGCCGCTCCGCCATCTGCCGAACCGATCCGCATCTCGCTCAATGGCGTTATCAAGCCGGGCGATAGGAATGATCAGCTCAGCAAGGTCGTTGCCCTGATATCGAGACACGCGCCCGCAAGCTATCTGGCAGACCACCAGCAAGTGCTGGACCGGCATGCGAGCGGCGACGTCTACGATCCTGAACTGGTTGCAGCCATCAAGGACTACCAGAAGCTTTCTGGCAGCACGCCGGATGGCGTTATTGGCCGCAATACACTTTCCGCCCTTCAGGGTGAGCAGTCCTCCATCAAGCGCGACCGCATCCTTTATTCCATGGAACGCCTGCGCTGGCTGCCGCATGATTTCGGCACCCGTTACGTGATGGTCAATCAGCCGGCTTACCGCGCGGAATATTTCGAGGGCGGTAAAGAAAAGCTGGCCATGAATGTGGTCATCGGCTCTCCGAGCCACCAGACCTATTTCTTCTATAACAAGGTCCAGACGGTGGTTTTCAACCCGTCATGGGGCGTGCCGCGCTCTATCATCCTGAACGAGATGCTGCCGAAGGTCATGCGCGATACGAGCTATCTCGACCGCAACGGCTATGAGGTCTACGCGGACGGCAAGAAGGTTTCGGCCAGCGCCGTCAATTGGAGTGCCGTTGCCGCAGGCAAGGCCCATGTCGGTATTCGTCAGAAGCCGAGCCTCGACAATGCGCTGGGCGAACTCAAGATTCTGTTTCCCAACGCGCATGATATCTACATGCATGACACTCCGGCCAAATCCTATTTCAGCCGCGACATGCGCGCACTCAGCCATGGCTGTATCCGTCTGGAACGCCCGCGTGACATGGCGGCGGCGGTCATGGGAACATCGGTGGCCGACCTTGAAAAATACTTCGGCAAGAACGAGCGCGGCATCAAGGTGAAGGAGCCGGTTCCGGTCTATATTTCCTACTTCACGGCATGGCCGGATGCGAGCGGGCAGATTCGCTACTATGGCGATGTTTATGACCGTGATTCCGGCTTGCAGAAGGCATTCGACAAGACTGCGGATTCGCGTCTGGCCGCGCTCTGAAATCCGTTGCCATATGAAAACAGAACGGCAATCATCGCTGGATGGTTGCCGTTTTTCTTTGCCGATAAGACAGACGGCAGAAGATAAAATCTCTTTGGGAAGTGGCGCGCAAGATGCTTGACTTATGCAGCTGCAGGCCAGTATATCCGCACCACCTTGATTGAGCATCGCTCATCGGGCGTGTAGCTCAGCGGGAGAGCACTCCCTTCACACGGGAGGGGTCACAGGTTCAATCCCTGTCACGCCCACCATCCGTCCGCTTCCCGGTTGATGTGTCTCAGGAACGTTCATATCTCCAAAGCATAATGCATGCGGCGATCACCACCGCGGATGTCAGCACGCCTATGACAATAGAGAATAGAACCATTGCTTTACCCCTGTTGCGTTCGTTTTCTTTTATGGAGCGGGAGAATGGCCGACGAAAGCAACTTCGTCAGGTCTACAATGACGAATCAACATTCCAGGTATTTGAATTGACGAGTCGCGGTTTCGCGTCCGGCGCAGGATTCAAGGCTTTGGGAGGAAATTTGGGTTCGCCGAAAGCAAAGCCCGGACTGTTCGGTCCGGGCTTCTGTATTCTTATGCTCGGTTCTTAATCGAGAACGTAACAGGACTTGACCTTGCCGCGCGCCGGGTCGCCGAAGGTGCGGTTGTCACACCGGACGCCGTTGCGGAACACGCCTTCCGTGAAGCGCCCATTGGCGCCATAGCGCACGCGCTTGCGGCCGTAGAAATCGCAGAACCCGCCTTCCTTCGCGCAACGGCTCCAGTCGCGGTCACGGTCATCGTAGCGATCATACGGATCATACCGATTTGGACGATCGGGGCGGTCAGGACGGCCCGGACGATCTGGCCTGTCCCAGCGATCCTGAACGACGAAGGAGCAGCTCTTCTTTTTACCCGGTGCGGGATCACCAAAGACACGGTTGGAGCAGCTGACCTGCGGGCGGTCGATGAAGCGCGATGTATTCTGTCCACCGGTGCCATAGACCACTTCAGCCGGGTAGGGCAGCTGGCAAACACCGTTTTCGCTTGCGCAGCGCTGCAACTGGGCTGCTGAAGCCGGCGTGACGAGCGGTGAGAGGATGGCCACCAGGCCGCCAAGGCATAGGGAGGCAACAGTCGTCTTGAGTGCAGGTATCATCATGAGTCCCTCTGATATCGATGGAATATGCTTTAATTCCGGTAGCTTGAACAGAGGATGAATAGGGCGCGCCCAATGGGAATTTTGCCAGTTGGTTAAGAATTCCAGGAGGCGGGGTCGACAAACATTTTCTGCTCTGGTTTGCTACGGCAAGAATGAGGTTCTGAAATGCACCGACTGCCTTTTCGTTTCAAATCGATCATCGTTGTTCTGGCGGGTATGATCGCCGTCGGTTTTTTTGTCGGCCACAAAACGAAAGAGGCGCGCCAGACATCGCTTGTTCAACGTTCTGCGCCCTCTGAAGCCGGAATATAGTCCAGCCCTTCGTCCGACCTCCTTCCTTTCCCGCTAGTTTCATGAAATGAAACACCCACGTTCACTGTTCGGGAGGCTGCACACATGCACGGCGAATACAAAGTCCATGGCGGAAAACTTGTCGTTGTCGATCTGGAAGTTCGTGACGGGCGTTTGAGCGACGTGCAGGTGGCGGGCGATTTTTTCCTGGAGCCGGATGAGGCTCTGGGGGATATCTGCAATGCTGTTGAAGGTCTCTCCGCCGATGCCCCGTCGGAACAGATTGCCGACGCGGTGAGGGCTGGCCTTCGCCCCGATGCCATGATGCTCGGTTTCAGCCCGGAAGCGGTGGCGATTGCCGTCAGGCGAGCACTGGGCGTTGCACGCACATGGCGGGATTTTGAGTGGCAGATCGTTGAAATGCCAGCGGTTTCGCCCGCGATGCATCTGGCGCTCGACGAGGTTCTGGCAAAGGAAGTCGCCGCCGGACGCCGCGCGCCGACGCTGCGCTTCTGGGAATGGGAACGCCCGGCCATCATCATCGGCGCGTTCCAGTCGCTGCGCAATGAAGTGGATATGGAAGCGACACGCGAATTTGGCGTGGAGACCGTTCGGCGCGTAACCGGCGGCGGTGCGATGTTCGTTGAACCCGGCAGCACCATAACCTATTCGCTCTATGCGCCCGGCGAACTCGTGCGCGATATGAGCTTTGCCGATTCCTATGCATTTCTGGACGATTGGGTGCTGAAAGCGCTCAATTCGCTGGGCATCGATGCATTTTACAAGCCGCTCAACGATATTTCGAGCTCCAGGGGCAAGATCGGCGGCGCGGCGCAGAAGCGCTTTTCCAAGGGAACGGTCCTCCATCATGTGACCATGGCCTACGACATGGACGCCGAGAAAATGGTGAAGGTTCTGCGCATCGGTCGCGAGAAGCTGAGCGACAAGGGCACGACGAGCGCGGTGAAGCGCGTCGATCCTGTTCGCAGCCAGACAGGGCTGCCGCGCGAGGAAGTCATCAAGCGCATGAAGGACACATTTGTATCGCTCAATGGCGGCGTCAGCAGCACGATTACGCCTGAGGAATATGCGGCTGCGGAAAAGCTGGTGGTCGAAAAATTCTCGACCGAGCAATGGCTGCACAACATTCCATGATCTGAAGCAGAGAATTTCCAACCGCAAAGCGGGGTGACTTGGCTGTGCCGTCGTGGCATAGGAGGCCGCAACGCGACCGCCTTCCATCCAACGCCATCTCGCAAAGTCTGCCCGTTTCATGATCCGCATCGACAATATCAGCAAATCCAACAGCCATCGCATTCTCTTTATCGAGGCTTCCGCCGCCCTGAACCGGGGCGAAAAGATCGGACTTGTGGGGCCCAATGGTGCGGGCAAGACGACCCTGTTTCGTATGATTACCGGTGATGAGCAGCCGGACGAGGGACAGGTTTCCGTCGAAAAAGGCGTGACGATTGGCTATTTCGACCAGAATGTCGGTGAAATGGGCGGACGTTCTGCCGTCGCGGAAGTGATGGAGGGGGCGGGCCCTGTCAGCGTGGTTGCGGCGGAGCTCCGCGAGCTGGAGGCCGCAATGGTCGATCCAGACCGCATGGACGAGATGGATGCCATCATCGAGCGTTATGGTGAAGTGCAGGCGCGATACGAGGAACTGGACGGCTACGGTCTGGATGGCCGCGCGCGCGAGGTTCTGGCGGGCTTGAGCTTCACGCAGGAAATGATGGACGGCGATGTCGGCAAGCTTTCCGGCGGCTGGAAAATGCGCGTTGCGCTGGCGCGCATCTTGCTAATGCGCCCGGATGTGATGCTGCTCGACGAGCCGAGCAACCATCTCGATCTCGAAAGCCTGATTTGGCTGGAAGCGTTTCTCAAGAATTATGACGGCGCGTTGCTGATGACCTCGCACGACCGCGAATTCATGAACCGCATCGTCACAAAGATCATCGAAATCGACGGCGGCTCGCTGACGACCTATTCTGGCGATTACGCTTTTTACGAGGGCCAGCGTGCGCTGAATGAAAAGCAGCAGCAGGCCCAGTTTGAGCGCCAGCAGGCAATGCTTGCCAAGGAAATCAAGTTCATCGAGCGTTTCAAGGCGCGTGCTTCGCATGCTTCGCAGGTCCAAAGCCGCGTGAAGAAGCTGGAGAAGATCGACCGCGTGGAGCCGCCCCGCCGCCGCCAGACGGTCGCCTTCGACTTCGCGCCCGCGCCGCGTTCGGGTGAGGATGTCGTGAGCCTGAAAGGCGTGCACAAGACCTATGGCAGCCGCACGATCTATGACGGTTTCGACTTCATGGTCCGCCGCCGCGAACGCTGGTGCATCATGGGTGTCAACGGTGCGGGAAAGTCGACGCTGCTGAAACTGGTTGCAGGTGCAGCAGAGCCGGACAAGGGCAATGTCAATATCGGCGCCAGCGTCAAGCTCGGCTATTTCGCGCAGCATGCAATGGACGTGCTCGACGGCGACGCCACCATACTGGAATGGTTGGAAGAACGTTTTCCAAAAGCAGGCCAGGCGCCGCTTCGTGCACTCGCCGGCTGCTTTGGTTTTTCCGGTGATGATATCGAAAAGAAATGCCGCGTGCTTTCGGGTGGGGAAAAGGCCCGTCTGGTGATGGCGGCGATGCTGTTCGACCCACCGAACTTCCTGGTTCTGGACGAACCGACCAACCATCTCGACCTCGATACCAAGGAAATGCTTATCAAGGCTCTTGCTGCCTATGAAGGCACGATGCTGTTCGTATCGCACGACCGGCATTTTCTCGGCGCATTATCGAACCGGGTTCTGGAACTGACGCCTGATGGCATCCACCAATACGGCGGCGGCTATACGGAATATGTCGAGCGGACGGGGCAGGAAGCTCCGGGATTGCGTTCGTAACAGCGGACGCTGTCGCAACTTTGCTCTGATTTCTCGAAATAAGTCATTGATGCACATGCGCGGTTCGGTTAGAAACGCGCATGAAAAGGCTTCGAGCCTGCCAGCAATGCACCCGTAGCTCAGCTGGATAGAGTGCTGCCCTCCGAAGGCAGAGGTCACAGGTTCGAATCCTGTCGGGTGCGCCATAAATTCCAATAAAATCAAGTAATTACGAAGGTCGCGAAACTGGCGATTGGAATCTGGCTATTTGTTGGCACAATTTTGGCACAGTGCTGAAACCCTGGCACACTAGCGATTACGGTGATTTCAGGTGGCCACGATTCGACAAAAGGGTCTAGGACAGTGGCATGTTCAAATTCGGCGCGAAGGTTGGCCGAACCAGACAGGCACGTTTTGAACGAAGGTAGAAGCCGAAACGTGCCCGCGTGACGTTGAATCCAGCATGGATAAAGGCGTCTTCGTTGATCGTTCTCGCGAGACGCTTGCCAATCTAATAAGAGTCTAAGCGACCCACGGTGAATGATGAGCGCGACGTGCGGCTTGAACATGATGATATTGACAAACTGATTGATGAGTGCCGCAACGCTCGAAATCCATGGCTAGCGCCAGTTGTAGAGTTCGCGTTTGAATCCGGCGCTCGTCGCGGTTCGATCCTGCGTCTGGATTGGAAAGATGTTGATCTTGAAAAGCGCACGGTACTGTTACGACGGGAGAGGTAGCTCCTGCTCTTGGTCAACCCGGCGGTGGCGCACAGATACTGCCCAATCTTTCCAAAAACGTAAATGTAGATTGGTTAGTTAGAAATGGATACTTGCGAGAGGTGCATTAAATGAAAAATTCAATTGAATGTATCCAGAAAAAAGTAAGCGATATGGGGAATATAATTCATGCACCTAAATCTATTTCTGCAGTATTTAATATATCTCCGCAAGATGGTAGGCCGCATATAGAAATTAACAGGGATGAATTTATACTTGTATTTGAGGAAAATGGATACGTTTTCGCAAACAAGAAAACACACGATATTGATATTCTAATGTATTGGATATTTGAAGGGATAACATCGCAAATGGCCCAAGAGTATGAACTGCAACATCGCGATTTGCAGCGGGACCCGCGTAGAGCTATCTTTTCTAAACAGCTGGAGCTTATGAAGCAGCTCTCACCCGATTGGCACCGTTGGTTGGAGGTTGAAATCGAAAGTATTCTCAAAGAAAGTCCTTATTCAGATTCGTAACTCGTAACTCGTAACTCGTAGCTTGTAACGCAAGTGCGAGTGAGCCATTGCTAGGGTATCCTGATCTCCGTCGAATCTTAGAAATTCGACCGAACCACAACCTATCGATAATACTCACTCCTTTTTAGAGCGGTCCCTCAAGGTAGAAGAATATGAAGGCTTTGACATTCAGGCCAATATTGACCTGACCGGTAAGGAACAGCAGCCGGATCAGACATCTCAGCCAAAAAATTCCGCTGAAGGCACTTACCAGCTTGACAACACGCGTCAGGAAGTGCGCGCCACCACAGTAAAGGATGCGGTCGAGCTTCGCAGTTGTTCGGCCGATGGGCAGCGGACCAGCCGGATCGTGAGGGTCGAGCCCGGCGATTAAAATGGCGCAATGGCAAACAGGCCACAAGCGAACACAGGCCTTCTCATTGCGGCCTTGAGTGAAAAGATGGTGTGCAAGCTCCATCGAACCATCTATTGATAGCGATGGGGGAGAAATAATAACGAGTCGGCTATTCGCACGACCTTCGTAAAGCTTCCCCTTCGCGAGAGGCTGAACCGGGTGATGAATTTCGGAACAGCCAAGATGAAATGGGAGGAATGTGAATGCGCGTTTTAAAGCGTATCGCTGTGGCAGCTTCGATTGTGGGGATCGCTGCAACGGCAAGTGGTTTGGCAATGGGCATTGCAAATGCCGAAGAGCCGCTGAAACTGATTATCGGAACAGAAGGCGCATATCCGCCGTTCAATTTCACCAATCCGGATGGTTCCCTGTCGGGTTTCGATGTCGATATCGCAAGGGCGCTTTGCGAGGAGATGAAGGCCGAGTGCACATTCATTACGCAGGAATGGGATGGCACTATTCCCGCACTTCAGGCCGGAAAATTCGACGCCTATGTTTCCTCCATGTCGATCACGGAAGAACGCAAGAAGCAGGTCGATTTTTCCAATAAATATTACAACACGCCTCCCGGCGTCGCGGTCCCCAAGGATAGCGACATCAAGGGCGTGACCAAGGAAGATCTCGCCGGCAAGACCATCGGTGTCCAGGTGTCCACGACACACGCCAATTATGCCGAGCACGCCTTCACCGAAAGCACGATCAAGGCCTATCCGACCGCCGAAGAATATCGGCTCGATATGGCCAATGGCCGCCTTGATGCCGTCAATGACGACAGCGTGACGCTGAGCGAGTGGCTGAAGACCCCGGACGGAGCATGCTGCAAGATGATCGGCACCTATCCGCCGGATGACAATATTCATGGTGTCGGCGTTGGCGTTGCCATGAAGAAGGGACGTCCTGAACTGGTTGAAAAGTTCAACAACGCCATCAAGGCGATCCGCGCGAACGGCAAATACAAGGAAGTCAACGACAAGTATTTCGACTTCGATGCCTATGGCGCTGAAAACTGAACGGGCAAAGGCCAGGCGTTCACTATACTGCAATCTATCATGCCGCCCAATTTGGGCGGCATTCTTTCGATAGGGCTAGGGTATTTTCGAGCCAAAAGTGCGAAGCGCCTACGCGGGGAAATCAATCCACTGGACTGATTTCTGATCCCGCTTCGATGCGTTGGATAATGCGATAAAAACAAAAGGTTAGAGCCGTTCCGTTTTAACCGGAAACGCTCCAGACAAGCATACACCATCGAAAGATGGAGCCGATTTTCGGGCAATAAAAATAAAAAACAATAGCTTATGCGGGTTTGCTCCATCTCGTGATGATTACGGACAAAATAGATTGTCTGTATAATTATGAGATATTTGTTGCGGTTGCGCATTTTTTTACTGGCAATGACACTGTTTGATCTCGGTGCAAGGGAGGTCAAAATGTATCGACTGCTATGCCTGACCGTTTCCGGCTTCGCGCTCGTTATTGTTTCGTCACATAGCCGGGAGAAAATGCCGACATTGTCTTATGCTGCTTCAAAGGGCTGCATTTGTGATAAGAATCGCGAGCCGGTCTCTGCATGTCTTGATGTTTGCCAGTGGGCAAACTGACGACTATCCAGCAATATAAAGGAGGATAAATGCGACCTGAAAACCTCGTCATTCGTGCGGTGGAAGACAAGGATGCGGAGGGTCTGACCCGTTTGCAAAACATGCCGGGATTTCGGTTTGGCACATTGCGCATGCCGTTCCAGCGTCTCGATACGACAAAGAAATGGATTCAGTCGCTTGGCCCGGAATCGACCATTATTGTCGCGACAATCAACGAGGAGATTGTCGGAAACGCTGGCTTGCTTCGGCACGCAGGACGGCGAAGCCATAGCGCGTCACTCATCATGGGCATACATGACGAATATGTCGGCAAGGGGATCGGCACGGCATTCATGACCGAACTGATCGATATTGCTGACAACTGGCTCGATCTGAAACGGCTTGAGCTGACCGTTTATGTCGATAATGCCGCAGCGATCCGCCTCTATGGAAAATTCGGTTTTGTTTCGGAAGGCACTCGCAAGAAAGATGCCTTCCGGGCCGGAGAATTCGTCGACACACTGGCAATGGCGAGGCTCAATTTCTGATATATTTCTCTCGGAATTATCGCACCGCCACGACTGCTGCCCAGTCGGTGACACGTTTGTCATAGGCGCTGCCGGTCCAGCATTCTATTTCGATGTGGGACCAGTGGCCGTTATTGCGCCAGTAATCCGTAAGCTCTTGCGGCGAAAGATAATTGTAATAGCGGCCAAGCGCGTCATTGCCTTCAGCGGTGCCGGTCTTGAAACTGGCCCAGACGACACCGCCTTTCACCAATGCCGAGTGAATTTTTTCAACGATGGGAGCGAGTTCGCCTCTGGGTACATGGGTAAGCGACGCGGAAGCGTAAACGCCGTCATATTCCTCGACTGCCGAAAGTTCGTCGAACATCATTGTCCTGACGGGTTGTCCCAGTCGTTTCGAGGCGATTGCCGCCAGTTCGGCGGAGCCGTCCGTGGCATCAAGCTTGAAACCGGCGTTCAGAATAGCTTGAGCATCGGTTCCCGAGCCAGTCCCCAGTTCCAGAATGCGGCCGCCTGTCTTGCAGCGCTTCAGGAAACCCGGAAGTTTCGGATTGGGCGTGCCGCCATCGGCTGCGTAGTCGGTCGCATTTGAATTGTAGAATCCCAGCGTGTTGTCCTGCATGTGCCTGACGGCCCTCTGCCCAAATGTTTGAAAGATAAGCGGTTGCCGGGTCCGGGATACCCGAACCTAGAGCGCTAAAAAAATAGATAGAGCATTTCCGACGATTCATGAAAAATAGGAAATGCTCTAGCAGGCACTTATGCGGTGAAATCGCACCGCATGGAAAGCCCTGACGGCGTTGGGAACCGCTATTCAACAGTCTCCCCGGCCTTCTGCGCGGGATCATTGGTGATGACGTGCAGAATAACGTTGCATTTTCGCCACAATGCGTTGCATAGATGCAACGCTATTGGGTAACATGGTTAACATGAACACGGCGAATCTGACGGCGGACATGAACGGCGAGAAACAATCATCGCAAGGCGGCGAGGGGCGCAGGCTTCTGGCGCTTCCGGGCATTATCACTGTCATTTCGGCGCTTGTCACCGCATCGATTTCTTTTGCCATTCTGATTGGCATCACGCCGATCACGCCGGACCGGACTGTCACGCTGGCATTGGTCATCATCAATGTCGCGCTGATCCTGTTCCTGATCCTGCTGATCTGCCGCGAAGTTTACCGTATCGTCATGGCGCGGCGGCTTGGAAAGGCCGCTTCGCGCCTGCATGTCCGCATTGTCGCGCTGTTTTCGCTGATCGCAGCCGTCCCCGCGATTGTGGTTGCCATCGTGGCATCGGTCACGCTCAATCTCGGTCTGGACCGCTGGTTCGATACCAATACGCGCGACATTGTCAGTTCATCGCAAAGCCTTACCACTGCCTATATTCGTGAAACAGCGCTCAACCTGCAAAGCACATCCTATTCGATGTTGCAGGATCTGGATGCGCAGCGCACCATTTACAGTCTCGATCGTGGCGGCTTCGTCCAGTTGATGACGCTGCAGGCGCGTGGTCGCGGCCTGCTCGGCGCGTTTCTGGTGCGTGAAAACGGCGCTGTGGTCGTCAAAAGCGATACCGGTGTCGAGGATCGCCTGCCGCCGCCGACCGAAGATGCATTGAAGACCGCTCCGGACGGCAAGCCCGTCATCATTCCGCCGGGCAACAGTAATTTCGTCGGTGCGATCATCAAGATGCGCGAGATACCGGACGTCTATCTCTATACGGTCCGCGCCGTCGATTCCCAGATTCTCGACGCCATGCGCCTGATGGAAGCCAACACCCAGCGCTATCAGGAGATGGATGCCAACCGCATTCCGACGCAGATCGCCTTCGCGCTGCTCTATTTCGGCCTGACGCTGATCGTGCTGCTTTCGGCGATCTGGACCGGGATTGCCGTGGCCGACCGGCTGGTGCGTCCGATCCGGCTGCTGATCGGCGCGTCCGACGATGTGGCGGCGGGTAATCTCGACGTCTCGGTGCCGGTACGCACCTCCGATGGAGACGTCGGCGCATTGTCCGGTACTTTCAACAACATGGTCGCCGAACTTAAGAGCCAGCGTAATGAGCTGCTTTCCGCCAAGGACCAGATTGACGAGCGCCGCCGGTTCTCCGAGGCCGTGCTTTCAGGCGTGACGGCGGGCGTCATCGGCATCGAGACGGATGGCTGCATTTCCATTCTGAACCGTTCCGCCGAACATATGTTCGGCGTCACATCGGAAGAGGCTGTCGGCAGGAACCTCACCAGCATCGCGCCGGAGATCGGGCAGGCTTTCGAGGTTGCCCGTTCGACGGGACGTGCCGTTCACCGCGAGCAGGTCAGCATGACCCGTGGCGGCGTGGCGCGTACCTTCAACGTGCAGGTGACGGTCGAGGATACGGAATCCGAAGATCATTCCTATGTGGTGACGGTGGATGACATTACCGATCTGGTGCAGGCGCAGCGTTCGTCCGCCTGGGCGGATGTGGCGCGCCGCATTGCGCATGAGATCAAGAACCCGCTCACCCCGATCCAGCTTTCCGCAGAACGCATTCGTCGCCGCTACGGCAAGGTGATTACCGAGGATCGCGAGGTTTTCGACCAGTGCACGGATACGATCATTCGCCAGGTTGGCGATATCGGGCGCATGGTCGATGAATTCTCCGCCTTTGCCCGCATGCCGAAGCCGGAAATGCGGCTCATGGATATGCGCGAGGCATTGCGCGAGGCTTCCTTCCTGGTCGAAGTCAGCCGCAGCGATATTCGTTTCCAGAACGATTTTGGCTCCGAAAGGCTGGTCGGTTCGTTTGACAGCCGCCTGATCGGGCAGGCGTTCGGCAATGTCATCAAGAACGCCAGCGAAGCCATTGACGGACTTCCGAAGGAAGATCGCGCCAGGGAAGGCGATGACGGGCACATCCTTATCCGTTCCTATCAGGCGGATGGGCAATTGTTTGTCGATGTGATCGACAATGGCAAGGGCCTGCCGGGCGACGACCGCCAGAAGCTGCTGGAACCTTACATGACGACGCGAGAGAAGGGCACCGGCCTTGGCCTCGCGATTGTCCGCAAGATCGTCGAGGATCATGGCGGGCATCTGGAATTGCATGACGCGCCACCGGACTTCCACGGAGGACGGGGCGCGATGATACGTATGGTCTTTCCGCAGGCGCCCACTGGCGAAGCGGGCGCGAGCGCGGAACCTGCCGACGAAGCCGGCACCAATGCGGATAATGACGAAAAGAACATAGCTGGACAGGTGATTTGATATGGCTGCCGATATTCTTGTAGTTGATGACGAAGCGGATATCCGGGAACTTGTTGCAGGCATTCTGAGCGATGAAGGCCACGAAACCCGCACGGCTTTCGACGCGGACAGCGCGCTCGCCGCGATCAATGATCGCGTTCCCCGGCTGGTTTTTCTGGATATCTGGCTGCAAGGCAGCCGTCTGGACGGTCTGGCGCTGCTCGATGAAATCAAGAAGCAGCATCCCGAACTGCCGGTCGTGATGATTTCCGGTCACGGCAACATTGAAACGGCAGTGTCGGCGATCCGTCGCGGCGCTTATGACTTCATCGAAAAGCCGTTCAAGGCCGACCGCCTCATTCTCGTCGCGGAGCGGGCGCTCGAAACCTCGAAGCTGAGGCGTGAAGTTTCGAACCTGCGCAAGCGCAGCGGCGATCATCTGGAACTGATCGGCTCGTCGCTTGCCATGAGCCAGTTGCGCCAGACCATCGAGCGCGTGGCGCCGACCAACAGCCGGATCATGATCACCGGCCCGTCGGGGGCAGGCAAGGAACTGGCAGCGCGTGCCATTCATGCGCAGTCCACCCGTGCCAACGGACCGTTTGTGACGGTCAATGCCGCGACCATCACGCCGGAACGCATGGAGATCGAGCTTTTCGGCACCGAAATGGACGGCGGCGAGCGCAAGGTGGGCGCGCTGGAAGAAGCCCATGGCGGCATTCTCTATCTCGATGAAGTTGCCGATATGCCGCGCGAGACGCAGAACAAGATTTTGCGTGTGCTTGTGGACCAGCAGTTCGAGCGCGTGGGCGGCACCAAGCGCGTGAAGGTGGATGTGCGCATCATCTCCTCGACGGCGCAGAACCTCGAAGGCATGATCGCCGAGGGCACGTTCCGCGAAGACCTGTTTCACCGTCTTTCGGTGGTGCCGGTGCAGGTGCCGCCACTTGCCGCGCGACGCGAGGATATTCCGTCACTGGTCGAGTATTTCATGAAGCAGATCGCCGAACAGGCGGGCATCAAGCCGCGCAAGATCGGCTCCGATGCGATGGCGGTTTTGCAGGCGCATAGCTGGCCCGGCAATCTTCGCCAGCTTCGCAACAATGTCGAACGCCTGATGATTCTGGCGCGCGGCGATGATCCCGAAGCACCAGTGACAGCCGATCTTCTTCCGGCTGAAATTGGCGACACGCTGCCGCGCGCGCCGACGGAATCCGACCAGCACATCATGGCGCTTCCGCTGCGTGAGGCGCGCGAGCGTTTCGAGAAGGAATATCTGATCGCGCAGATCAACCGGTTTGGCGGCAATATTTCACGCACGGCGGAGTTTGTTGGCATGGAGCGTTCGGCGCTTCATCGCAAACTGAAATCTCTCGGCGTATGATGAAATCAAGGTTCGGGCAGGCGGAGCGGTCATGCGGGTAATCGTTTGCGGAGCAGGGCAGGTCGGATACGGCATCGCCGAGCGGCTTGCCGCCGAGGAAAACGATGTCTCGGTTATCGACACCTCGGCCCGCCATATCGAGATCGTGCGCGACACGCTTGATGTGCGCGGATTTGTCGGGCACGGCTCGCAACCGGACGTGCTTGCTGCCGCTGGCGCCGACGAAGCGGATATGATTATCGCCGTCACCTTGTCCGACGAGGTCAATATGGTGGCCTGTCAGGTGGCGCATTCGGTCTTCAACGTGCCCACCAAGATCGCCCGCATCCGCGCCCAGTCTTACCTCAAGGCCGAATATCAGGACCTGTTCCTGCGCGAAAACCTGCCGATCGACGTCATCATCTCGCCAGAGGTGGAAGTGGGCGAGGTGGTCCTGCGGCGCATCGCCTTGCAGGGCGCGACGGACGTGCTGCGCTTTGCCGACGACAAGATCATCGGCCTAGCCATCGAATGTCTTGAGGAATGTCCGGTCATCAATACGCCACTGAAGCAGCTGACCGATCTGTTTCCCGATCTTGCGGCAACCGTCGTCGGCGTGGTGCGCAATGACAGCCTTTTCATCCCGCGTTCTTCGGACGAACTGAATGCCGGTGACCTCGCTTATGTGGTGACGACGCGCGAGCAGGTCCGCCGCACATTGGGTCTGTTCGGGCATGAGAAACCGGAAGCCAGCCGCATCGTTATCGCGGGCGGCGGCAATATCGGCTTGTACGTCGCCAAGGCCATTGAGGACCGCAAATGGCACACGCGCGTCAAGATGATCGAAAGCGAGCACGAGCGCGCCTTCGCCATCGCCGATCAGTTAAAGCGCACCATGGTCTTGCATGGCAGCGCGCTCGACCAGAACCTGCTCCAGGAGGCCGATATTCAGGACGCCGACCTCATGGTCGCGCTGACCAATCAGGATCAGGTCAATATCCTGTCGAGCATCATGGCGAAACGGTTGGGCTGCAAGTCCAATATGGCCCTGCTCAATACGGTTGCCTATCAGGATTTCACCCACATGGTGGGGATCGACGCCTATATAAACCCGAAGGCGGTCACGATTTCCAAAATCCTCCAGCATGTCCGGCGAGGCCGAATCCGTGCGGTCTATAGCGTTTATCGCGACATGGCCGAACTGATCGAAGCCGAGGCTCTGGAAACATCCTCGCTCGTCGGCGCGCCGTTGCGCGATCTCGACTTGCCGGAAGGCCTGCGAATCGGTGCGATTTATCGTGACGGGCAGGTGATCCGCCCGAATGGCGATGTGCGCATCAAGCCGAAGGATCGCGTCGTCATTTTCGCAACATCCGACGCAGTAAAACACGTTGAGCAGATGTTCCGTGTCAGTCTGGAGTTCTTCTGATCGACGGCTCAGGGACAAAGAGGTTTCGCCAAGTTTGGCGTGACATTTGAGGTCCCTGTATGGTCGGCCCTGTCAGAATTTGGCAGGAGGCTAATGAAATTGACGGTTGCACAAAGATTCCCATCCTGTTAACCGAAGCTGAATAGCGAAGCAGTTGTCTTTCCACAGCAATTGCAGTCGGGCATCGGTTTTGCACGCACCGGTGCTTGATTTATGTGCATGCGCGTGTTCGTTTAACGCATCGCGAGCTGGCTGCTGATCGATTAAAGGAATAAAAACAATGGCTGAACGATCGCAAAATCTGCAAGACCTTTTTCTGAACTCTGTACGCAAGCAGAAAATTTCCCTGACGATTTTCCTTATCAATGGCGTCAAACTGACCGGCATTGTAACGTCTTTCGATAATTTCTGCGTGCTTCTGCGCCGTGACGGTCATTCGCAGCTTGTCTACAAGCATGCGATCTCGACGATCATGCCAAGCCAGCCAGTGCAGATGTTCGAAGGCGAAGAAGCCTGACGCTTTCCGAATGGCATTGGAGCGCAATGGCCGACGTTGTTTCGCTCCAGTTTTTTGTTTCTGCGGATGATAGCCGGACATGCACTGCCTGTCCGGCTCGTCATGTTTAAACAGTCCGGGGCGTCTTTCATTTGAAACAGCTTTCGCGGTGACTTATCTGCATGGGCAGATAAAGCGCGTTTCCGCGTCCCCGGAGTGAACATTGTCCAAATTCAAGGATAAGAAGCCGACATCTGCCGATGCAGACAAGGGTTTCGAATTTTCAGAACCAGAGCCCACAAGGGCAGCCGTTATCGTTCCCATCCTTCCAGAGCGGTATAATACGGGTACGTCAGCGGAAGATGGGGCTCGCCCCGAATTCCAGCGCTCGAATGAGGCGCGTCTTGAAGAAGCCGTCGGACTTGCCCGCGCGATCAGCCTCGACATCGAACATGCCGAAATAGCCATTGTTGCCAATCCTCGCCCCGCGACCCTTCTGGGCACGGGCAAGGTGGAAGCAATTGCCGAGGTTGTGAAAGAAAAGGCCATAGGGCTCGTGATCGTCGATCACGCACTGACCCCGGTGCAGCAGCGCAATCTCGAAAAGGAATGGAACGTCAAGGTCATCGACCGAACGGGACTTATCCTTGAAATTTTCGGCGAGCGCGCGCGCACCAAGGAAGGCGCGTTGCAGGTCGAACTGGCGCATCTGAACTATCAGAAGGGCCGTCTGGTCCGAAGCTGGACCCACCTTGAACGCCAGCGCGGCGGTGGCGGCTTCCTCGGCGGTCCGGGTGAAACCCAGATCGAAGCCGACCGTCGTTTGCTGCAGGACAAGATTCTGAAGATCAAGCGCGAGCTTGAAACGGTGGTGCGAACCCGCACCCTGCATCGCCAGAAGCGGCGCAAGGTGCCGCATCCGATTGTCGCGCTCGTCGGCTATACCAATGCTGGAAAGTCCACGCTTTTCAATCGCATGACGGGTGCGGAAGTGCTCGCAGAAGACATGCTCTTCGCGACGCTCGACCCGACATTGCGCCGCATTCGCCTGCCGCATGGCGAGACGGTTATCCTGTCGGATACGGTGGGTTTCATCTCGAACCTCCCGCACCATCTGGTCGCCGCATTCCGCGCCACGCTCGAAGAAGTGGTTGAAGCCGATCTGATCCTGCATGTCCGCGACATTTCCGATCCGGACAATGCGGCGCAGGCCGAAGACGTGGAAAGCATTCTGGCGGGCCTGGGCATCGAGCCTCAGGACCGCAAGCGCGTCGTCGAAATCTGGAACAAGATCGACAATCTCGATGAAAGCGGGCGCGAAGCCGCCTTGCGTCTTGCTGCTGCCGGCAGCGAGGAGGGGCGTCCCATTCCGCTTTCGGCCATTACCGGTGAAGGCGTTGACAGGTTGCTTTCGCTGATCGAAACCCGGATAGCGGGTTCGCTCGGCGCGGTCGATGTGCTGCTGTCTCCTTTCGAGCTTCATCTTCTCGACTGGATTTACCAGCATGGCAGCAATGTCGAGCGCGAGAATCTGGAAGACGGCTCCGTTCGCATCAGGGCCCGACTGACGGAAGTAGCCCGCAAGACGCTGGACGAGAAACGCGGGATTCGGCCTGAAAAGCCGGAGACCGACTGGGAATAGAGCGCCACTTGCGGAACAGGGGCGCAACGACCTATGTATGGAAACGTACGATTCAGAATTATTCACTTCGCCATAAAGTTATCCAGAGGCCCATAATGAGAGATCCGATCGAAACCGTCATGAACCTCGTCCCGATGGTGGTTGAGCAGACCAACCGTGGCGAACGGGCCTATGATATTTTCTCGCGCCTTCTGAAGGAACGCATCATCTTCGTGAACGGACCGGTTGAAGACGGAATGTCGATGCTGGTATGCGCGCAGCTTCTCTTTCTCGAAGCGGAAAACCCGAAGAAAGAGATCAACATGTACATCAATTCGCCCGGCGGCGTCGTGACGTCCGGCATGGCGATCTATGATACGATGCAGTTCATCCGCCCGCCGGTTTCCACGCTTTGCATGGGGCAGGCTGCTTCGATGGGCTCGCTGCTTCTGACGGCAGGCGCCACCGGTCAGCGTTATGCGCTGCCGAATGCCCGTATCATGGTCCACCAGCCATCGGGGGGCTTCCAGGGCCAGGCCTCGGACATTGAGCGCCATGCGCAGGACATCATCAAGATGAAGCGCCGCCTGAACGAGATCTACGTCAAGCACACGGGCCGCGATTACGAGACGATCGAACGCACGCTCGACCGCGACCACTTCATGACCGCACAGGAAGCGCTCGAATTCGGCCTCATCGACAAGGTGGTCGAAGCGCGCGACGTTGGCGCGGACGAATCGAAGTAAGAGCCGGAATCTCCGGCTCGCGCCTGTTTTTAGCGCCCTTTGCCACAAAAGGGGCCCATTTCTTGCAACTACGTGATGGTTAACGCGCCGCGTTAAGCATCTGTTGGGGTTCGGGGCGCTAAACTTGGCCGGATTATGCCGAATCTTTGCCGGGAACATATTTTTCATTTGTTCGGCGGTGCAGCTTCTGCAACAGTCCCCATATGGCTCCTTCGGTCGGGGAGCCATGCGGTGAGAGGAATCCTGAGACTACAGGCCCTGGATGACGGCAAGCGCGTATCTGCTGCTGTCATGAGCGGCGGGAGGTGCGTTTCTCCTCCAGCACTGGGTCCGAACCGGAAGAAACGATCGATCTGGACGCCTTGCGTTCATTTCGGTCAATTGAAAGGAAACTGCGATGAGCAAAGTCAGCAACAGCGGCGGCGATTCCAAGAATACGCTTTATTGCTCGTTCTGCGGCAAAAGCCAGCATGAAGTGCGCAAGCTGATTGCAGGCCCGACCGTTTTCATCTGCGACGAGTGCGTCGAACTCTGCATGGACATCATCCGCGAGGAAAACAAATCCTCCATGGTGAAGTCGCGCGAGGGCGTGCCGACGCCGCAGGAAATCATGGCCGTTCTTGACGATTACGTCATCGGCCAGAAGGATGCCAAGCGCGTTCTGTCGGTTGCGGTACACAATCACTACAAGCGTCTCGCCCATCAGTCGAAGAACAGCGACATCGAGCTTGCGAAGTCGAACATTCTGCTCGTGGGTCCCACGGGCTGCGGCAAGACCTATCTTGCCCAGACGCTCGCCCGCATCATCGATGTGCCGTTCACCATGGCCGATGCGACGACGCTGACGGAAGCAGGCTATGTCGGTGAAGATGTCGAGAACATCATCCTGAAGCTGCTTCAGGCTGCCGATTACAACGTGGAACGCGCACAGCGCGGCATCGTCTATATCGACGAAGTCGACAAGATCAGCCGCAAGTCGGACAATCCGTCCATCACGCGCGACGTGTCGGGCGAGGGCGTCCAGCAGGCGCTTCTGAAGATCATGGAAGGCACCGTCGCTTCCGTGCCGCCGCAGGGCGGCCGCAAACATCCGCAGCAGGAATTCCTGCAGGTGGACACGACGAACATTCTCTTCATCTGCGGCGGCGCTTTTGCCGGTCTGGACAAGATCATCTCCGCACGCGGTGAAAAGACCTCCATCGGCTTCGGCGCAACCGTCAAGTCGGTCGATGAACGCCGCATCGGTGACGTGTTCAAGGAACTGGAGCCGGAAGATCTTCTGAAATTCGGCCTCATTCCGGAATTCGTTGGCCGTCTGCCGGTAATCGCGACGCTCGAAGACCTCGATGTCGACGCTCTGGTACAAATCCTGACCGAGCCGAAGAATGCGCTCGTGAAGCAGTATCAGCGCCTGTTCGATATGGAAAATGTCGAGCTGAGCTTCCACGACGATGCCCTGCGGGCGATTGCCAACAAGGCGGTCGAGCGCAAGACGGGTGCACGCGGATTGCGTTCGATCATGGAAAAGATCCTGCTCGATACGATGTTCGAGCTTCCGACGCTGGAAGGCGTGCAGGAGGTGGTTATTTCCGGTGATGTGGTGGATGGCAGCGCCCGTCCGCTCTATATCTATGCCGAGCGGCAGGACGAAAAGGGTAATGTTTCCGCCTGAGCGGAAAGATGACCGATCAAAAGGCCGCGCAAGCGGCCTTTTTCATGTGCTGAGCTTGCGTGGGGCTCAACCTGCAACTATTGCAGGGCACAGCAATCAGGGTACATGCTAAGCTGGATATTGTACTAATGCACCGCACAGCGCAGGATAGATGACGATTCTATGAAAGTCGGCCCGATAAAGCCTATTGAATTGCCGGGTTAGGCTCTCCAAGTATGGACCAAAGCACATTCGTGACCTGCCTCATGACGAAAGGGGGCGCGGATGTGGCAGTCAGGTTGAAAAACCTGAGAAAGGACTTGAACTATGACGAGTACTGAACAGAAGACACCACTGGGTGGCTCTGAAGCGGGCGGCGCGGACGGGCTCTATGCCGTTTTGCCGTTGCGTGACATCGTCGTTTTCCCCCATATGATCGTTCCGCTTTTTGTCGGCCGCGAGAAGTCCATTCGCGCGCTGGAGGAAGTGATGGGCGTGGACAAGCAGATATTGCTTGCCACCCAGAAGAACGCCGCCGATGACGATCCGGCACCGGATGCGATTTATGAAATCGGCACGATTGCCAATGTGCTTCAGCTTTTGAAGCTGCCGGACGGCACCGTCAAGGTGCTGGTCGAAGGAACGGCGCGCGCCAAGGTTTCCAAGTTCACCGACCGTGAGGACTATCACGAGGCCTATGCTGCGGCTCTGCCGGAGCCGGATGAAGATGCCGTCGAGATCGAGGCGCTTGCCCGCTCGGTGGTTTCCGACTTCGAAAACTACGTCAAGCTGAACAAGAAGATTTCGCCGGAAGTGGTTGGCGCCGCCAGCCAGATCGACGATTATTCCAAGCTTGCCGACACGGTGGCCTCGCATCTCGCGATCAAGATTCCCGAGAAGCAGGAAATGCTGTCCATCCTCTCGGTGCGCGAGCGCCTTGAGAAGGCACTTTCCTTCATGGAAGCCGAAATCTCGGTTCTGCAGGTTGAGAAGCGTATCCGCAGCCGCGTCAAGCGCCAGATGGAGAAGACGCAGCGCGAATACTATCTCAACGAGCAGATGAAGGCGATCCAGAAGGAGCTTGGCGACGGCGAGGACGGTCGCGACGAAGCGGCTGAACTCGAAGAACGCATCAACAAGACCAAGCTTTCCAAGGAAGCCCGCGAAAAGGCACAGGCCGAGCTGAAGAAGCTGCGCTCCATGAGCCCGATGTCTGCCGAGGCAACGGTCGTGCGCAACTATCTCGACTGGCTGCTGTCCATTCCGTGGGGCAAGAAGTCGAAGATCAAGCAGGACCTGAATTTTGCCGAGGAAGTGCTTGATGACGAGCATTTCGGGCTCGACAAGGTCAAGGAGCGCATCGTCGAATATCTCGCGGTGCAGGCTCGCTCGACCAAGATCAAGGGCCCGATCCTCTGCCTCGTCGGACCTCCCGGCGTCGGCAAGACCTCGCTCGCCCGTTCGATCGCCAAGGCGACAGGCCGTGAATATGTCCGCATGTCGCTTGGCGGCGTGCGCGACGAGGCCGAAATCCGCGGTCACCGCCGCACCTATATCGGCTCGATGCCCGGCAAGGTCATCCAGTCGATGAAGAAGGCGAAGAAGTCCAACCCTCTCTTCCTGCTCGATGAAATCGACAAGATGGGCCAGGATTTCCGCGGCGATCCGTCGTCGGCCATGCTCGAGGTGCTGGACCCTGAACAGAACTCGACCTTCATGGATCACTACCTTGAGGTCGAATATGACCTGTCGAACGTCATGTTCGTGACGACGGCCAATACGCTGAATATTCCGGGTCCGTTGCTGGATCGTATGGAGATCATCCGTATTGCCGGCTACACCGAGGATGAAAAGCTCGAGATCGCCAAGCGGCACCTGCTGCCGAAGGCAATCAAGGACCACGCCCTGCAACCGAAGGAGTTTTCGGTCACGGACGAAGCACTGCGCAATGTTATCCGCCTTTACACGCGGGAAGCAGGTGTGCGCAGCCTCGAACGCGAACTGATGACGCTGGCGCGCAAGGCCGTGACCGAAATCCTGAAGTCGAAGAAGAAGTCGGTGAAAGTCACCGACAAGAACCTCTCCGACTATTTGGGTGTCGAGCGGTTCCGCTTCGGCCAGATCGACGGCGAAGATCAGGTTGGCGTCGTGACGGGCCTTGCCTGGACGGAAGTCGGCGGCGAGTTGCTGACCATCGAAGGCGTCATGATGCCCGGCAAGGGCCGCATGACCGTCACGGGTAATCTCCGCGACGTGATGAAGGAATCGATCTCGGCGGCGGCATCTTATGTCCGCAGCAGGGCAATCGACTTCGGCATCGAGCCTCCGCTGTTCGACAAGCGCGACATTCACGTGCACGTGCCGGAAGGCGCGACGCCGAAGGACGGTCCGTCCGCCGGTATCGCCATGGTCACGGCGATCGTTTCCGTGCTGACCGGCATTCCGGTTCGCAAGGACATCGCAATGACGGGCGAAGTCACGCTGCGCGGTCGCGTTCTGCCAATCGGCGGTCTCAAGGAAAAGCTCCTCGCGGCTCTGCGCGGCGGCATCAAGAAGGTTCTGATCCCGGAAGAAAACGCCAAGGACCTGGCGGATATTCCGGACAATGTGAAGAACAGTCTTGAGATCGTTCCGGTGTCCCGCGTGGGTGAGGTGCTCAGGCACGCTCTGGTTCGCGAGCCCGAGCCGATTGAATGGACCGAGCCCGCAAATGCGACACCGGTCCCTTCGGTCGAGGAAGAGGCTGGCGCCTCGATGCCCCATTAAGGCATTTCCGGCAAACGTTCGAACGGGTTTGCTTCTTGGGAATGCACTGAAATGAACTTCTGGCAGGCGATTCTGATTCAGTCGGAAGGTCCTGCCGGAAGCTGTCTATCAGGACCAACAATCGAAATGCCGGGCAAATTGCCCGGCATTTCTGTGTTTAACCCCGGTTTTCCGGGGTTTTTTCACGTTGACAGGCTTGGTTTGTGAAACGATTTGAATAAACTCCGACCAATCCGGTCACGTTATCCGTTCCGGTAGATAAAGAAAGGAAATGCCAATGAACAAGAACGAATTGGTTGCCGCAGTTGCGGAAAAGGGCGGTTTGACGAAGGCTGATGCCGGTACTGCTGTTGACGCCGTACTCGCTGCTGTTACCGGCGCCCTGAAGGCTGGTGAAGAAGTCCGTCTGCCTGGCTTCGGCGTTTTCTCCGTTTCGCACCGCGCTGCCTCGACCGGCCGTAACCCGTCGACCGGCAAGGAAGTTGCTATTCCGGCTCGCAACGTGCCGAAGTTCTCGGCTGGCAAGGGCCTGAAGGACGCCGTAAACGGCTAATCATGATCTGGAGAGTGAAAGCTCTTCGAACGGATCGTGACGATAAATTTCCAGCCTTCGCGGCATGATCGCGAATGGCTGTCGAGAAGGCCCGGTTTATCCGGGCTTTTTTCGTATGCTAAAGTGGGGGACCTGCTTCCACATACTGTCGCAACATGGCACCTTGTGGACAATTATCGTTGGCTGATTTGGAGGCGTCTATGCTCGCCGTTGGTTTAATGGGTTTTGCAATAAGCGTGCTGCTGGCGGTGGCCGCTAACAGCCGGTTTGGGGAACTTGAGCGGCTTCCCATGCAGTGGGGTTTATCAGGCCAGATTAACTGGACGGCACCGCGCCTCTTGGCTCTATCCTTTGCCCCGGTGCTTTACGCCGTGCTGGCCGGTATATTCATTTGGGCCGCGGAGCATGATCCCGAAAAATACACTGCAAAATCGGTGGGCATAGTGCTGATCGCATTGATTGCGGTACAGATCCTCCACTTGTGGATGATCGATCGTTATCGATTAAAGCTGCTCAAATAGACGAAAGCCGGAAACTGTTCGCAGCCAAAAGGATATGGCTCTCTCACGGAGCGTCCTGCTTTGGACATCGCGCCATAATCAAAACCGTGTCTGGAGAGCGAATGAGCAGCATATCGTCATAGGGGCGCGTAATGGTCACAACACCATTATTCCTTTGCAATATCGCGGATATCATTCTCTTCTCCGCCGGAGAAACAGCGTCGCCATCAGCAATCCCCAGCCTGCGCACAAGCGGCTGAACGTCAGTATACGAACCGAACTGGTTTTCAGAGCGGGCCGTATAAATGGTGGATGACGGATTTTTGCTGGCGGGCGCCGTGGTCGCTTCGAATGAATACGGGTTCAGAACCCGAACAGCTATTCTTCCAAGACTCGAGGGTTTGCAAAACAGATCAAGTTTTGCTGGATCAATTTTAGCTGGCTCCAGAGTGCTGATCGCAAACCAGTCTCCATCAAGACCATCAAAAATCTTCTTGCGATATGCTTCTGGATTGGTGAAGTCGCTCACCAGAGTTTCCATGGTGGCTTTGTAGCGATCAAGAATGTTGGTCGTGTCAGCAAAAACCGGCGTAGCAGTGAACGCCAGTAGTGGACAGACGACCAGGCTAAGAATGCTGTGCCGCATGTCTATCCCCATCGGTCAGATTGTTTGCACCTTATCTCACAAGTGGCGATAAAAGTGCAAAAAGCCGTGGGGATAGGCATCAACAAGGGATGTTGGAGGCTCTACACACGCGAGCCGTTCCTACTCCGCCGCCTCTGAATCGCGCTTGGGGCGGCGTTCCAGCAGTTCCTTGAGGAAGTGGCCGGTGTAGGAGCGCTTCTCCTTCACAATGTCTTCCGGACGGCCCACGGCGACGATTTCGCCGCCGCCATCGCCGCCTTCCGGTCCAAGGTCGATCACCCAGTCGGCGGTCTTGATGACTTCCAGATTATGCTCGATCACCACGACCGTATTGCCCTGTTCAACCAGTTCGTGCAGCACTTCCAAAAGCTTCGCCACGTCATGGAAGTGCAGGCCGGTTGTCGGCTCATCCAGAATATAGAGCGTGCGGCCCGTCGCGCGGCGCGACAGTTCCTTGGCAAGCTTCACGCGCTGCGCTTCGCCGCCAGAAAGCGTCGTCGCCTGCTGGCCGACCTTGATATAGCCGAGGCCCACCTTGACGAGCGTTTCCAACTTGTCACGCACCGCGGGCACGGCGGAGAAGAACTCCGCGCCTTCCTCAACCGTCATATCCAGCACATCGGCGATGGACTTGCCTTTGAACAGGACTTCCAGCGTTTCGCGATTGTAACGCTTGCCGTGGCAGACGTCGCAAGTCACATACACATCCGGCAGGAAGTGCATCTCGATCTTGATGACGCCATCGCCCTGGCAGGCCTCGCAGCGCCCGCCCTTCACGTTGAACGAGAAGCGGCCCGGCTGATAGCCGCGTGCCTTGGCTTCCGGCAGACCCGCGAACCAGTCGCGGATCGGCGTGAAGGCGCCGGTATAGGTCGCCGGGTTGGAGCGCGGGGTGCGGCCAATCGGAGACTGGTCGATGTCGATCACCTTGTCGAGGAATTCCAGCCCTTCGATACGGTCATGCTCTGCCGGATGCTCGCGCGAACCCATGATGCGGCGCGAAGCGGCCTTGAACAGCGTTTCGATCAGGAAGGTGGACTTGCCGCCGCCTGAAACGCCGGTGACGGCGGTAAACGTGCCGAGCGGAATATCCGCAGAGACATTTTTGAGGTTGTTGCCGCGCGCGCCCACCACCCGGATGCGCTTGGATTTCTCAATCTTACGCCGTTCCGCCGGAACCGCAACCTCCATCGCGCCTGACAGATATTTGCCGGTCAATGAGTTTGCGTTGGACATCACATCCTGCGGCGACCCCTGAGCGATGATCTTGCCGCCGTGGACACCAGCCGCCGGGCCGATATCGACCACATAATCGGCGGTCAGGATCGCATCTTCATCATGTTCGACCACGATGACCGTATTGCCGAGATCGCGCAGATGGCGCAGCGTGTCGAGAAGGCGGGCATTGTCGCGCTGATGCAGGCCGATGGACGGTTCATCCAGCACGTAAAGCACGCCGGTCAGGCCGGAGCCGATCTGCGAGGCAAGACGGATGCGCTGGCTTTCTCCGCCCGACAATGTGCCGGAATTGCGCGCCAGCGTCAGGTAATCGAGACCGACGTCGTTGAGGAATTGCAGGCGCTCGCGGATTTCCTTGAGGATGCGGGCGGCAATTTCGCGCTGCTTGTCGTTGAAGCTGCTATCAATGTCACGGAACCAGGCATCGGCCTTGCGGATCGACATTTCAGTGATTTCACCGATATGCTTCATGCCAAGCTTGACCGCCAGCGCCTCCGGCTTCAGGCGGAAACCATTACAGGCAGGGCAGGGCGTCGAGGCCATGAAGCGCTCGATATCTTCACGCGACCAGGCGGAATCGGTCTCCTTCCAGCGGCGTTCCAGATTGGGGATGACACCCTCGAACGGCTTTGTCGTCTGGTAAGAGCGCAAGCCGTCATCATACTGAAAGGTGATTTCCTTGCCTTTGGTGCCATAAAGAATGGCTTGCTGCGCTTCTTCCGAGAGATCAGCCCATTTTGCGCCGATCTTGAAGCCATAGGCTTTGCCGAGCGCTTCCAGCGTTTGATTATAGTAAGGCGAGGAGGATCGCGCCCACGGGGCAATCGCGCCGTCCTTCAACACTGCCGTTTCGTCGGGAACGATCAGATTCGGATCGATGGCCTGCTGGGTGCCGAGACCGTCACAGGTCGGGCAGGCGCCGAATGGATTGTTGAACGAGAACAGGCGCGGCTCGATTTCGGGAATGGTGAAGCCGGAAACCGGGCAGGCGAACTTTTCCGAGAAAAGAATCCGCTCGTGGGTTTCGTTGGCCGACTTGTTGGCAGCGCCGCCTTCCGCCGTTTCTTCGGGCGGCAGCGGCTTGTCGGCAAATTCGGCAACGGCCAGACCTTCGGCAAGCTTGAGGCAGGTTTCAAGGCTGTCGGCGAGGCGGGTTGAAAGGTCCGCGCGCACCACGACGCGGTCAACCACCACGTCGATATCGTGCTTGTACTTCTTGTCCAGCGCCGGAACGTCGGTGATTTCATAGAAGGTGCCGTCTACCTTGACGCGCTGAAAACCCTTTTTCTGGAGCTCGGCCAATTCCTTCTTGTACTCGCCCTTGCGGCCGCGCACGATGGGCGCGAGGATATAGAGGCGGGTGCCTTCCTCAAGCGCCATGACGCGATCAACCATCTGGCTGACGGTCTGGCTTTCGATGGGCAGGCCGGTCGCGGGCGAATAGGGCACGCCGACACGCGCGAAGAGCAGGCGCATATAATCGTAGATTTCGGTGACGGTGCCGACCGTCGAACGCGGATTGCGGCTCGTCGTCTTCTGCTCGATGGAAATGGCGGGCGACAGGCCGTCGATCTGGTCGACATCCGGCTTCTGCATCATTTCCAGGAACTGGCGCGCATAGGCCGAAAGGCTTTCGACATAGCGGCGCTGGCCTTCCGCATAGATCGTATCGAAGGCAAGCGAGGATTTGCCCGAGCCGGAAAGACCCGTCATCACGATCAGCTTGTCGCGAGGCAGATCGAGATCGACATTTTTCAAGTTGTGTTCGCGCGCGCCACGTATGGAAATGAATTTCTGATCGCTCATTCCGCGTCCTGCCTGCTCATTATGCCATGGATAAACGGGCGCCGAATGGTGAAACACGTCGCGCCGGTACCTAATATGGGGTGGAACCCTCCAATAAGAAGGGGTCTCGGGTCATTCATCGGTGCACTCTTATCATTAGAACAAATATCGAACAACCAGCCTTCTGATAGGCGATACGAAATGTGAACGCAAGAGCGTTGACTGTCACTCCTGACAGGAGCAGACTACCCTTACTCGCTGATAGCGGAGAGGTGCCGCGGTGGGATGACACGGCATCGGCAAGAGGTCCGCAGGAGGCGGGAGATCCAGTAGGGAGGTAAAGGAGCATGAGTCCACCTGACTACGTTGCCTAGCTTTCACAAGGATGAAAGCACGATCCGTTTCGGTTGCGGCAGCATCATTTCGCAAGGAATGATGCCTCGTTGATCGAAAGTGCGATTGCCGACAATTTGAATTTGCGCGGAATGCAAATGGCCGTGCGCCTTTGTGATCCGAAACCACCTGTTGGCGAATTATTGCCGACACATGAGCATCGCTCCAACCCCAAGCCCTGCGCGCCAAAGATACAGTGAGCGGCAGGGCTTTTCCTTGGAAATCTGAACGGCCTCGCGGAGCCCCTGCGGTTGTCGATTCCTGAGGCACGCGAAGGCTGTTTTGAAATTAAGGCAGATGCGGTTTTTCGCGCTGAAATAAGGAAAACTGCATTTTCCGTACAGGAAATGGTGCAAAAACCCATGAAAATTTGTGGCGAACGCATGTCTTTTTAGTGTTGAAGGTTGCAATTTGAACAAAACAAGAACATAAACTCTGTGGACATTGACAAATTCACCGCGCCGGATTGAGCGCTCATTGAGCCAGTCCTGTAAGGTGAACATATGAGTTTCTGGTGATGGCGCATCATTGCGCCTGAGCCTTCATTTGGAAAGCGCCTCTTGTCCGTGCGAAGACATGCGGAAAGGGTGCGCGTGCGAGACCCGGAGTAATTTTTCGATGGCTGGTAGCGTCAACAAAGTCATTCTGGTCGGCAATCTTGGTGCCGATCCGGAAATTCGTCGCCTGAACTCGGGCGATGTGGTTGCCAATCTGCGCATTGCAACGTCGGAAAGCTGGCGCGACCGTCAGACCGGCGAACGCAAGGACCGCACCGAATGGCACAGCGTCGTCATTTTCAACGAGAACCTTGCCAAGGTCGCGGAACAGTATCTGAAGAAGGGCGCCAAGGTTTATATCGAAGGCGCGCTCCAGACCCGCAAATGGCAGGACCAGAACGGCAATGACCGTTACTCGACGGAAGTCGTGCTGCAGAAGTTCCGCGGTGAACTTCAGATGCTCGACAGCCGTGGCGAAGGCGGCGGTGAGGGCCGTTCGTTTGGCGGCGGCGGCAACCGCAACCAGATGTCGGATTACTCCGGTGGCGGCGGTGATTTCGGGTCGTCCGGCCCATCTTCGGGCGGCGGCAGCGGCGGCGGTTTCTCCCGCGATCTGGACGACGAAATTCCGTTCTGAGAACGAGTATAATCCAATTCATTAGTGAAATTCGATAAGGCGCTGTTTTACGGCGCCTTTTCTGTTTGTTGAATTGATGTTCTGGCGTCCAAATCGGCTGAAATCCCTCGCCTGAAACCGGAGCATGATTCCGAAAAGGGGAACCACCTACGCAGGGAAATCAGTCCAACGGACTGAATTCAAGTTCTGGTTCGATCAGATGAAACCATGCTCAAACAATAGCTTGCGGCGGGATGGCGATTCAACTTGAATGCATCCCGCTGCCTGAGCGCCAGACTGCCCGAATGTCAGATCGACTGTAGCGAAACACGCTTTTCAAGCTGGGCAGCGGCTTCTTTCCGTTCGCTGTAGCGATTTGTCAGATGCTCTGAAATCCCACGTGTCAGTAGAGTAAATTTCATCAGTTCTTCCATGACGTCGACTACGCGATCGTAGAAAGAGGAGGGCTTCATACGGCCTGCATCATCGAATTCCTGCCAAGCCTTGGCAACCGATGACTGATTGGGAATGGTAATCATCCGCATCCACCGGCCCAGAATGCGCATCTGATTGACAGCATTGAAGCTTTGCGAACCGCCGGAAACTTGCATCAGGGCCAGTGTTCGCCCTTGCGTGGGACGGACGGCACCGCCGGGTAATGGAATCCAGTCAATCTGCGATTTCATGACGGCACTCATCGCGCCATGGCGTTCAGGGCTTGTCCAGACCTGGCCTTCCGACCAAAGCATCGCCTCGCGCAATTCCTGAACCTTCGGGTGGTCCGGCGCCCCATCGTCCGGCAAAGGCAAGCCATCGGCATGGAAAATGCGGGTTTCGGCGCCCATTGCATCAAGCAGTCGCTGCGCTTCCAGCGTCAGGAAACGGCTATAGGAGCGTTCGCGCAACGATCCGTAGAGCAGCAGGATACGAGGCTTATGTTCCGGAAAAGGTGCGCGAAGAGCATTCTCACCCGGCAGAAGAAAGGATTTCCGGTCGAGGTTGGGCAAGTCCGCGTCTGTCATTTCCGTTCTCCATAGATGACCTGCTCACCGTCTTCCTTGGTGAAGGAAGCAACCGGGTTTTCCAGGAGCGGCAGAACCAGTTCGGAGGGACGGCATAGCCTGGTGCCGCGCGGCGTTTCAACAATCGGCCGGTTGATCAGAATCGGATGGGCCATCATGAAGTCGATCAACTCGTCATCGGTCCATTTCGGATCGGACAGGCCGAGTTCGCCATAGGGCGTACCTTTCTCGCGCAGCAGTTCACGCGGCGTCAGCTTCATTGCCGCCAGCAAGCCGAGCAGACGATCCCGCGTGGGCGGATTCTGCACATATTCGACAATCACAGGCTCTTCGCCGCTAGCGCGGATCATCGCCAGCGTATTGCGCGAGGTGCCGCATTTCGGGTTGTGAAAAATAGTGACGGTCATCGGGAGTTTCCTGTCTGTGTAGCGGGCTTTTGATCGGTGCCGCGTTCATACCAGTCTTTGGAGCGGTTCACGATCCAGACAACGGAAAGCATGACTGGCACTTCCACCAGAACGCCGACCACGGTCGCGAGGGCCGCGCCGGATGAAAAGCCGAAAAGGCTGATTGCAGCGGCGACGGCGAGTTCAAAGAAATTCGACGCGCCGATCAGGGCCGACGGTCCGGCAACGCTGTGTTTTTCGCCGGACAGGCGGTTGAGAAGATAGGCCAGCCCCGAATTGAAATAGACCTGAATGAGGATCGGCACTGCCAGCATGGCGATGATGAGCGGCTGCGCGATGATCTGCTCGCCCTGAAAACCGAAGAGCAGAACGAGAGTGGCAAGCAGCGCGACAAGAGAAAGCGGTTGCAGCGTCTTCAGCAGCCTGTCGAGCGCGCCTTGTCCGCCACCCGCCAGCAGGCTTCGCCGGATGATTTGCGCAAGGATCACCGGAATGACGATATAGAGGACAACGGAAAGAACGAGCGTATCCCATGGAACCGTAATCGCCGAAAGCCCGAGCAGAAGCCCGACGATCGGGGCAAAGGCTATGACCATGATGGCGTCATTCAATGCGACCTGAGACAAGGTGAAGTGCGGCTCCCCTTTTGTCAGGCTGGACCATATGAAGACCATGGCCGTGCAAGGTGCTGCGGCAAGGATGATAAGGCCTGCAATGTAAGAGTCGATCTGATCGGCAGGCAGATTCGGGCGGAAAAACCAGCCAATGAACAGCCATGCAAGAAGCGCCATCGAGAACGGCTTGACGGCCCAGTTGATAAACAGCGTGACGCCGATGCCCCGCCAGTGCCGACCGACTTGCCGAAGTGCGGCGAAGTCGATTTTCAACAGCATGGGAATAATCATCAGCCAGATGAGAACGGCGACGGGAATATTGACCTTGGCAATCTCGGCGGAGCCGATAGCGTGGAATAGCGTCGGAAAAAGATGCCCCAAAGCGACGCCCGCGACAATGCAAAGGGCAACCCAGACGGTCAGATACCTTTCAAAGACAGACATCAGCGTTGCTCCACGTGCCTTTGCATGTCCGCGTCAGACCGTTTTTCATGGGCGAATGACTGCCCGCGCGCACGCCGGGCGCCAGGTGAAACCGATTTATCATTTTAACGTCCGTTGAGGTGAACTGGCGTCGCCAGAACGTGGTTATTGAGTGGCGTCAGCCATCTTGGGTTCGCAGCAAGGTGTCAGGCTTTGGAGCAGAGGCGCGCAGAGTTCGGCGCTGCCGCCGCAACAATCCTTGATCATGAAAAGCGTCAGTTCGCGAAACTGATCCAGATCCGCGCGATAGATGATCGAGCGGCTGTGCCGCTCGCTCTTGACGAGGCCAGCCCGTGACAAGGTAGCCAGATGGGCGGACATCGTATTTTGCGGAATGTCCAACATACGGGCCAACTCGCCCGCCTTGATCCCGGCAGGTTCGTGTCGGACCAGCAATCGAAAGGTATCAAGCCTTGTCGATTGGGCGAGGGCGGCCAGAGCCGAGATTGCCGAGTCTTTTTCCATGTATCCAGAATAATGGATATATCATGTGCGTCAAGTTGCGATCTGGTGTGGCCATCCAGCCCATGGGTTATGCCAGGGTTGAGATGCTGCCACAGCCCTCAAAACGCCCAACCGCCACAGAGGCTCAGCCAAACTGCATGAAGCAGACTCCTCAGCCGTTTTCGTCATTCTCGATAGAGAATTCCATGCGGTCTGCCGAAAAACGGGTCAAGGAATATTGGATCGGCTTTCCTTCCGTATCGATATTCACCGCCCGCGCCGTAAGCACGATGGCGCCGGGAGACAGTTTCAGGTTTCTAAGGTCTTCCGGGTCGGCGTGGCGGGCCGATATGACCGTCGATTTTCGCAGATAATCGGCAATACCGGCAGCTTTGAAAGCAGCCGTGATCGACCCGCTTTCCGCATAATCCTTCACAAAGGAAGGAAACCGCGCTGCATTAATCCAGTGGGTGGCCGTCGAAACAGGGTAGCCATCGGCATTGTGCATCGTTTCGAGCCGGATCACCTCTTCGCCGGGATGCAGTTCCAGCGCATGGGCGATATCCGGAAAGGCGGGTTCGATGGCTGAAGCCAGCAAAATCCCCTGCATTTCCCGCACCTGCGAGGCGAGCGACTGAGAAATGCGGGTGCGGCGCCCGATCTGGTAGGTGAGGCGTTTTGCATTGGCGACGAAAGTGCCGCGTCCCTGTTCGGCACGCAGCACCCCTTCCTGCGTCAGCGCGGCGATGGCGCTGCGCACCGTATGGCGATTGACCCCGAACCTGTCGGCCAGCTCCATCTCGGCAGGCATGCGCGCGCCAGACTGAAGCTTCCCGGCTCTGATCTCGCCGCGAATCTCGTCGGCAATCTGCCGCCAGATGGCAACGCCGCTGTTTCTCTCAATTCGTCCACTCTTTTTCATCAGCGCCTTTGTCATCAACTGTCATCGTCCTGTCATTGGCAGGGTGTAATCATTCTGGTATTGTATAGTTGTCTATATAACTAGACAATAAGGACGATCAGGTCAACTGAATTAGATAGGGCGGAAAAAGCTCATGCAGACAACGCGACACAGCACAGGCGAAAGTGAAGCTCGCGCTGCCGCTGGAAGCAGGCCGACAGCGGATGCGGTGCAGATTGCACGGCAGGCAAGCATGGCGCTGCTTGCGCAGGCGAGTGGCGAAGAGCTTAAGGCGCTTTGGCAAAACTGGACGGAAAAGCCGCAATTTGAAGTTTTGCGCGGTCCTGAAACCGGGCTGGTCATGCTGCGCGGGCGCATCGGCGGCGGCGGCGCTCCTTTTAACGTCGGTGAAGCGACCGTCACGCGGGCGACCGTTCGTCTGGCAAACGGTTCCGTCGGCCATGCCTACGCGCTGGGCCGCGATCAGGAGAAGGCAAAGCTTGCCGCCCTGTTCGACGCAATCTGGCTCGACGAAGGAAAGCGCAGCGCCGTTGAAAGCGAAGTGCTGGACGTGCTGCGCCATCGCATGAATGCCGCTGATGACAAGCTGCGCGGCGAAGCTGCCGCCACCAAGGTCGATTTCTTCACAATGGTTCGGGGAGACAACTAATGCTCCAATCTTCTGCTTTCGAAGGCGGACTGGCCGATCCGGTCAATGAGGCGCAGTCGGCTTTTCATGGCGTTATGCACGCCATGGCCAATCCCGGCCAAATCAATCCGCTGGCGCGTGCAGCCACGCCGCCGCAGCCGCTGACGCCGGAACTGGGCGTCATTGCAGCCACTCTGCTCGATCACGATGCCAGCATATGGGTTGATGCTGAAATTGCCTCCAATCAGGAGGCAGCGGCCTGGCTGACTTTCCATACCGGCGCGCCAATCATTGAGGAGCAGTCGAGGGCACAGTTCGCGCTCGTGACAAATGCGCAATCGCTGCCAGCGCTTTCTTCCTTTGCGCAAGGCGAACCGGAGTTCCCCGATCGTTCGACCACGGTGGTTCTTGCCGTTGCGTCTCTGACAGACGGGCAGGGTTTTGTGCTGAAAGGCCCCGGCATCAATGGCGAGCGCAAGCTGCATGTCGATGGTCTGCCGCAGGATTTCATCCGGCAATGGCACGAGAACGGCGCGCAATACCCGCTCGGCATTGATCTTGTTCTGGTCTGCGACGGCGCCGTTGCAGCACTTCCCCGCACAACCAGAATTTCTGCTCTGGAGGGCTGAAAATGTATGTTGCCGTAAAGGGTGGCGAAACGGCCATCCGCAATGCCCACCGCCTTCTCGATGATCGCCGTCGCGGCGACCGTGCAGTTCCAGCACTTCGTCTTGACCAGATTGCCGAACAGCTGGCGCTGGCGGTTGATCGCGTCATGGCCGAAGGCTCGCTCTATGACCGTGAACTGGCGGCCCTTGCCATTCGCCAGTCGCGCGGTGATCTGATCGAGGCGATCTTTTTGGTGCGCGCCTATCGCACCACCTTGCCGCGCTTCGGCTATTCGCGTCCCATGGAAACCGCGCGAATGCTGATCGAGCGGCGCATTTCGGCGACCTATAAGGATCTGCCGGGTGGCCAGTTGCTCGGCCCCACCTTCGACTACACGCATCGACTTCTCGATCCCAATCTGGCTGGCGATGTGGCTGTGCCGGAACCGGAAACGCGCTCTGCGGAGCCGGAAGAAACGCCACGCGTGACCGATATTCTGGGCGTCAACGGCATGATCGAGGATGACGGCTCGCTGCCGGAAGGGCACGAGCCGGGCGACCTGACCCGCGAACCGTGGACATTCCCGATGGAACGCGACCTGCGCTTGCAGGCGCTGGCGCGCGGCGACGAAGGCTTTCTGCTAGCGCTCGGCTATTCCACGCAGCGCGGCTATGGCAACACGCATCCTTTTGTTGGCGAAATCCGCATTGGGGAGGTGGAGGTCGAGTTCGACGTGCCGGAACTGGGCTTTGCCGTCTCGCTCGGCCGCGTGCAGCTGACCGAATGCCAGATGGTCAACCAGTTCAAGGGTTCTGCCAAGCAGCCGCCGCAGTTTACGCGCGGTTATGGGCTGGTGTTCGGCCAGAGCGAGCGCAAGGCCATGTCCATGTCGCTCTGCGACCGTGCGCTGCGCGTGCGCGAATTCGATACGGATGTGACCGCGCCGGCGCAGGATGAGGAATTTGTCATTTCCCATTCCGACAATGTGCAGTCCACCGGCTTTGTCGAACATCTGAAACTGCCGCATTACGTTGATTTTCAAGCCGAACTCGAACTCATCCGCCGCATGCGCGCGGAATATGAGCAAGCGAACAACGATACCGAAAGTTTGGCAAAGGAGGCCGCAGAATGAGCGATCTGGCCAATTACAATTTTGCCTATCTGGACGAACAGACCAAGCGGATGATCCGCCGCGCCATTCTGAAGGCCATCGCGATCCCCGGTTATCAGGTGCCGTTTGCCAGCCGTGAAATGCCGATGCCCTATGGCTGGGGCACCGGCGGCGTGCAGGTCACAGCCTCGATCATCGGGCCGGACGATGTGCTGAAGGTTATCGATCAGGGTGCCGACGACACGACCAATGCCGTCTCCATCCGCGCCTTCTTCCAGAAGACGGCCAATGTTGCCGTCACCACACATACGGGCGAGGCGACGATCATCCAGACCCGTCACCGCATCCCGGAATATCCGCTGACCGAAGGGCAGGTGATCGTTTATCAGGTGCCGATCCCGGAACCGCTGCGTTTTCTGGAACCGCGTGAAACCGAAACGCGCAAGATGCATGCGCTTGCCGAATATGGCCTCATGCATGTGAAGCTTTATGAGGACATTGCGCGGCACGGCCATATCGCCAAGACCTATGATTATCCGGTGATGATCGAAGGACGCTATGTGATGGCGCCTTCGCCGACGCCGAAATTCGACAATCCGAAAATGCATATGTCTCCGGCCTTGCAGCTGTTCGGCGCGGGCCGCGAAAAGCGCATCTACGCCGTGCCGCCCTATACGGATGTCGTGAGCCTCGATTTCGAGGATCATCCGTTCGAAGTGCAGAAGTTCAAGGAACCATGCGCGCTTTGCGGGGCGAAGGGCGTCTATCTCGATGAAGTCGTTCTGGATGATCGCGGCGGCTCGATGTTCGTCTGCTCCGACACCGATTTTTGTGAGGACCGGCAGGCCAACGGGCATTTTGGTCATCTGGCAGCGAACAAGGAGGCCGCAGAATGAGCGAGCAACCTCTACTGAGAGTGAACAGCCTGTCGAAATTCTATGGCAATCGCCGTGGCTGCGCGGATATTTCCTTCAATCTGTGGCCGGGCGAGGTGCTGGCCATCGTCGGTGAATCCGGTTCCGGCAAGACGACGCTGCTGAACAGTCTGGCCACCCGTCTGGAACCGACTTCCGGCACCGTTGAATACCGGATGCGCGACGGGGAATTTCGCGATCTTTACAAGATTGGCGAGGCGGAACGCCGCTTCCTGATGCGGACGGACTGGGGTTTTGTGCATCAGAACCCGGCAGACGGGTTGCGCATGACGGTTTCGGCTGGCGCCAATGTCGGCGAACGCCTGATGGCGGTTGGCGAGCGCCATTACGGCAATATTCGCTCGACGGCCACCGAATGGCTCGGACGTGTCGAAATTGCCTCTGACCGCATTGACGATCAGCCACGCGCCTTTTCAGGCGGCATGCGCCAGCGCTTGCAGATTGCCCGCAATCTGGTGACCGCTCCGCGTCTTGTTTTCATGGATGAACCGACCGGCGGCCTTGATGTGTCGGTGCAGGCGCGCCTTCTCGATCTCCTTCGCGGCCTTGTCAGCGATCTCGGCCTTTCGGTGATTATCGTGACGCATGATCTCGCCGTGGCGCGTCTTCTATCCCATCGCATCATGGTCATGAAAGACGGCCATATTGTCGAGCAGGGCCTGACCGACCGCGTGCTCGACGACCCGCAAGCGCCTTATACGCAGTTGCTCGTGTCGTCGATCCTGCAAGTTTAGTAAATTAAAACAGATGTTTATTGCATGTTGTTCCTAAATTAGCCGAACTTCATGCGTGAGGTGAAAAATGCCTATGTTGCAAACATCAGCCCCGCTTGCCGTCACCGATGTGACGAAAACCTTCGTCATGCATTTGCAGGGCGGCATCGAACTTCCGGTCGTGCGCGGCGTCAATTTCGAACTCCGTGCCGGTGAATGTGCCGTGCTTGGTGGACCCTCGGGTGCGGGCAAAAGCTCGATCCTGAAAATGGTCTACGGTAATTATGCGGTCAATGGCGGCTCGATCCTGATCCGTCATGAAGACCGCACGGTGGATCTTGCCACAGCCGATCCGCGTGAGGTGCTGGCCGTGCGTCGCGATACGATCGGCTATGTCAGCCAGTTTTTGCGCACGCTGCCGCGCGTTGCGGCAATCGATGTGGTTGCCGAACCGCTCGTTGCGCGTGGCGTTGATCGTGAAGCGGCGCTGAACCGCGCCCGCGAACTTCTGGCGCAGCTCAATCTGCCGGAAAGGCTGTGGGCCTTGCCGCCAGCCACCTTCTCCGGCGGCGAACAGCAGCGCGTGAATATCGCACGCGGCTTCATCACGGATCATCCGGTATTGCTGCTCGACGAGCCGACCGCTTCGCTCGATGCGAAGAACCGTGCGGTCGTGGTCGATCTCATCAAGACCAAGAAGGAGCAGGGCGTCGCCATGCTCGGCATCTTCCACGATGAAGACGTGCGCTCGGTAGTTGCTGACCGGATCATTGACGTGACGGCTTTCTCTCCAAGGGGGCTGGCATGACCAAACTCTCGGTAGAACCACTGGTTCACGAAACAGCCATCGTCAACGGCTGCACACTCGGGCGCTATACCGAGATTGGCGAGCGCAGCCGCGTCTCGGAAACCGTGCTGGGCGATTACTCCTATCTTGGCGTCGATTGCGAAATCTGGTGCGCGGAGATTGGCAAGTTTTCCAATATTGCCAGCCATGTGCGCATCAATGCCACCAACCATCCGACATGGCGTCCGACACTGCATCATTTCACCTATCGTGCCGGGGATTACTGGCCGGAAGAAAAGGATGAGACGGAGTTTTTCGAGTGGCGTCGCGGCAATGCCGTGAAGATCGGCCACGACACTTGGCTTGGCCATGGTTCCACCATTTTGCCGGGTGTGACGGTCGGCAATGGTGCGGTTGTCGGTGCCGGAGCCGTGGTGAGCAAGGACGTAGCGCCCTATACCATCGTGGGCGGCGTGCCTGCGCGTCTCATCCGCGAACGGTTCGACGCCGCAACCGGCAATCGCCTTGACCGGCTGGCCTGGTGGGACTGGAGCCATGATCGCCTGCGTCAGGCGCTCGATGATTTCCGTGCGCTCGATATCGAAGCCTTCCTCTCGAAATATGAAACAGCCGCCAACACAAATGCGGTGATGAAAGAGCTATCCAATGGCTAATGAAATCGTTCTGAAAAACGCGCGGATCGTGCTCTCTGACGAGATTGTTTCCGGTTCCATCCTGATCCGTGACGGCAAGATCGCAGCCATCGATCAGGGCAACGCCAATGGCGGCGATGACATGGATGGCGATTATGTCATTCCGGGATTGATCGAGTTGCACACCGACCAGCTTGAAAGCCACTATGCGCCGCGCCCGAAGGTGCGCTGGAATGTCGATGCCGCCGTGCAGGCGCATGACGCGCAAGTGGCGGCATCGGGCATCACCACGGTATTCGACGCGATGCGCGTCGGCTCCGACTATGATCGCGATTTCGTCGGCAAGGATATGCGGATGCTCGCGGATGCGATTGAAAGCGGCGTGCGCGAAAACCGCCTGCGTGCCGACCATTTCCTGCATCTGCGCTGCGAAGTTTCCTCTGCCGATTGTCTCGAGACATTCGAGCTTTTCGCAGACGATGATCGCGTAAAACTTGCTTCGCTCATGGATCACGCACCCGGACAGCGGCAATTCGTTGATCTTGAGACCTATCGCACCTATTACATGCGCAAGATGAAGCTCACGGATGAGGAGTTCCGGGTGCATTGTGAAAAGCGCATGGCGGATTCGGACGCCTATTCCGCCAGACACCGGCGCGCCATCGCCGAACTGGCGACAACGCGCGGCATCGTTCTGGCGAGCCACGACGATGCGACCAGTGCGCATGTCGATGAATCGCTCGATCATGGCGTGCGGATCGCCGAGTTCCCGACCACGATGGAAGCCGCCAACGCGTCGAAAGGCGCGGGCCTCTCGATCCTCATGGGCGCGCCGAACATCGTTCGCGGCGGCTCGCATTCCGGCAATATTGCCGCACGCGATCTGATGGACAATGGCAGCCTCGACATTCTTTCTTCGGATTACATTCCTTTCAGCCTCATTCAGTCGGCTTTCGGTCTGGCTTCCGGCGAACGACCGATTGCGCTTCCCGATGCCATCCGCCTTGTGACCAAGAATCCTGCCGACGCGATGGCCATGGATGATCGCGGCGAGATCGCCATCGGCAAGCGCGCCGATCTGGTCCGTGTCCGTCCGAAAGGCGCGATTCCGGTTGTCCGCACGGTGTGGCGTGAAGGCGAACGGGTGCTTTGATGCAGATGCAATCCAAGAGGCCGAAAGGCTGTTTCGTCGCCGTCGTCGGCCCCAGCGGGGCCGGCAAGGATACGATCATGGATGCGGCGCGTGTGGCTCTTGCGGGCGACACGCGTTTTCACTTCGTGCGTCGCACCATCACCCGCCCGCAAATGCCGGGAACGGAGGATCACGACAGTCTGGACGAAGCGGCGTTCGCGAAATCGGCGGGCGAGGGTGCATTCGCCCTGCATTGGCAGGCGCATGGCTTGAGCTATGGATTGCCGAAATCGCTGGAGGGGGAAATCGCGGATGGAACGGTGGTTATCGCCAATGTTTCGCGCCGGGTTCTCAGCGATATTCGCAGACTCTATGCGTCGCGTTCGGTGGTCGTGATAACGGCCCGACCGGAAGTTCTGGCGGAGCGGCTCGCATCGCGCGGCCGCGAAAGCCGCGAGGAAATCGTGGCGCGACTAGCGCGTGAAGTCAGCTTCGATGACGGTGCGGGAGACGTTGTCACAATAGACAATTCCGGTGAAGTCGGCCTGTCCACAAAAGCCTTCCTGCGCCATCTGCAAGAAATCAGCGTTAAAACAATCGCTTGATTAGATTTCCTATAGTGACGTGTAAATTTACACAAACGTCATTGTGCTTTCATTGCAGTGTCATGGAAGCAATTCAGAGTGAGCATGAATGGAGAAGAATTCATGCTTCAACTGAAAAACATAACGCGCCGCTATAATGACAAGGTGGCGGTTTCGGGCGTAGACCTCGAAATCGAACCCGGCACGTTTGTGGGAATTATCGGGCGCTCGGGTGCGGGCAAGTCGACGCTTTTGCGCATGATCAATCGCCTTGTCGAGCCTTCCGAAGGGACCATCCACTGGGATGGTCGCGACGTTACGGGGCTGAAAGGTTCGGCGCTGCGCGACTGGCGCGCGCAATGCGCCATGATTTTCCAGCACTTCAATCTGGTCGACCGTCTCGATGTTCTGACGAATGTTCTGATGGGACGCCTGAACTATGTTTCGACGCCGAAATCGCTCCTGCGTGTTTGGAGCGATGAAGAACGCCTGATCGCTCTTTCCGCCTTGCAGCAGTTCGACATAGCGCATCTTGCGGCGCACCGTGCCGACGAGCTTTCGGGTGGCCAGCAGCAGCGCGTGGCGATTGCGCGCGCGCTTGTTCAGCAACCACGCATCATTCTCGCCGACGAGCCAATTGCATCGCTCGATCCGCGCAACACCCGCAGCGTCATGGACGCGCTGCGCCGCATCAATCGCGAATATGGCATTACGGTTCTCTGCAATCTGCACTCGCTCGATATTGCGCGCAGTTATTGCGACCGTCTGGTCGGCATGTCTGCCGGCAAGATCGTATTCCGCGGCACGCCTTCTATGCTGACCGAAATGGCGGCCCGCGACCTGTACGGCATGGAAGCCGCTGACGTCATCGATGCCGATGAGCAGCAGGATGAGCCATTGCCAATGCCAGTTCCGCAGTCGGCTGAAGCCGTTCTGCGTCAGCTTTCCGCCTGAGCGCACAGAGCTCAGGAAAAAAACACGCTCCAAACTCAGGATTAACAGGAGATACCTATGCTTAACCGTAGAAACTTTCTGGCGGCTGCTGCGCTTACCGCAACGCTGACCATGCCAATGATGGCTTCCACCGCTCAGGCTGCTGACTGGAGCAAGGACTATCCGGAAATCGTTCTGGGCGTGATCCCGGCGGAAAACGCCTCGACCACTTCCGACCGCTATGCGCCTCTGGCTGCCTATCTCGGCAAGGAACTCGGCACCAAGGTTACGCTGCGCGTTGCCAACGACTATGCAGCCGTCATCGAAGGCCAGCGCGCCGGTAACATCCAGATCGCATTCTATGGCCCGGCGTCCTATGCCCGCGCCGTCATGACCGGCGTTGAAACCACGCCGCTCGTCAACCAGCGTCACGATACCGGCGTCAATGGCTATTATTCGGTCGTTTACGTTCGCGCCGACAGCCCCTACCAGAAAATGGACGACTTGAAGGGCAAGACCATCGCTCTGGTCGATCCGAACTCGACCTCGGGCAACAATGCGCCGCGCTTCTTCCTCAATCGCGAGGGCTATAGCGTCGATACGTTCTTCGGTAAGAACTTTTTCGCCGGTAGCCATGAGAATGCAGTTCTCGCTCTGGCACAGGGCACCGCCGATGCGGCTGCCAACTCCTGGAACTCGGAAGACGATTCCAACCTGACCCGCATGGTCAGCCGCGGCGTTCTGAAGGATGCCAACGGCAAGGCGATGACGAAGGACGATTTCCGCGTCATCTTCAAATCGGACTTCCTTCCTGAAGGCCCGTTCGCCGTTCTCAGCACCCTGCCGGACCAGCTGAAAGCCGACATCAAGCAGGCCTTCCTCGACATGCCGAAGAAGGACAAGGCTGGTTTTGACGCTCTTTCCGACGGCAAGGATCAGGAATTCGTAGCCACCGAAGCCAAGGACTACGAGCCGATCATCGAAATGCTCAAGTTCAACGACAAGGCTCGCAAGTCCTGATCCGTAGAACAATTAAAGTGCCCGAAGCCGCAAAAGCTTCGGGCACTTTTGTTAGGGAATCTCGCATGACGGTATCCTCACTCGACGGCAGTGGTGCAAAGAGCCTGCTTGCCGATTATCGCAGGGAAGTCGGTAAACGGCGGCTCTACGGTATCGCGCTTCTCCTTGCGCTTGTCCTTGTCGCCATTGCTGCCTCCGTCGTTGCCGATGTTCGGCCCGGCACACTGGTCGAAAATCTATTTCGCTTCACAAGCTATCTCGGCCGCATTCTGCCGGATCTGACCATTGCCAATTTCTGGGGCGATCTCGCTGCCTGGTACTGGAATCTCGGCGGCTGGCTGAAGATGCTGTTCGAGACGCTGCTGATTGCCTATCTGGCGACATTGATCGGCGCAGTCGTTGCTTTCGCTGCGGCCTTTGCAGCCTCATCCAACATGGCTCCCAATTCCACGGTGCGCTTCATCGTCCGTCGCGGACTGGAATTGTTGCGTACCGTCCCGGAAATCGTCTTCGCGCTGCTTTTCGTCATCGCCTTTGGCCTTGGGCCGATGGCTGGTGTTCTGGCGCTGATGCTGCACACGACAGGGGCGCTGGGCAAGCTGTTCTCGGAAGTGGTCGAGAATATCGACATGCGTCCGGTTGAAGGTATTCGCGCATCCGGCGGTTCCGGCCTGCAGGTCATCCGCTTTGCCGTGCTGCCGCAAGTGGCTGCCAATTTCGCCTCCTATGGCCTGCTCCGCTTTGAAATCAATGTGCGCGGTGCCTCTGTCATGGGCTTTGTGGGGGCAGGCGGCATCGGGCAGGAACTGCTCACTTCGATCCGCCAGTTCTATTACAGCGATGTCAGCGCCATCCTGCTTCTGATCATCGTGACCATTGTCGTCATCGATCTCATTACGCAGCGTGTGCGACATGCACTGCTTGGTCGCATTGGTTGAGAAAGATCATGCTCAAACAGAAGAGAGAATTATGACCGACATTGCACAAACTCTCTCGCGTGAGGCACATGCGCACGAAAAGGAATTGAGGACCGAATATGCCGATCTGTTCGGCAATGGCCGCACATGGCGCAATCTGGCGATTTTAACCGTAGCGCTTATCGCTTCAGTCTGGTTCGCCTTCTACTGGCTGGATTTTTCGCTGCTGCGCATTCTGAATGGCCTCGGTCGCCTTGGCGATTTCGCCTTGATGATGATGCCTCCATCCTCCGGCGGGCGTTTCAGCCTTTATCTGTGGTCGATGATGGAAACGCTGGCGATTGCCTATCTCGGCACATTGCTGGCGGCGATCCTTGCTTTCCCGTTCGGCTTTCTGGCAGCGAAGAACATTATCCCGAATGTGTTCCTGCATTTTGGCATCCGTCGCTTCCTCGATACCATTCGCGGCGTCGACACGCTGATCTGGGCCCTGATCTGGGTCTCGGTGGTGGGGCTTGGGCCGTTTGCCGGTATTCTCGCCATCGCCTGCTCGGATTTCGGCGCATTCGGCAAACTGTTTTCAGAAGCTATTGAAGGCGCGGATAAAAAGCCCGTCGAAGGCATTGTCTCGTCGGGCGGCGGCAAGTTGCACAGTTATCGCTTCGGTGTGCTGCCGCAGGTTCTGCCGCTGATTGGCAGTCAGGTGCTCTATTTCTTCGAGTCGAACACCCGTTCGGCGACGATCATCGGCATTGTCGGGGCAGGCGGCATTGGCGCGCATCTGGCCGAGCAGATCAAGGTTCTGAATCTTCAGGACGTTTCGTTCCTGATCATCATGATCCTGGTTGCCGTTGCGGTGATCGACTGGTTCTCGTCGAAACTACGTCACGCCATGATCGGCAAGAAGGCGCAGAAATCCGCCTAGCCGGTAATGAGCGTCTTGATGCCATCGGCCACGAACTGAACGGCCAGCGCTGCCAGAATGACGCCAAGGAGGCGGGTCAGGATCGAACGGCCGGTTTCGCCAAGGAACCGGTCGACGCGCTCCGCCAGCAGCAGCACAAGATAGGTGATGAACAGGCAGACGAAGATGACGCCGAGGAGGGCTGCTTTAGGCCCCACGCCTTCGAAGGAGTTTGAGGTCAGCACAATAGCCGAAATCGCGCCCGGACCGGCAATCAGCGGAATGGCGAGCGGGAAGGCGGCAATATTGCGGATATGGTCCTTGGTGATGGCAACCTCGGCGCTTTTTTCCTTGCGCTCTGTCCGCTTTTCGAAAATCATTTCGAAGGCGATCCAGAACAGCAGAAGACCGCCAGCCACGCGGAACGCGCCGATGGTAATGCCGAACATGCCGAGTATCTGCGCGCCTGCAATGGCAAAGAGCGCCATTACGATAAAACCGATGATGGAGGCGCGAAGCGCCACCTGTCCGCGGTGGTGCCGCTCCATCCCTGGCGTCAGCGCCAGGAACAACGGCGCCAGTCCGGGCGGATCGATTGTAACAAGCAGGGTGACGAACGCGCTGAAAACCGTATCGTAGAACCCCATACTGCACGCGCCCTTCTTGTTGGCATGTTATGCTCAATCGGATACACGGATTGTAGACGATCACGAGCGGATGGTCGATGCAAAGCGCGAGGTCGGGCAACATCGTTGCTCAATCTTTATGTGAATATCTTTTAAGTCATTGAATTAACGAGCGGAAATGACCCGCCTAAAAGGCCGTGAAATTGGCGTTTTTTGCTGGTTTCCGTTATAAAGTGACTTTATCGATTCTGTTGAGAAAGAAATCTGAATAGTGTCAGATCAAACGCCTCCACCCGGTTCCGACGATATGAATGGTGGCCCAAACGGCGGCCCTAGCGGTATCGAACCGATTTCCATCATCGAGGAGATGCAGCGCTCCTATCTCGATTACGCGATGAGCGTTATCGTGAGCCGTGCGCTGCCCGATGTGCGCGACGGCCTGAAGCCCGTGCATCGCCGCATACTCCACGCCATGAACGAGATGAGCCTCGCCTATAACCGCCCGTACCGCAAGTCGGCGGGTGTGGTCGGTGAGGTTATGGGTAAGTATCACCCCCATGGCGATGCTTCCATCTATGACGCCCTCGTGCGTATGGCGCAGGATTTTTCCATGCGCGATCCGCTGGTCGACGGGCAGGGCAATTTCGGTTCCATCGATGGCGATCCCCCGGCGGCGATGCGTTACACCGAATGCCGTCTGGAAAAGCTGACAGAAACCATCCTGTCGGATATCGACAAGGATACGGTCGACTTCCAGGACAATTATGACGGTCGCGAGCAGGAACCGGTGGTCATGCCTGCGCGCTTTCCGAACCTGCTCGTCAATGGTTCGGGCGGTATTGCGGTCGGCATGGCGACCAACATTCCGCCGCACAATCTCGGCGAAGTCATCGACGGCTGCGTTGCGCTGATCGACAATCCGGCCATTGAACTGTCGGAACTGATGGAAATCATTCCGGGGCCGGATTTCCCGACGGGCGGCATCATCCTCGGACGCTCTGGCATCAATTCCGCCTACACGACCGGACGCGGTTCGGTGGTCATGCGCGGGCGCGCCACCATCGAGCCGATGCGCGGCGACCGCGAAGCCATCATCATCACCGAGATCCCGTATCAGGTGAACAAGGCTTCGATGATCGAGAAGATGGCCGAGCTGGTGCGCGACAAGCGCATCGAAGGCATTTCCGATCTGCGCGATGAATCCGACCGCGAAGGCTATCGCGTCGTGGTGGAACTGAAGCGCGATGCCGTTGCCGATGTCGTGCTGAACCAGCTTTACCGCTATACGCCGCTGCAAACCTCGTTCGGCTGCAACATGGTGGCGCTGAACGGCGGCAAGCCGGAACAGCTCAACCTGCTCGACATGCTGCGCGCCTTCGTCGTCTTCCGCGAGGAAGTCGTGACGCGCCGCACCAAGTTCCTGCTCAACAAAGCGCGCGACCGCGCGCATGTGTTGGTCGGTCTTGCGATTGCCGTCGCCAATATCGATGAGGTGATCGCGCTCATTCGCCGGGCACCCGATCCGACAACGGCCCGCGAGCAGTTGATGGAACGCCGCTGGCCCGCAGTCGATGTGGCTCCGCTGATTCGTCTGATTGACGATCCGCGCCACACGCTGAACGATGACAACACCTATAATCTCTCCGAGGAACAGGCGCGTGCCATTCTCGATCTGCGTCTGCAGCGCCTGACCGCGCTTGGTCGCGACGAGGTGGCTGACGAGCTGAACAAGATCGGCGAGGAAATCCGCGACTATCTCGACATTCTCGGTTCGCGCCTGCGCGTGATGAATATCGTCAAGGAAGAGATGATCGCGGTTCGCGACGAATTCGCGACCCCGCGCCGCACCGAAATCGGTTTCGGCGGTGCGGAAATGGATGACGAAGACCTGATCGCCCGTGAGGATATGGTCGTCACCGTCAGCCATGCAGGCTATATCAAGCGCGTGCCGCTGACGACCTATCGTGCGCAGCGCCGTGGCGGCAAGGGCCGCTCCGGCATGGCCACGAAGGACGAGGATTTCGTCACGCGCCTGTTCGTGGCCAACACGCATACGCCGGTTCTGTTCTTCTCCTCGCGTGGCATTGTCTACAAGGAGAAAGTCTGGCGCTTGCCGGTTGGCACACCGCAGTCGCGTGGCAAGGCGCTCATCAACATGCTGCCATTGCAGCAGGGCGAGCGCATCACCACCATCATGCCGCTGCCGGAAGATGAGGATAGCTGGGCAAACCTCGACGTCATGTTCTCCACGACGCGCGGTACGGTTCGCCGCAACAAGCTGTCGGACTTCGTTCAGGTCAACCGCAACGGCAAGATCGCCATGAAGCTCGAAGACGAGGGCGATGAGATCCTCTCAGTCGATACCTGTACGGAATTCGACGACGTGCTTCTGACCTGCGCCGGTGGCCAGTGCATTCGCTTCCCCGTTACCGATGTGCGCGTCTTCGCAGGCCGCAATTCGATCGGCGTGCGCGGCATCAATCTGGCCGATGGCGACAAGGTCATCTCCATGGCGATCCTGCATCACGTCGACGCCGACGCGGCCGAGCGCTCGGCCTATCTCAAGCGTTCGATTGCCGAACGTCGTGCGCAGGGCGCCGATGACGCGGATGATATCGTGGTGGTTGGCGAGGAAGTCGGAAACGAAACCGAGCTCAACGACGAACGCTATCAGGAGCTGAAAGCACGCGAGCAGACCGTGCTGACCGTCAGCGAATATGGTTACGGCAAGCGGTCTTCGTCCTATGAATTCCGCGTTTCGGGCCGTGGCGGCAAGGGCATCCGCGCCACCGATACGTCGAAAACCGACGAAATCGGCAAGCTGGTTGCCCTGTTCCCGGTCGAGGCGAGCGACCAGATTCTGCTCGTTTCTGATGGCGGACAGCTTATTCGTGTGCCGGTGGATGGAATCCGTATTGCCGGACGTTCCACCAAGGGCGTCACGATCTTCAATACCGCAGACGGCGAAAAGGTCGTTTCGGTCGAACGCATATCTGAAACGGATAGCGAAGAAGAAAACGGCAATGGTGGCGAAGCGGCTTCCGAAGGCGAAGCACCAATCGCAGATACCGAAGAATAATCAAAGGGCTGGGGCCCTTTGTTCTGAACAATGAAAAAGGCCGATGGTGGGAACCATCGGCCTTTTTCAGATGCCAAGACTGGAGGAATTGGCGATCACACAAACTTTTTTCCAGCAAGCTCCAACGCTGTTGCGTGAACTCGACTGTTAATACTCAGCGCGAACGCATGTTGCGCAGGCTATTGATGTCGAATGCCACCTGGCGCACGCGCTGACGCTTGGCCTCATTCTCTTCAAGAAGCAGTATGATTGCCGATGCAGCCATCGCGACCATCATGGATAATGCCAGAAGAAAGATCATCATCGTGTTATCCTTTCGACATACATACGCTCAGGAAGCGAAAAGGTTGCACCGAGCTTGCACCCATCTTGGTAAATCGGTTGTGAACTTGTCGTGAAATCACTGTTCATATCGCGTTCATCTGGTTTCTTGGTTTCTGTTTTCTTATCGCAGTGGTTCTTGTTGAAAATCCTGTCAGAAAAGGCTAGCTGGAAGAAATGACGATTGCGATCTATGCGGGCTCGTTCGACCCGGTGACAAACGGCCATATGGATGTCCTGAAAGGTGCCCTGCGCCTTGCCGACAAGGTTATTGTCGCGATTGGCGTTCACCCCGGCAAAAAGCCTCTCTTCACCTTTGAGGAGCGCGTGGCGCTTATCGGTGAAAGCTGTAAGGCTGGTCTGGGCGCGGATGCAGGCCGGGTTTCGGTCATTTCCTTCGATGGGCTGGTCATCGATGCGGCGCGCAAACATGCCGCTCAATTAATGGTGCGCGGTTTGCGCGATGGCACCGATCTCGACTATGAAATGCAGATGGCAGGAATGAACGGCACAATGGCGCCGGAATTGCAGACCGTGTTCCTCCCGGCGGACCCGGCGGTGCGCACGATTACCGCCACATTGGTTCGACAGATTGCCTCCATGGGCGGCGATATAAAGCCTTTCGTTCCTGCGGCTGTCGCTGCCGCCCTGAACGCCAAATTCAAATCCTGACCACAGGGAGTTTTTCGATCATGTCTTTCGTTCGTTCAGCGCTTGCCGCTGCTGCTTTTTTCGCGCTGTCGCAGGGCGCTGTCCAGACGGCCTCTGCCGCCAATGCTGAAAACACCGTGGTTCTCAAGCTGAAAGACGGCGACGTTGCCATCCAGCTTCGCCCCGACCTTGCGCCAAAGCATGTTGCGCAGATCGAAAAGCTGGTCGGCGAGGGCGCTTACAACGGCGTCGCCTTCCACCGTGTCCTTCCGGGCTTCATGGCCCAGACCGGCGATGTAAAGTTCGGCAACATGGACAAGAACTTCGATGCATCACGCGTCGGCACCGGCGGCTCTGACTATCCGGATATTCCGGCAGAATTCTCCAAGGAACCTTTCGTTCGCGGCACGGTGGGCATGGCCCGCAGCCAGAATCCGAACTCGGCCAACTCGCAATTCTTCATCATGTTTGCGGACGGCTCCTTCCTCAACGGCCAGTATACAGTGGTCGGCAAGGTTGTCAGCGGCATGGATGTCGTCGACAAGATAAAGAAGGGCAGCGAAGCCGATAATGGCGCCGTGACAAACCCGGACAAGATCATCAAGGCCACGCTTCAGGCCGACAAGAAGTAAAATACAAGGAGAGGCCCAATGGCTTACAAAGACCCTGAAAACACGCTCGTTCTCGAAACCACCAAGGGCAATGTTGTTCTGGAGCTCTATCCGGACCTGGCGCCGGATCATGTGGCGCGCATCAAGGAACTGGCTCGCGAAGGCGCATATGATGGCGTGGTGTTCCACCGCGTGATCGACGGCTTCATGGCACAGACCGGCGACGTGAAGTTCGGCAAGACGGGCGGCGCTCATTTCAACGGCTCGCGCGCTGGCATGGGCGGTTCGGACAAGCCGGACCTGAAGGCCGAGTTCTCCAACACGCCGCACAAGCGCGGCACGGCTTCGATGGCGCGTTCCGCCAACCCGAATTCGGCTAACTCGCAGTTCTTCATCTGCTTCGCCGACGCTCCATGGCTCGACCGCCAGTACAGTGTCTGGGGCCAGGTCATCGAAGGCATGGACAATGTCGACAAGATCAAGCGCGGCGAACCGGTCTCCGATCCGGACCAGATCGTGACGGCGCGTATCGCTGCCGACATCTGATCCTGCCAATTCCATTGAGAAATTACGGCTCCGGTTCATGCTGGGGCCGTGATTCGTTTGCCGCATTTCCGAACGCATCGAAGCGGGATCAGAAATCAGTCCAGTGAACTGATTTCCCCGCGTAGGCGCTTCGCACTTTTGCTGGAAATGCTCTTGAGGTTCTCCATGCGTGTTGATCTTTTTGATTTCGATTTGCCGGAAGAGAGCATCGCTCTGCGTCCGGTCGAGCCGCGTGACCACGCCAAGCTGTTGCGTGTCCGTCCCGGTCAGCCATTCGAGGATCGACAGGTATTCGAATTGCCTGATCTGCTGCAACCGGGCGATGCGCTCGTGTTCAACGACACAAAGGTCATTCCCGCGCAGCTTGAAGGCATGCGCGAGCGTGAGGGCAATATCAGCCAGATCAGCGCGACCCTGCATATGCGCACCGGCCCTGACCGCTGGAAGGCATTCCTGCGTCCGGCCAAGCGTGTGAAAGAGGGCGACCGCATCCGTTTCGGCCATTCGGGATCAAGCTGCTTCCTCGGAACGCTCGATGCCACCGTGGCGGAAAAGGGCGATGCGGGAGAGGCGCTTCTGGTGTTTGATCTTTCCGGCGCCATGCTGGATGAGGCGATTGCCTCGGTCGGGCACATTCCGCTACCGCCTTACATCGCATCCAAGCGCGCCGAAGATGAGCGCGACCGCAAGGACTATCAGACAGTCTATGCGCGCGAAGAAGGCGCGGTCGCGGCTCCAACCGCCGGTTTGCATTTCACGCCAGAGCTTCTGGAAAAGATCAAGGCCAAGGGCGTTGAAGAACATTTCGTAACGCTGCATGTGGGGGCGGGGACTTTCCTGCCGGTCAAGGCCGACGACACGGCAGACCACAAGATGCATTCGGAAATCGGATATGTGTCGCAACGCACTGCCGATGCGCTCAATGCCGTGCACGCGCGGGGCGGCAGGATCGTCTGCGTCGGCACGACTTCCCTGCGCCTGATCGAAAGTGCGGCTGATGAGGACGGCATTATCCGTCCGTGGTCCGGCGCGACCGATATTTTTATAACTCCCGGCTATCGCTTCCGTGCAGTCGATCTGTTGATGACCAATTTCCACCTGCCGCGCTCGACGCTGTTCATGCTGGTATCGGCCTTCGCCGGTTTCGATACGATGCATGCGGCTTATCGGCATGCAATCGCCAGCGGCTATCGCTTTTATTCCTACGGCGACGGCAGCTTGCTTGAACGTGCCGACAACGCTAGAGACATGGCATGACAACGGAAAACTTCGAATTCAAGGTGCTGGCGACGGACGGCGCTGCTCGTCAGGGCGAAATTTCCATGCCGCGCGGCGTGGTGCGCACGCCTGCCTTCATGCCGGTTGGCACTGCTGGCACGGTCAAGGCCATGTATATGGACCAGGTGAAAGAGCTTGGCGCGGATATTATCCTCGGCAATACCTATCATCTGATGCTGCGGCCCGGTGCCGAACGCGTGGCGCGTCTCGGCGGCCTGCATGAGTTCGGCGGCTGGAAAGGCCCGATCCTCACCGATTCCGGTGGTTTTCAGGTCATGTCGCTCGCGCAATTGCGCAAGCTCGACGAAAACGGTGTCACATTCCGCTCGCATATCGATGGCAAGCCTTATGAAATGACGCCGGAGCGATCCATCGAGATTCAGGGGTTGCTCGATAGCGATATTCAGATGCAGCTCGACGAATGCGTGGCGCTGCCTTCGCCGGAAAAGAATACCGAGCGGGCGATGGAATTGTCGCTGCGCTGGGCCGAGCGCTGCAAGGTCGCTTTCGGCAATCAGCCGGGCAAGGCGATGTTCGGCATCGTCCAGGGCGGCGACGTGGCACGCCTGCGCGAAAAATCGGCGGAAGCGCTGAAGGCCATGGACCTCAAGGGCTATTCGGTCGGCGGGCTTGCGGTGGGCGAACCCCAGCAGGTCATGCTCGACATGCTGGAAGTGGTCTGCCCGATCCTGCCATCGGAAAAGCCGCGCTATCTGATGGGCGTCGGCACGCCGGACGATATCCTGAAGTCGGTCGCCCGTGGCATAGACATGTTCGATTGCGTTATGCCGACGCGGGCAGGCCGTCACGGTCTCGCTTTCACGCGGTTCGGCAAGGTCAACTTGCGCAATGCGCGACATGCGGACGACCATCGTCCGCTCGATCCGGAATCGGATTGCCCGTCATCGCGCGACTACAGCCGCGCCTATCTGCATCATCTGGTGAAATCGGGTGAAGCGCTCGGCGCCATGCTGCTTACCTGGAACAACCTTGCCTACTATCAATATTTGATGAAGGGTATCCGCGCGGCAATTGCTGACGGCCGCTTCACCGATTTCGCCGCCGAAACCTCGGAAGGATGGGCGAGGGGCGATATTCCGGCGCTTCTGTAACACCTGTTTAAGTAAGGGAGGGTTCTGGTGTCTCGCTCCGAACGTCTCCTCGCACTTTTGCAGTTGCTTCGAACCTATCGTCGTCCTGTAAGCGGAGCGACGCTGGCGCAGCAGCTCGGTATCAGCATTCGTACGCTGTATCGCGATATTGCCAGCCTTCAGGCGCAGGGAGCTGATATCGAGGGAGAGCCGGGATTTGGTTATGTGCTGCGCCCCGGTTTCATGTTGCCTCCCATCATGTTCAGTCAGGAGGAGATTGAAGCTCTGGTTCTTGGCGCGCGCTGGGTTGCGGATAGGGGCGATGCGGGACTTGGCTTGGCAGCCCGCAACGTTCTGGCCAAAGTCTCGGCAGTTATGCCCGAAGATTTGCGCACGGCCCTCGAAGCGGTGAACCTGCTTGTCGGACCGGGTAGCAACAGCACGGTCGATGTGGTGGATGTTGCCGCTCTTCGCGGTGCCATTCGCACCGAAAGAAAAATCAATATTCTCTATAGTGATGCGACAGGCGCGCCCACTGAACGTCTGATCTGGCCCTTCGCCCTGTCATTCTTCGAGCAGGCTCGTGTGGTTCTCGCATGGTGTGAAATGCGACAGGATTTCCGGCACTTCCGAACGGATCGCATCGCCAGCCTGACTGTAGAAGCCAGCCGCTACCCAAAACGGCGTTCAGAACTTCTAAAAGAATGGAAAGTCAGACAAGGGATTGTTCGGGACTTGAATTGATACTGCCAGAATCTGACAGTGGTTTCCCATAAAGTCGCTTCTATTCAACGCAGGAGCGACGACGATGATACATCCCAATTTCACAATTTGTTACGTGGAGAATCCCCTGTCCAGCGGGCGCTTTTATGCTGATCTGCTGGGAATCGAACCCATAGAGGCTTCCCCGACTTTTGTGCTGTTTGTGCTGAACAATGGTTTATTGCTGGGGCTATGGTCCAGACTCACAGTAGAGCCGCCGGTTACTCCCGGCGCTTTTGGCGGGGAAATTGCTTTCCGCTACGCAAGTTATGAAGAGGTTGATAAGGTGCACGCAGACTGGACCGCGCGTGGGCTGTCCATTTTGTCCAAGCCGCAAACATTGGAGTTCGGACGCTCATTTGTGGCAATCGATCCAGACGGACATCGCCTGCGCGTATTTTCTCCAGCTGCAAGATAATGCGAATCAGAAGAAAGAAAGTCGCCGGGACACATCTTGCCGATGCGTCCCGGCCAAAAGCCTATCCGACCGTCAGCATGTTCTCCAAACGGCAGAGAACGGAGCGCTGCTCCTCATCGTTCAGGATTTCGCATTCCATCAATCTGGAGCATTCGAGGCCGGCGACGGCAAGATAGACAATCAGCGCCGTGTCGGGATCGGTTGTGTCTTCGATCATCCGGTCGAGAAACGCCCTGTGATATAGCCGGACCGGCACCATGAAGCCGGGGTCCTCGGCAAGTGCGGCAAGGACACCGCAAGCTGGCGGCTCGTCATCGGCCTGAACCCGGTAAACATCGAGAAAAGCCCGCGCCACGCGATTTTTGTCGCCCTTTTGGAGTGTTTCCTGAACCTCCATGGCGTGTTCGTGCTCTTTCATATATTCTTCGACAACTGCCTCGAGCAGTTTGGCCTTTGTCGGAAAAGAATAGAGCAATCCGCCTTTTGAAAGCCCCGCACGGGCTGCTACGGCATCGAGAGAGAGATGAGCGGGTCCGATCTCACGGGCAAGCTCGGTAGCAGCGCGCAAAATACGCTCGCGCGACGAGGCTTTCTTTTTTGTTAGCAACTTACCGGTGTCTCCTGACAGTTCCTGTGTTGACAATACCGTCCGGACGGTACAGTTATTCGCCACTTTCATTCAAGTAAAATACGCGCGACCTTTGCGTGAATGCGAAAGAGGGCGCCGCGGTCCATCCCCCAACCCTGATCGATCAGGGAGCCATCTGGAGTGCATCCGCAATGATCAAGCGCCTTATTCTGGCAATAATATTCCTCGTGATCGTCGTTGGAGGCCTCGTTGGCTTTAATATGTTCCGATCACAGGCCATTAAAGACTTTTTCGCCAACATGCAGCAGCCCGCCCAGACGGTCTCTACCGTCACGGTGGAGCCGGGCGTCTGGAAACCGGGTGTCGAGGCCATCGGCACGGCCAACGCGCTCAATGGCGTCGACCTGACCGTACAGCTCGACGGCGTCGTGCAGAAGATCAACTTCAAGGCCAATCAGGAAGTCAAGGAAGGCGATCTGCTGCTTCAGATGGAAGACAGCATTCAGAAGGCGGATCTCGCAGCCGCTGAAGCCGAAGCCGTTCTTGCCCAGCAGAACCTGAAGCGAGCAGACACGTTGCGGACCCGTGGCGTGGGTGCTGTGTCGAATGTCGATACGACAGCTTCGGCCTCTGATGCTGCGCGCGCACGCGTTGAAAAAATGCGCGCAACGCTGGCGCAGAAGTCGGTCAAGGCTCCGTTCTCCGGCGTCATCGGCATTTCCAAGGTTGACCTCGGACAATATTTGACACCCGGCACGGTCATCGCCACGCTGCAAAACACCGATGTAATGCGCATCGACTTCACCGTTCCGGAACAGTCGCTGCCATCCATCAAGCTCGGACAGACGGTGAAGATCGGCTCGACCGCGGAAGCGCTGAACTTTACGGGCAAGATTGTCGGTATCGACCCGAAGATCGACCCCGCGACCCGCCTCGTTTCGGTGCGCGCTGAAGTGCAGAATCCCGATCATGAACTGACGCCGGGACAGTTTGTGCAGGTTCGCGTGGAGCTGCCGGAAGAAAACAACGTCGTTGCCCTGCCGCAGACCACGATCATTTCCAGCCTCTACGGCGACTATGTCTATGCGGTTCGTCCGGAACAGAAGCAGGAAGGCGCAAAGGCTGGCGAAGAGACAAAACAGGTCGCGCAGCAGGTCTTCATCAAGCTTGGACGCCGCTATTCCGGTCTTGTTGAAGTGACGAGCGGCCTCAAGGCTGGCGATATCGTCATCACGGCAGGCCAGAACCGGCTTTCGCCCGGTGTGCCGGTGAAAATCGACAACACCGTCAATCCGATCCCGGCCGGACAGCCGGCTGACAAGCAATAGGCGACCCCGATGAGCTTTTCCGATATTTTCATCCGGCGCCCCGTGCTTGCCACGGTGGTTGCCCTCATGATCATTCTGTTGGGCCTTCAGGGTATCGCGCAGCTGACGGTGCGCGAATATCCGAAGGTCGACGAAACCGTCATTACGGTTACAACCACCTATGCCGGTGCGAGCGCCGATCTTATTCAGGGCTTCATCACCGCGCCGATCGCCGAAGCGGTCGCAACCACTGAAAACATCGACTATGTGACGTCCTCAAGCCGTCCGTCTTCGAGCACCGTGACCGTGCAGATGAAGCTCGGCGCAAACCCTGATGCGGCGCTGACGGAAGTCATCGCCAAGGTCAATCAGGTTCGTGGTGACTTGCCGGACGAATCCGACGATCCGGTCATCGTGAAGGGTACGGGCCAGAACTTCGCCACCATGTATCTGGCGGCGCAGAACCCGAACATGACGAGCGAACAGATCACCGAGTACCTGGAGCGCGTTATCCAGCCACGTATGTCCACTATTCAGGGCGTTGCAAAGGCTGAAATTCTGGGCGGTCAGGTCTATTCGATGCGCGTCTGGCTGGATCCGATCCAGCTTGCGGCCCGTCAGATCACTGCACCGGAAGTTCTGGCCGCAATCAAGGCCTCCAACTTCCTGTCGGCACCGGGCACGACGAAGAACGAGTATGTCGCGTCTTCGATCACGCTGAAATCAACCTTGCAGACCCCGGAAGCTTTTGGCGCCATGCCGATCAAGGCTTCCGGTGACGACGTGGTTCGTCTGCGCGATGTGGCGCGGGTCGAACTGGCGGCGAAAAGCACGGACACCATCGTTTCGTTCAACGGCTCGGCTGGTACGTTCCTCGGCGTCTTTCCGACACCGGCGGCAAACCCCATCGACATGGCCGCTGCCGTCCGCAAGGAACTGCCGTCCATCCAGTCCTCGCTGCCGGAAGGCATGTCGCTGGTTCTGGTTTACGACGCGACCGAGCAGATCAGCTCTTCGATCAAGGAAGTCTTCACGACCATCGGCGAAGCCGTGGCTATCGTCATTCTGGTCATCATCGTCTTCCTCGGCTCGTTCCGCTCGGTGCTGATTCCGATTGTTACGATCCCGATCTCGCTGATCGGCGTGTGCTTCTTCCTTTATGTGCTCGGATTCTCGATCAATCTCCTGTCGCTGCTCGCCATGGTCCTCGCCATCGGTCTTGTGGTCGATGACGCGATTGTGGTTCTGGAGAACATCCACCGGCATATCGAAGAGGGCCTGCGCCCCATGGATGCCGCGTTCAAGGGCATGAAGGAAATCACCGGCTCGATCATCGCCATGACGATCACGCTGGCGGCGGTGTTCGCACCGCTGGGCTTCACAGGCGGCCTGACGGGCGCTCTGTTCCGCGAATTCGCCTTCACGCTGGCTGGCGCGGTTATCATTTCCGGTGTGGCAGCTTTGACCATCTCGCCGATGATGTGCGCACGCATGCTCAAGCACGGCGACCAGACCCGATTCCAGATGTTCATCGACCGGACCTTCTCGCGTTTCGAGAAGTGGTATCACCGCCGCGTTTCCAACTCGCTCAACTATCGCGGCATCACTTTGATGATCGTGGTGGCGCTGATGGGCCTGACGGGCTTCCTGTTCATGAATACGTCGAGCGAACTGGCACCGGAAGAAGATTCCGGCGCGCTGTTCTCGATGTTCCAGGCTCCGCAATATGCAACCTCGGCCTATACCAATCTCTACGCCGAACAGATCGACGAACTGACCAAGGATCTTCCTGAACTGAAGACCCGCTTCCAGATCGTCGGCATGGATGGCGGCACGACATCGGGTATTGCGCTTTGGGTGCTGAACGACTGGAACGAACGTACCCGTTCGCAGAAGCAGATTCAGGAAGACCTGACCGCACGCATCTCCAAGGTCGCAGGTGTCGAAGCCTTCATCTTCGCGCCTCCATCCCTGCCGGGAACGGGCGGCGGTCTGCCGATTTCGATTGCTCTGCAATCGACCGGCCCGGCCGATCAGGTTTTCGAACTTGCCGAGGAAATCAAGAACGAAGCGCAGGCTTCCGGTCAGTATATCATCGTGCAGAACTCGCTCTCCTTCAACGCACCGCAGGTCACGATCACCATCGACCGTGACCGCGCGGCGACGCTGGGCGTGCAGATCAGCGATATCGGTTCGACACTGGGTCTCCTGACCGGTGGTGCATCGGTCGCGAAGTTCGACCGCGATTCGAACAGCTATGACATCATTACGCAGGTGCCGGATAGCTATCGTTCGAACCCGGAAAAGCTGGGCGACTTTTATGTGCGCAGCGTGTCCGGCTCGATGATCCCGCTGTCTTCGGTTATCAAGGTCGGCCAGAACGCATCGCCTGCGGCTATCGAGCAGTTCAACCAGCTGAATTCGGCAACGATTTCGGCGCTGCCTCTGCCGGGCGTCACCACCGGGCAGGGCCTGCAAACACTGGTTGATCTGGCCAAGTCCAAGATGCCGGAAGGCTTCTTCCTGGATTATTCCGGCCAGTCGCGTCTGGAAGTAGAGCAGGGCAACACGATCCTGATCGCCTTCGGCCTCGCGGTGATCGTGATCTATCTGGTGCTTGCCGCGCAGTTCGAAAGCTTCCGCGATCCGTTCATCATCATGATGTCGGTTCCGCTGTCGATCTTCGGCGCAATCGTGCCGCTGAATATCGGTCTTGGCACGCTCAACATCTATACGCAGGTCGGTCTCATCACTCTTGTCGGACTGATTACCAAGCACGGCATTCTGATGGTGGAATTCGCCAATCAGCAACGCCGCCTGCATGGTCTTTCCCGCCGGGAGGCGATCATTGTCGCGGCTGAAACCCGCCTGCGTCCGATCCTGATGACCACGGCGGCCATGGCGCTCGGCGTTGTGCCGCTCATCATCGCCACGGGTGCGGGTGCTGCAGCTCGTTACTCGATGGGTCTGGTGATCTTCACCGGCATCGTGATCGGCACCATCTTCACGCTGTTCGTGGTGCCGATGTTCTACACCTTCATTGCGAAGAAGGATGTGGAAGGCGAGTATGTGGCGTCCTCCGAAGAGGGCGGCGAACCGGCCCCCGCGCCACATCACTGAAACTTGCGTTGAACCAATGACAAAGGGCGGCAGAGAAATAGGTCGCCCTTTTTGTTTCCCCGACGTTGCAAACGCTGCGTTCCAACCCATATGAGCCGGTATGATTCCCTTATCCGTTCTTGATCTTTCGCCCGTTCCCGAAGGTAGCGATGCAGCGCAGTCGCTGCGCAACACGCTGGAACTTGCGCAACATGCCGAACGGCTCGGCTTCCACCGTTACTGGCTCGCCGAGCACCACAATATGCCGGGCATCGCCAGCGCCGCGACATCCGTGGTCATTGGTTACGTCGCCAACGGCACCTCGAAAATCCGCGTCGGCGCGGGCGGCGTCATGCTGCCCAATCATTCACCTTTGGTGATTGCGGAACAGTTCGGTACGCTGGCCTCCCTGTTTCCAGGCCGTATCGATCTCGGGCTTGGGCGCGCACCCGGCACCGACCAGATCACCGCCCATGCGCTGCGTCGCAATCTCGACAGCGATGCAAACGCCTTTCCGCAGGATGTGGTCGAGTTGCTGAACTATTTCAAACCGGCTGAACCGGGCCAGCGCGTGCGCGCGGTGCCGGGCGAGGGATTGAATGTGCCGGTCTGGATTCTTGGCTCCAGCCTGTTCGGTGCGCAGCTTGCTGCCATGCTTGGCCTGCCATACGCATTCGCGTCGCATTTTGCGCCTGCGGAGATGGAACGCGCCATCGCGCTTTATCGCGAGCGGTTCGAACCCTCTGAATATATGCAGAAGCCCTATGTGATGCTGGGCCTCAACGTGATCGCTGCCGATACCGATGAAGAGGCGAACTATCTTTTCACCTCGCAGCTGCAAGCTTTTGTCAATTTGCGCAGCGGCCGCCCCGGCAAGCTTCCGGCGCCAGTCGACGGCTATGCTGAACGCCTTGATCCGGCAGCACAGGCGCTCGTCCGCCAGATGCTGTCATGCCGCGTGGTCGGCGGGCCGGAGACTGTGGCGAAGGGTATCAAGGCCTTTGCGGAAAGCACCGGCGCCGATGAGCTGATGCTGACCGGCATGATCCATGACCACAAGAAGCGCCTGCATTCATACGAGATCGCAAGCCGGTCAATCGCCTGATGGCTCGCTTTTGATTTCTGCCAGAAGCCAGTCCCGGAAAGACGACACGGCCGGAGTGCTCGAACGAGCCTTCGGCGTCACGAAATAATAGCTGCTCGGGCTTTTGACCGTGTGCGCGCAGGCAACGACAAGCTGGCCGCTCTCTATCTCGGCGCGAATGAGGAAGAGCGGCATCAGCGCAACGCCGAGACCGGCAATGCAGGCCTGCGAGACATTGGAAAACTGCTCGAAGCGCATGCCCGGAGACACCGGCGCGGCCATGTCGAGGCTCTTGAACCAGTGGTCCCACGCACCGGGGCGCGAGGCCATGTTGAACAGGGGAAGTGGCAGAAGATCGCTCGGCGCATGCACCGGGTTTCGCTGAAGAAATGCGGGGCTGCAGACAGGCGCCACCGTTTCATCCATCAAGAACACACTATCGGCATTGGGCCAGTCCGGCTGGCCGATATGGATCGCCGCATCCAATCCTTCGCGATCGAAATCGAACTGGCCGATACGGGTCGCAAAATTGAGGATGATGTCAGGGTATTTCGCCACGAAACGTGGAATGCGCGGTATCAGCCAGCGCGTCCCGAATGTGGGAAGGAAAGCGAGATTGAGCGTGGTGCCGCGCATCTGCGACATGACTTGCAGCGAGGCGGCGCGGATCGACGCCAGCGCCGGACCCACCGCCTTCAGATAGGCGCGTCCGGCATCCGACAGCACCACATGGCGGCTGGTGCGGTCGAACAGCGCTGTCCCCAGCTGTTCTTCAAGCGCTGCAATCTGTCGGCTCACCGCGCCTTGCGTCAGCGACAGTTCCTCGGCTGCCGCCGAAAAGCTCTCATGCCGCGCAACCGCATCGAAGGCGGCAAGCGCACTGGTGGAGGGAAGCAGGCGTCGCGATATTGAAGTCATTATCCATTACTAAATGGAATAGATCGATGAGTAAACGTCGATTGCACCGAACGGCTGCACAGTTCATATTTCCTGCAAATTTTCATTGAGGAGAATACACTGATGTCACGTGCGGCTTTTAGCTGGGAAGACCCGTTTCTGCTGGATGACCAGCTGACCGAAGACGAGCGCATGATCCGCGACTCGGCCAAGGCTTTCGCGACGGATGTTCTGCTGCCCCGCGTTGAAAAGGCTTATCTGGACGAAACGACCGATCCGGAACTGTTTCGCCTGATGGGGCAGGCTGGTCTTCTGGGCGTGACGCTTCCTGAAGAGTACGGCGCGGCCAATGCAGGCTATGTTGCCTATGGTCTGGTGGCGCGCGAGGTCGAGCGTGTCGATTCCGGTTATCGTTCGATGATGAGCGTGCAGTCGTCGCTCGTGATGTATCCGATCTATGCCTATGGCTCGGACGAACAGCGCAAGAAATATCTTCCGGGCCTCGTCTCCGGTGAACTGATCGGTTGCTTCGGCCTGACCGAGCCTGATGCAGGCTCCGATCCGGCAGGCATGAAGACTCGCGCCGAAAAGATCGACGGCGGCTATCGTCTCACAGGCTCGAAGATGTGGATCTCGAACTCGCCGATCGCCGATGTGTTCGTCGTCTGGGCAAAATCTGCTGCGCACGACAACGCCATCCGCGGCTTCGTGCTTGAAAAGGGCATGAAGGGCCTTTCCGCACCGAAGATCGGCGGCAAGCTTTCGCTGCGCGCCTCGATCACCGGCGAAATCGTCATGGATGGTGTCGAAGTTTCGGAAGATGCGCTTCTGCCGAATGTTTCCGGCCTCAAGGGGCCGTTCGGTTGCCTCAATCGCGCCCGTTACGGCATTTCCTGGGGCGTGCTCGGTGCCGCCGAAGATTGCTGGTTCCGCGCCCGCCAGTACGGCCTTGACCGTAAGCAGTTCGACAAGCCGCTGGCCGGCACGCAGCTTTACCAGAAGAAGCTTGCCGACATGCAGACCGAGATTGCGCTCGGCCTTCAGGCATCCTTGCGCGTCGGTCGTTTGTTCGACGACGGCAAGATGGCGCCGGAAATGATTTCCATCGTCAAGCGCAACAATTGCGGCAAGGCGCTCGATATTGCGCGCCAGGCCCGTGACATGCATGGCGGCAACGGTATTCAGATCGAATACCACGTCATGCGCCACGCGCAGAATCTGGAAACCGTGAACACCTATGAAGGCACGCATGACGTTCATGCGCTGATCCTGGGCCGTGCCCAGACCGGTATTCAGGCTTTCTTCTGATCGCTGTACCGCCAGCCTTCCATTCAGGCCCGTTCGCAGTTCGCGGGCGGGCTTTTTTACAAAGGTTACATCATGCAGAATACACCGCTTGACGGTCTCAAGGTGGTAGAACTGGCGCGCATTCTTGCCGGGCCATGGGTAGGGCAGACGCTGTCCGATCTTGGAGCTGACGTTATCAAGGTGGAAAGCCCCGAAGGCGACGATACGCGTAAATGGGGCCCGCCATTCATCGATGTGGAAGGCGAACGGTCAGCCGCTTATTTCCACGCCTGCAATCGCGGCAAGCGCTCGATTACAGCGGATTTTCGCACCGACGAGGGCAGGGAACTGGTGCGCCAGCTTGTCGCTGATGCCGATGTCGTCATCGAAAACTTCAAGCTGGGCGGGCTCGACAAATACGGCCTCGATTACGAGAGCCTGAAGGCCATCAATCCACGCCTGATCTATTGCTCGATCACCGGTTTCGGCCATACCGGCCCCTACGCCGAGCGCGCAGGCTATGATTTCATGATCCAGGGCATGGGCGGAATCATGGATCTCACCGGCGATCCTGAAGGCGAGCCGCAGAAGATCGGCGTGGCCTTTGCCGACATTTTTACCGGGCTTTATAGCGTGATTGCGATCCAGTCGGCGCTCATCATGCGCGAGCGCACCGGCACCGGCCAGCATATCGATATGGCGCTGTTCGACTGCATGTCGGCGGTACTTGCCAATCAGGCCATGAACTATCTGGCGTCGGGCGTTTCGCCAAAGCGCATGGGAAATGCGCATCCGAACATCGCGCCCTATCAGACACTGCCGGTTTCCGACGGCTATTTCATCATCGCCTGCGGCAATGACGGACAGTTCGGGAAACTGACTTCATTGCTTGGCATCGGCGATCTTGCGACCGACGAACGTTTCGCCAGCAATTCGGCACGCGTCGCCAACCGCGCGGCACTGACGACACTTCTGGAAGAAAAGACCAAGTCATGGAAGCGTGACGATCTGCTGGCTGAACTTGCCAAAATCGGCGTGCCTGCCGGCCCGATCAACACAGTGGCCGATGTATTCGCTGACCCGCAGTTTGAGGCGAGAGCAATGAAGATCGACCCGCAAGGGGTTCCAGGCTTGCGGACGCCTATTCGCTTCTCGGATGCCGAATTGAAGCTCGACAAGCGTTCGCCAAAGCTTGGAGAACACAGCGAAGCGATCCTTTCGGAAATCGGCAAAGGCTGATTGAACGGGCAGCCGCTCTATCGACGCGCTCTTCCTCGAAGGGCGCGTTTTTGTTCGTATGCACTGATGAGAAGTAAAAGTCTCTAATCAAGAAACAACTTTAATCCCTTGCGGGGAAAGCATTTTAAATTGTTCTTGAGAGAAGATGGTGCGGTCGAGAAGACTCGAACTTCCACGGGTTGCCCCACAGCGACCTCAACGCTGCGCGTCTACCAATTCCGCCACGACCGCCCGTGGTAGGAGCCGAACTCCGTCGGCGAGTGGGCATTTAGCAAATCACTTTGGGGTGCACAAGCCCCATCTGCATCTTCCGGCAATCTTTTTGAAAAAGAATGTGAAAAAGCTGCTGCTTACTCAACTCCGACAACGGCGAAACCCCGATTTTCCGGGCTTTTTCAAACACTTCCATAATTCAGAAAAATTTCTAAAAAACTTCGTTGAAGGGACGTGTGGCAAGCAACGAAAGAGCGCGAGGGAGCAATATGAAGCGAATCCGGCGAATCCGATTCAATCGGATTCGTTTGGGCTGCCGAAAAACTCAGCTCGCGATGCCCTGCAGCCGCCTGATATCCTCCAGCCGCTTCAATGTTTCTGTATATCCCGCGTCGATTGCTTCGGATGCGCGATGGAAATCGGCGAGCCCGATCTGCCCCACAGTCGGCATGAGCATGACATCCGGCGGGTCGCCCGCCATGCGGGCACGCGAAATGCGGTCCTGGATAATGTTGAACGCTTCCATCATCACCCCGGTAATGCCGAGACGCGCTTCTTTTTCTCCATGAATGGCGTCGGCAAGCCCTTCCTGGCGTGATTGAGCATGTTTGATGACCGCAGCGCGGCCATACTGGTCATAATGGAGATTGACCGCCAGAACGAGGCGTTGCTCATAGGCACGGCATACGGATACGGGCACCGGGTTAACCAGCGCGCCGTCGACCAGCACGCGCTCCTGCCAGCGCACTGGCTCGAAAACGCCGGGCAGGGCGTAGGAGGCGCGCATGGCCTCTACCAGAGGGCCGGAGGACAGCCAGATTTCGTGACCGGTACGCAATTCGGTGCAGATGGCAACGAAGGGGCGATCCAGCTCCTCAATGCGCAGCCCGTCCAGATGTTCACGCAGACGTCCGTCGAGCTTCATGCCGCCAAACAGTCCGCTACCGCGAAATGTGATGTCGAGAAGATTGAACATGCGCCGTCGGGTGAGACTGCGGGCGAACTCTTCCAGTTCGTCCAGCTTACCGGCCAGATAACAGCCGCCAACAAGGGCACCTATGGAGGTTCCGGCGATCATCTCGATATCGATATTGGCTTCGTCCAGCGCGCGCAGCACGCCGATATGCGCCCAGCCCCGTGCAGCGCCTCCGCCAAGCGCCAAGGCTATCCGGCGCGGCTCACGCTTGGTTTCAGGCGTTTCAACGGTTTCTTCTGCGGGCGGTGCAAGGTCGCTATTCGCAGCCTTCCGCTTCTGCCCCCACGCGAGCATCACGATAGACACCTCTTCGTTTCCGCCTGAAGCATACCCGGCAAAAGCGCCCAGAAAGCGGGCAAACGGTTTGCGTCAGAAAATGCACAGGCAAATAGCTAAAACGATTCCGACAGTTCCGTTTGGCGGGAACCGTTTCAGATTAGTGAAACATAGTATCCAAAGAATAAATGCTGCGAATTGATGGCGCGACTCATATTCACGCCATCACATCCTTTTGACCGAGGTTAATGCTCGTGATCGCAAGTGTCTTCCATGGCCAGCGATATATCGCCATTCTCGGCGAGAACCTGCCGATAAAAGCAGGAACGCCGGCCTGTATGGCAGGTCGGGCCGTCGCCAGCGACGTGCACTTTCAGCCAAAGCGCGTCCTGATCGCAATCGGTGCGCAACTCAACCACGCTTTGCAGATTGCCTGACGTCTCGCCCTTCTTCCAGAGCTTTCCGCGTGAACGCGACCAGTAATGCGCTATTCCCGTTTCAAGCGTAAGGCGTAGGGCTTCCTCGTTCATATGGGCGACCATCAGCAATTCGCCGTCCCGCGCGTCGGTGACGACTGCGGTGATGAGACCCGATGCGTCGAAGCGCGGCATGAATGCCGCACCTTCTTCAATGACCTTCTTGTCGGAAGGCTGGGCTGGAAAAAAGCTCATTGTCCTGATCGCCTGCCGCTTATCTGCGGGTGAGGGTCATGAATCGAACCTGCTCCTCCGCATTCACCTGCATTTCGCCTGTAAATGTGGTGGTGATGGTCGTCGAACCCTGTTTGCGGATGCCGCGCATGGCCATGCACATATGTTCCGCCTCGATCATGACGGCAACGCCGCGAGGCTTCAGAATGCGTTGGATGCTGTCGGCGATTTGGGCGGTGATGCTTTCCTGCGTTTGCAGGCGGCGCGCAAAGATATCCACCACGCGGGCAATCTTGGAAAGGCCAACCACCTTATGGTCAGGCAGATAGGCGACATGCGCCTTGCCGATGATCGGCACCATATGGTGCTCGCAATGCGAATGGAACGAAATGTCCTTCACGAGAACAAGATCATTATAGCCGCCGACTTCCTCGAACACCGTGCCGAGGACTTCTTCCGGGCTTTCCGTATAGCCTGCGAACAGTTCCTTATAGGCCTTGGCCACGCGCTTTGGCGTTTCCAGAAGGCCTTCGCGCTGCGGGTCGTCTCCGGCCCAGAGCAAAAGCGTGCGTACAGCGGCTTCTGCATCGGCCTGCGTCGGCTTGCCATGCAAAAGAGCTACGTCTGCCTGCTTGTTCGGCAGGCCGGATTCGTCATCTTCTTTGAGGATGCGAGCGTCCATCAGTATTCTCCAGTAGTCTCCTTCAAGGAGGAGACGAGTTAAACGGACAATACAACGATACGCTTTGCGAGCGGGCGATGTATTGATCCGGCGCTTAAGGTCACCGGACAGGTTTTCGTGCGACTGCCCCCGGGGTCTGTGCTATTGTTACCCATGGCGCAGACGCTACTTGCCTATTATATAGACAATAATTTGCAACTTCAAACCGCAGCCGGGCGACAAAATTATGTTTTTCTCCGGCACGGCGGAAGGTTCGCCCATGATTGATGACATTTATAACAAACGTATCCTGGAATTCGCCGGAAACATGGAGCGCCTGGGGCGTCTTTCGGAGCCCGATGCGGTCGCCAAGGTGCACTCCAAGCTGTGCGGATCAACGGTCACTGTTTACCTCAAGATGGCAGACGGGATTGTGACGGATTTCGCGCATGAGGTGAAAGCCTGCGCGCTTGGACAGGCCTCGTCCTCCGTCATGGCACGTAGTATCATCGGCGCCTCGGTGGCGGAGCTGAAAGCGGTTCGCGAGGAAATGTACAGGATGCTCAAGGAAGAAGGCCCGGCGCCGGAAGGACGCTTTGCCGATCTGAAGTATTTTGAGCCGGTACGCGAATACAAGGCACGCCATGCCTCCACGCTGCTTACCTTCGATGCGGTTGTCGATTGCATCCGGCAGATAGAGGAAAAGGCCAAAGCTGCCTGATGTGTGCCTGCGGCAAGGATCATGCGGGCGAGGGCGCGCGGAAGCGCTACAGCCGAAACTTCACCGATGCCTGGCGCAAGACGCCGGGGAGGCTAGTCGGCACGGCATTCGTACGATTCTATCAGGTGACCTTGTCATCCCTGATCGGCAATTCCTGCCGGCATCTGCCGACCTGTTCGGAATATGCCTATGAAGCGATAGCCCGCCACGGCCTTTGGAGCGGTGGCTGGATGGGGCTTTTCCGCGTCATGCGCTGTGGGCCGTTCGGAACCCATGGATTCGATCCTGTGCCCCGGACACTTGCCGATGATCTCAAATGGTATCTGCCCTGGCGGTATTGGCGTTGCTCGCGGCCCAACCGTGAATTCTGACAGTTTTTTGTTAGCTGATTATAATTCATTAAGGATATCAACGTTTCATTGAGAATTGGAATTTAAGGCAGTGCTGTGGTCTTTTTCGGGCCGCAATTTGCCTGCATGACCCCTGCGCGTTCCTATTCCTGCGAGCTAATATGCTGAAATCATCGTCCCGTCTTTCGCGTCTCATTGCATCCCTGGCACTCGGTGCGAGTGTGCTTTGTACGTCTGCGGCGATGGCAAGCACCTCCTGGGTGGTTTTCGATGCCGATAGCGGGCGGATTCTCGGTCAGGACGATGCAAATGTGCAGCGCGCGCCTGCTTCGCTGGCGAAGATGATGACGCTTTACCTTGCTTTTGAAGCGCTCAAGACCGGCAGGCTGCATTGGGATGATGCGATGCCGATTTCGAAGAACGCCGCTTCGAAGGTTCGCATGAAGCTCTGGTTGAAGCCGGGCGAAACGATCACTGTGCACGACGCCATCTACGGCATGATTGTGATATCCGCGAATGATGCGGCGACGGTGATGGGCGAATATATGGCAGGATCGGAAGCGGCTTTCGGTCGACTGATGACCCAGCGCGCGCGCCAGATCGGCATGAAGAGCACCTTCTTTGTCAATCCATCGGGGCTGACGGCAAAGGCGACCCAGCTCACCACCGCTCGCGACATGGCGGTTCTCGGCATGGCGCTGCGCCGTGATTTTCCTGATCAATATGCGCTTTTTTCCACGCGCTCCTTCACCTTTCGCGACCGCGTGCTGAACGGCCACAATAACCTGATGTACCGTTATCAGGGTGTGGATGGTATCAAGACCGGCTATACGGATGTATCCGGCTACAATCTTGTTTCGTCCGCCATTATCAATGACAAACACTTGGTTGGCGTTGTTCTTGGCGCAGGATCGGCGCGGCAGCGCGACGACCAGATGGCAAAACTGCTGACACGGTTCAGCAAGGAAGGCGCTGAGACCGAGGAGCAACTCGTTGCAATGGCCAAGCCGCAGCCTGTCGCGAAACGAGCAACTGCCGTTCAGCCGAAAGCTGATTTGGTGGCCGACCTCATCGACGATTCCCGCATCGAGCAGGGCGATGGCGGTTTCCTGATCGCCTCTGCCGCCGGTGCCTCGGCCTGGACAATCCAGCTCGGCGCTCCCCCGACCCTGGCCGGAGCGAAGGAACTGCTGGCCAAGTATCGACCTGCGGTCGACAAGGTCGCACCGGGTTTGAAGGCTGAAATTTCTCCGACAGAAAAGCGTCGCAAGGTTTATCGCGCGCGTTTTTCCGGTTTCAGGGATTCGGCCTCCGCCGAAAGGGCATGCGTTCAGTTGAAGCAGCAGAAGATCGACTGCCTGCCAATTCACAACTGATTCCTTATTCCCGGCAAAAGCACGATCAGACGCGGTAAGTCTGTCGCGCTTTACTGGCTGGGGAAAAGAGACTAGAACCCAAACTTCATTTTCATACGCATGAACCCACCCGCAATCGTTGGCGGGACTGGATAAGGATGATCAGAATGTCGAATACCGTTTCCATGCAATTTCCCGATGGCTCTGTGCGTGAATACGACGCGTCGATGACCGGCGCGGCGCTTGCGGAGTCGATTTCCAAATCACTTGCCAAAAAAGCTGTTGCCTATGCCGTTGATGGCACCGTGCGCGATCTTTCCGATCCTCTCGGCGCTTCCGGCAAGATTGAGATTTTGACCCGCGAAGACCCGCGCGCGCTTGAACTCATCCGCCATGATACGGCGCACGTTCTGGCCGAAGCCGTGCAGGAGCTTTTTCCCGGCACACAGGTTACGATCGGTCCGGTCATCGAAAACGGCTTCTATTACGACTTTGCGCGCAATGAGCCATTCACGCCTGACGATCTTCCGGTGATCGAAAAGAAGATGCGCGAGATCATCCAGCGCAACAAGCCTTTCACCAAGGAAATCTGGTCGCGTGAAAAGGCCAAGCAGGTTTTTGCCGACAAGCGCGAGTACTACAAGGTCGAGCTGGTGGACGCCATTCCTGCTGGACAGGACCTCAAGATTTATTATCAGGGCGACTGGTTCGACCTGTGCCGCGGCCCGCACATGGCCTCGACCGGCCAGATCGGCAACTCCTTCAAGCTTATGAAGGTTGCCGGCGCTTACTGGCGCGGCGATGCCAACAATCCGATGCTGACCCGCATCTACGGCACTGCCTTTGCGAACGATAGCGATCTTCAGGCCTATCTCCATATGCTTGAAGAAGCCGAAAAGCGTGATCACCGCCGCCTTGGCCGCGAAATGGACCTGTTCCATTTCCAGGAAGAGGGGCCGGGCGTCGTGTTCTGGCACGCCAAGGGCTGGAAGATGTTCCAGAATCTGGTGAGCTATATGCGTCGCCGCCTCGATAGCCACGGCTATCAGGAAGTGAACGCGCCGCAGGTGCTCGACAAGTCGCTCTGGGAAACCTCGGGCCACTGGGGTTGGTATCGCGACAACATGTTCAAGGTGACCGTCGCCGGCGAGGAAACCGACGACGATCGCGTGTTTGCGCTAAAGCCGATGAACTGCCCTGGCCATGTGATGATCTTCAAGCATGGCCTCAAGTCCTATCGTGACCTGCCGATCAAGCTTGCGGAATTCGGCAATGTGCATCGCTACGAACCCTCGGGCGCGCTGCATGGGCTGATGCGTGTGCGCGGCTTCACGCAGGACGATGCGCATATCTTCTGCACCGAAGAGCAGATGGCGGCCGAATGCCTGCGCATCAATGATCTGATCCTGTCGGTCTACAAGGATTTCGGTTTCGAAGAAATCACCATCAAGCTTTCCACCCGCCCTGAAAAGCGCGTCGGTTCGGATGAACTGTGGGATCGTGCCGAAAGCGTGATGATGGGTGTTCTGGAGAAAATCCAGCAGCAGTCGAACAACATCAAGACCGGCATTTTGCCGGGCGAGGGCGCGTTTTACGGGCCGAAGTTCGAATATACCCTGAAGGACGCAATCGGTCGTGAATGGCAGTGCGGCACTACGCAGGTCGACTTCAACCTGCCGGAACGTTTCGGCGCTTTCTATATCGACAAGGATTCGGAAAAGCGCCAGCCGGTGATGATCCACCGTGCGATCTGCGGTTCGATGGAACGCTTTTTGGGCATCCTGATCGAGAACTTCGCCGGTCACATGCCTTTGTGGTTTGCGCCGGTGCAGGTCGTCGTTGCCACGATCACTTCGGATGCAGATGAATACGCAGCCGAGGCCGCAGCCAAGTTGAAGGCGGCAGGTCTTCAGGTTGCCACCGATCTGCGCAATGAGAAGATCAACTACAAGGTTCGCGAACATTCGTTGCAGAAAGTTCCGGTGATCCTCGTCTGCGGCAAGCGTGAGGCGGAAGAAAACACCGTCAATATGCGCCGTCTCGGTTCGCGGGATCAGGAATCCATGACGCTGGATGAAGCCATCGCGCGGCTGGTGGAAGAGGCGACCCCGCCCGATCTTCTCCGCCTCAAGAATGGTGCTTGATATTTGAGCGCATCCCGAAAAGTGCGAAGCGGTTTTCGGGGTGCGCGCTACGAAACAATCAGGCCGCGCAATGCGCGGCCTTTTGCTTTGAGGATGATTAGAACTCAATCCATGCTGTCTGAAACAGACTCGGACTCGCCATTGGCGACGACCTCGACTTCGTCATTCTTGCCGGATGAAACCTTGAAATCCCGCTGATAAATCCGGTCCTTGTTCTTGGCGACCGCAACATAATCGCCCTCGATGAGAACCATCGATGAATAAGCGCCCGCACTTTCGCGCACCACGTCACCAGAAGCGTTCAGGACAGACCATGACGTATCGGCAAGTGCTTCGCCGCCGCGCTCGCGCACAAGCTTCAACGTCACTTCCGCGGCGCGATGCTGAACGGTCGCTTCGGTCAATTTTCCCGCTTCCACTCGAATATCTGCTCGAATGATGGCGTTCGCGGAACCATAATTGGAAACAACGTGATAGGTGCCACTGTTAAGACGAATGATCGTGTTCGGCTTGACGTCGGGGACGATCAGCGAACGGTCATTATTGTCCTCGTCGGCATAAATTGAGAAGCGCAGGAGTTCGTTGTTGATCTTGCCGCCATCGGGCAAGATAGCGCTTAGCTTCATCCCGCCTGCATCCAGCATCATCACTTCATGACGCGTCGCATTTCCAACCGTGATCCGCTTCGTGGCACCCGCACGCCCATAGGCAACATGCACCAGATAGCTGCCTTCCGGCAGATTGAAAACTGCGCTGCCGCCCTGTGCGCTCGCGATAAGCGGTAGCTGCCCGTCAGGGCCGACATCAGGCGAAAACACTCGCCAAACAAGCCCTGCGGGAATGTCTCCGCCATCTTCGCTCAAGCGTGCCTTGAGATCGAGTTCACGCGTCTGGACAAGCGGATTGTTCTCCGGACTTGAGGGCGAAGCGTAATTGTTCAGTGTCGGAAGATTGAGCGCCGGTTGCGGCAAGTCGGGCAGACCGGTCGTGGTGGTCTGCAACTGCGGGATATGTGTCTGCGGATCGAGGCTCTGAGCCGTCGATGGCACTGCACTGACAGCAAGCAAGACCGCTGTCAAAAACGATCCCCCACGCACGGCGATTTTTCTTTTCGGGTAAAACAGGTTCAAGCGATCCGACATGATTATTTTTGAGCCCATGCGGGTGGCGAATTCAAGGCCAAATCGCTTCCGTCACCCCAATTTTTCCAACTTCCCTCAATTGATCCATTCCTGAATTATGACTTTACAGTTCGCATGCAACGGGCGAGAAGAGGCAGCCCCAAATAAGTGGAGCAATATAAGCAGCATTTTTAGTGATGAGGTTATCCGTGACCCACCCGGTGTTCGATTTTCTGGCGCAGCGCAGTTCCACCCCGATTTCGGCTATTTCCGAACCGGCCCCCGAGGGCGAGGAACTTGCAGCACTGCTGAAAGTCGCCGCGCGCGTACCAGACCACGGACGCCTGACGCCCTGGCGCTTCATCCTTTATCGCGGTGACGCGCGGCTTAAAGTCGGCGAGTATCTGGCCCAACGTGCTGAAGAAATCGAAGGTCCAATGCCGGAAGGGCGGAAAGAAAAAGAGCTGACGCGCTTTTCACGCGCACCGCTCGTTATCGGCGTCGTTTCGTCGCCCGTCGCCCATGAGCGCATTCCGGAATGGGAGCAATTCCTGTCCGCCGGAGCTGTCGCGATGAACCTTTGCATCGCCGCTAACGCGCTCGGATATGCCACCAACTGGATCACCAACTGGTACTCGGACGACGCGCCCGCCCGTTCTTTTCTGGGGCTGGCTCCCAATGAACGCGTTGCCGGATTCGTCCATATAGGAACGGCAGCGAACAAAATGCCCGAACGCCCGAGAGCTGATATGGATAAGATTGTTGCCGAATATTCCGGCCCATGGAAGCAAGCCTAGATTCAGCTTTAACAATCCTTGCTAATCAACGGATAAGCATATGTTTTACGAACCGAGGGAAGGGCACCCGCTGCCCCATAATCCGTTCAAGGCAATCGTGGCTCCACGGCCTATCGGCTGGATAGGGACGCAATCGAAGGAAGGGGCGGTCAATCTCGCCCCCTATTCCTTCTTCAACGCGATCTGCGACACGCCGCCCATGGTCATGTTTTCGTCGAACGGCGCGAAGGACAGCGTTTCGTTCATCGAGCAAACCGGTGAGTTCACCGCCAGCCTGGTGAGCGATCATTTGAAAACACCGATGAATGCATCGTCCGTCAATGCGCCGCGCGGCGTCAGCGAGTTTGAATATGCTGGCCTCACCAGAGCACCGAGCAAACTTATTGCAGCTCCACGCGTCAGGGAAGCCTATGCCGCGCTTGAGTGTGTGGCGGTGGAAATCAAGCGATTGCAGGACAAAGAGGGCAGGCTAACCGATAATTATATGGTGATTGGCGAAGTCGTCGGTGTTCATATTGATGAACAGGTCCTGACCGACGGTCTCATCGACATCGCGAAAGCGAAGCCCGTCAGCAGGCTTGGCTATATGGATTTCGCCACGACGGAAAGCGTCTATCAGATGTTCCGCCCAAAATGGGAAGACGCAAAATAAGGGCCTGACTACAGCCCCTTTTTCTTCGCTTCGCCCCAGATTGCTTCCATCTCGTCAAGGGTCGCGGCATCTAGATCGCTTCCGGTTTCACCGAGCGTCTTTTCGATGAAATGGAAACGCCGCCTGAACTTCTCATTGGCGGCGACAAGCGCGGTTTCCGCGTCTATTTCGAGATGGCGACCGAGATTGACCATGGCAAACAGCAGGTCGCCATATTCCTCTTCTATATCCGCACGTTCTTTCGCTGCCATAGCTTCCTTAAGCTCTGCGGTTTCCTCGGCGATCTTGTCGAGAATTGGTGCAGCTTCAGACCAGTCAAAGCCGACTTTCGCTGCTTTCTGCTGGAGCTTCAGCGCGCGCAGCAGGGCAGGGAAGGCTTGCGGAATATCATCCAGAAAACCGTTCTTCTCGGTCGTTTCAAGCCCGAGTTTTGAGCGTCGTTCGGCCCGTTCGGCTTTTTCTTCTGCCTTGATGCGATTCCACGATCCCTTGGCCATGCCAGCGCTTCTGGCTTCGGCATCGCCAAAAACATGCGGATGGCGACGTATCATCTTGCGGGTTATGGCTTCGACAACATCGCCGAATGCAAAACTGCCCTGTTCCTCGGCCATGCGGGAGTGGAAAACCACCTGCAACAGCAGATCGCCAAGCTCTTCGCGCAGATCATCCATATCGTTGCGCTCTATCGCATCGAGGACTTCATAGGTTTCCTCAAGCGTATAGGGCATGATGGACTGGAAATTCTGTACCACGTCCCACGGACAGCCGGTTTCGGGATCGCGGAGCGCTGCCATGATTTCGAGCAGACGATCGATATTGCGGGATGGTTTCATCTTCGCTCCATCAAACTTGGCTAATCCATGGCTGTCAATGCCAGAGAATCGCGCCGGATGACTTGAAGTCTGTTGCTGATTTTGCATAGTCAGCCGGGATCGCACAACAGGGCGGCATGTTCAACAAGCGGATACATAAACGATGACAATTCTTGTGACTGGCGGCGCTGGTTATATAGGCTCCCACACTTGCGTGCAGCTCATCGAAGCGGGCCACGATGTTGTTGTGGTCGACAATTTTGATAACAGCCACCCGGAAGCCCTGCATCGCATCGAACAGATCACCGGGCGGGCACCACGCCGCGAAGCGGGTGACATTCGGGATCGCGCTTTTCTCGAACAGGTTATCCGGCATCATAAATGCACGGCCGTCATTCACTTTGCGGGCCTGAAAGCCGTAGGCGAATCGAACGAAAAACCGATGCTCTATTATGACTGCAACGTGGTGGGCACGCTTCGCCTGCTGCAAGCGATGGAAGCAACGGGCGTCAAGACGCTGGTTTTCAGTTCATCGGCTACGGTCTATGGCGACCCGCAGAAATTGCCGATCACCGAGGATCAGCCGCTGACGGCGACAAACCCCTATGGCCGTACCAAGCTCGTCATCGAAGATATGCTTCGCGATATCTACAATGGCGACAATAGCTGGAAGATCGCCATCCTGCGTTATTTCAACCCGGTTGGCGCGCATGAGAGCGGCTTGATCGGTGAAGACCCGAAGGGCATTCCCAACAATCTGATGCCGATCATCGCCCAGGTCGCCACGGGTCGCCGCGAAAAACTGAATGTGTGGGGTAATGATTATCCTACACCCGACGGCACCGGCGTTCGCGACTATATCCATGTGGTCGATCTGGCTGCAGGTCACCTGAAAGCTCTCAAGAAGCTGGATGAGCCGCAGTGCTTTTCGGTCAATCTGGGAACAGGGCAGGGCTATAGCGTTCTCGATGTCGTCAAGGCCTTCGAGCATGTTTCGAACCGCGAGATCAAATATGAGCTTGCACCGCGCCGTCCGGGCGACGTGGCGGAATGCTACGCTGACCCCACTTTCGCGCGGGATTTCCTCGGATGGTCAGCCGAGAAGAACCTCCGGGAAATGTGTCAGGACATGTGGCATTGGCAGTCCAAGAACCCCAACGGCTACGAGTGACCTGACAGGGTTTCGGAGACACCCGATTCGAGGCCCTGTCTCGAAGCTGCGTATCGTTTAGGCCTCGGGATGATTGAAACCCCTCCCGCGAATTTTATGAACGAGCAAAAGCCTGCTAGCACTTGGAGCGGTTCCTATTTTCACTGAGTCACCGGAACCGCTCCAACTATTTGTTTTGTCGCATTTTCAAAGCAAAACCGTTTCTCACTTTTGCTGGAAATGCCCTTAGAATGAAGCGGCCGTCGCATTTCGCGATGCCGGCAAGATTGGACGATATAATGCGTTTCCTGCCTGACAAATTCACCAGCATGCTGATCGTGACCATTCTGCTCGCGTCGGTGCTGCCCGTGCGCGGTGATTTTGCAGACTGGTTTGCGCTGGCGACGAAATTCGCTGTCGGTCTGCTTTTCTTTCTGCATGGCGCACGGCTCTCCCGCGAGGCCGTGATTGCGGGCATAACCCACTGGAGACTGCATCTGGCGGTGCTTTCGTCGACATTTATCCTGTTTCCGATCCTTGGCCTGGCGGCGGGATGGACCATCCCGGGTTTGTCGCAGTCGGCCTTCTATACAGGTCTCCTCTATCTTTGCGTTCTGCCTTCGACCGTCCAGTCGTCCATCGCCTTCACATCGATAGCGGGAGGCAATGTTTCGGCGGCCATTGTATCCGCCTCGGCCTCGAACATTTTCGGCATGTTTCTCACCCCGTTGCTGGTAGGCCTCTTGTTCGCAGTCAATGGCGGCGGCGGAATATCGGTCGATGCGCTGGAATCCATCCTGCTCCAATTGCTGGCGCCATTCGTGCTCGGCCAGATTTTGCAGCCATGGATTGGCAGTTTCATGCGTCGTCACGGCAAGGCGCTCGGTTTCGTTGATCGCGGCTCGATCCTGATGGTCGTTTATCTGGCTTTTAGCGAGGCGGTCGTGGAAGGCCTTTGGCGCACTGTTTCGTGGGATGACCTCGGCATGATGGTCGGCGTCAATATCGTTCTGCTGGTCGCCGTGCTGCTTGCCACATGGTACGGCAGCAAGTGGCTTGGCTTCAACCGTCCGGACCGCATCACCATCATGTTCTGCGGTTCGAAAAAAAGCCTCGCCAGCGGTGCCCCGATGGCAAGCGCGATTTTCGCCGGTGCGAATGTCGGCAGCATCGTTCTGCCCCTGATGCTCTTTCACCAGATCCAACTTATGGCCTGTGCAGTGATTGCCCGAAAACTCGCTGACCATAAAGGCCATGACGAGCGCGTCACAGCGGCGGCGGAGTAGGGGCTCCAACCGCGCCTTGCGTTATTTTTCGGGAAACAGGAACGTGGTTACGAAGCGAGCTCCCCATTTGGGGCCGTTCGACGGTGCCTCTGCATAATATCGCGCTGATACGCCAATGCTGACCCGTTGTTCGCCAAACTTGAAGACCTTCGATATGCCCGCATTAATCGGTACGGTCCATTGTTCCGAATTCCAGTCATAGGTCATTTCCGACGAGAAATTTAGCGCAGTCGTATCGGGAAACGTATAGGTAAGAAACGGCTGGACAAAGCTCTGGCTAACGGCATCGCGGTCACTGTGCCCGGCATAGGACCATATATGGTTCGCCAATGCACCGTAGGTCCAGCTGCCGTGTTGTTTAAGCACGACACCGGTAGGGCCAGCGCCCCATTTGCCAGTGCCAAGTTCGCTATTGGTAGCAGTTGGCCACAGAAACACCGGGCCGACGCCCCAGGTTATGCCGTCTACAGTCTGGGCAGGCGAAAAGAAGAAGCTTTGCGTTGTGTCGCTCAGTCCGAAACGATCGTCGAAGCCAGCCGCCGGAGCCTGCTGGTAAACGATCGGAACAATCGTGCGAACAATAAGATTCCAATCCTCGTTCAGTGAAAATGGCACGACTGGCTGAAGGTTGAGTGTGTATCGGTAGGCGTCTTTGGGGCCAAAACAACAGTCGTAGTTGCTCTGCAACGGAACACTGATAAGGCTGGAGATGGGATTCGCAAGTTTTTTCGCCAGTTCCTGATCGTCATCGGCATGCGCATGCACAATGCCAGCCACCATTGCCATCAAAAAGAATAATGGTTTCAAAGTTGAACTGTACATTGGTGCCTCATTAGGGGTGAATAATATACTTTTTCAAGCAGCAGAATATCGTCTTTAGGCTACCATCCAGCTTGTATTTTTTCATTGAATACTTTTGTTATTCACAACTATAAGAGTAATATTAGTATAATCTTTTTTAAGGCCTGAATAAAACATGCATCCCTCACGGTGCTTGCGGGAACAAGAGGATCGGCGTAGGAGAACGGGCAGGGGCCCTGCTCCCGTGATGCGGGTTTCTGGTCCTCATATCGAAATATGTTCTAACGAGATTTGCGCGGTTTGCGCTGTCCTTGCACATTTGCAGTGCAAGACGGGAAAGGCAGGTATCAATGGCTGAGGACGATAGCCGGGCTTTTGATCAGGAAGCGCTTGCAGAAGCCTACAACCGGGCGCTCGCACTGGAAAAGGCTGGTGATTTCGATGCCGCTGCCAGAGCATATGAAGATGTGTTGCGCATCGATCCCGAGGATCATGGTGGTGCTGCCGTGCGGCTTGCGAGCATGGGACGCGGCGCTGTGCCGCTAAAGGCGCCGGATGCCTATGTCTCCACGCTTTTCGATCAGCACGCCGAAATGTTCGATACGATCCTTGTCGACCAGCTAGGCTATGACGTTCCGCTGCAGCTGCGCGAAATGCTCCTTGAAATGAATGAAGAGTTTTTTGCAGAGCGCATGCTTGATCTCGGCTGCGGCACAGGTCTGTCCGCCGACGCGCTCGATGACATGGCCGGACATAAAACCGGTGTCGACATATCTGAAAACATGATCGAAGTTGCCTACGAGAAAGGCGACTATCAGGCATTGTTCGTCGGCGAAGCCGTGCGTTTTCTCGAAACCACAAGCGAACCGCGTTGGGACCTTATCGTCGCCACCGATGTCCTGCCTTACATGGGCGAACTCGACAAATTCTTCGCGGGTATTGCCGCGCATTTGTCACCGGGCGGACATTTTGGCTTTTCCAGCGAGACGCTGGACGATGCGCGACTTGCCGGGCGTGCATTCATGGTGGGAGACTATCAACGTTTCGCCCATGCCCAATCCTATGTGCGAGCGATGCTCGACAACCACGAAATGGATTGTGTGCGTTGCGAAGATATTGTTGTTCGCAGTGAACAAGGAGCACCAGTTCCGGGACATCTCTATATCGCGCAGCGCCGTTGATATTCATGCTGATGGCAAATGCGTCAGCGAGTGTCGCATTTCCTAACGCAAAACCGTTTCACAGTTTTACTGGAATGCCCCAGTCACCTTCATACAGCACCTATACGTTAGTTCCATAATCTATCTTATGCGACCTTCGTGTGTTGCTCTGACAGGATGGGCTACGCTTGCGCCCTTTACGGTCAAACCGATATGCGTCGCCGTTCCAACTCGTTGATTTCAATCATTTCGAAGAAATGCATCGCGTGGGAAACAGATTCCGTATCACGGTAATCTGTGTTGGCATCTAAGACCAAAGCATGCATGTACTGTCGATCCATATGGGCTATTACCCTGCGGCGCCATTTTTCGAGAGCGGGAACGCAATGGCATTCCGTTTTCGAAATAGCGAGTACCATTTCCGGATCACCTCCCCAGAAAAACGGTCCGGATGGGAAGGAAGGTAGATTTACAGATGTTGGAAGCACGTATTCGAAACACATCGCTTCGGAACAAGATCATTACCGCAGAACAGGCTGCGGGCCTGATTCAAGACGGCATGATAGTCGGCATGAGCGGTTTCACGCGCGCTGGCGACGCCAAGGCCGTTCCGGTCGCTATGGCCGCACGCGCTGCGAAAGATCCGTTCAAGATCACGCTGATTACCGGCGCCTCGCTTGGCCACGATGTCGACAAGCTGCTCACGGAAGCGCATGTTCTCGCGCGGCGCATGCCGTTCCAGGTAGACCGAACCCTGCGTGCCGCCATCAATCGCGGCGAAGTGATGTTCATCGACCAGCATCTTTCCGAAACCGTCGAGCAATTGCGCTCGAACCAGATCGGCCCGATCGATTATGCCGTCGTCGAAGCGCTTGCCATCACCGAGAGTGGCGGGATCATTCCCACCACATCAATCGGCAATTCGGCGAGCTTTGCCATTCTGGCCGACAAGGTCATCGTGGAGGTGAATCTCAATCAGCCTATGGCGCTTGAAGGGCTGCACGACATCTATATTCCTACGAAGCGCCCTTCCCGCGATCCTATCCCGGTCACGGCATGCGACAGCCGCGTCGGCCTGCCCTACATTCCGATCCCACCGGAAAAGATCGCGGGCATAGTCATCACGAAGGAAAATGACAGCGCATCAACCGTGGAACCGGCTGACAGTGAAACGATTGCCATCGCTGGCCATCTCATCGAGTTTCTGATGCAGGAAGTAGCTGCCGGGCGTCTCGACCTGACGCTGAACCCCCTTCAGGCCGGTATAGGCACAATCGCCAATGCGGTATTGAACGGTTTTGCCGACAGCCCGTTCCATAATCTGCGCATGTATAGCGAAGTGCTGCAGGACAGCACTTTTGATCTCTTCGATGCCGGAAAACTGGACTTTGCATCGGGATCGTCCATCACGCTCAGCCCCACCTGCGGAGAGCGTGTTTTCAACAATATCGACCGTTACCGCGACAAACTCATTCTGCGTCCGCAGGAGATCAGCAATCACCCGGAAGTCATCCGCCGCCTCGGCATCATCGGCATCAATACGGCGCTGGAACTCGACATTTATGGCAATGTGAACTCCACGCATGTCGATGGCACCCACATGATGAACGGGATCGGCGGTTCAGGCGACTTTGCCCGCAACGCCTTTATTTCCATTTTCGTGACCAAATCCGAAGCCAAAAATGGTGCGATATCGTCTGTCGTGCCGATGGTGACCCATGTCGATCATACCGAACATGACGTGGATATTCTTGTGACTGAACAAGGCCTTGCCGACCTGCGCGGCCTCGCGCCTCGTGAACGCGCGCGGACAATCATAGATAACTGCGCGCATCCTGACTATCGCGACCAGCTCAACGATTATTTCGACCGGGCGTGCGCACGCGGTGGGCACACCCCTCACCTGATCGAAGAAGCTTTCAGCTGGCATCAGCGCCGTCGCGAAACGGGCAGTATGCGCAGATAGCGATCTGCAAGCTCCAGAGATAAGCAGCGCACTATTTTAAGTTCTTGCTTATAAAGCGGAACCTTCTTTTTCTTGGAACGTTAACCGGCACATTGTTTTTGGATTGGAAACGATGTGCCGGCTGCAAGAGCCCTGCTCTTCCTTCCGGCTTAAACGGGCTCAATCGGGCGGCGCGAAGGAACGGTCGTCTGATGGGCAACGCAACCCCAAGTTCCGGGAAGGATCAGACCGCCCATGTCCATCCTTATCAGCCTGCTGATAACAATTCTCGTTATCTTCCTCGTACTTTATCTGATCAACATGCTGCCTTTGGATGCCAAGGTCAAACAGATCGCTCAAGTTATCGTGATCATTATCGGCATTATTTCACTTCTGAAATATCTGGCGGTCTTCTGATTAAAAGCCTTCAGCAGCTACGATCCCGGAGTTTCCGGCCCCGCGCTACTCCGGGATTTTCCGAAATGCCTTGCTAAAGGCGCTACATATTTATATTAGCTACTGATGATTTATGTCTTGTCGCGATCGTTCTTTTAAACATAGTTGTGCTTATTTACATTTCTTCGTAATATATAAACATCATGCTACCTATGATTGTGTCATTAATGGCACTCATCAACAAAAAATTGTAGGGGCGCATGGTGATACCTTTCCCCTCTCAGGCGTTCCTTTTATAAGGCCCGCAAAATAAAGCCCATTCATGATGGGTTCAGGCGGGGTCGTTAATCATCCTCACTCAGGGTTGGGAGTTCGAGGGAATGAAGAAGTCTGCTCTTTTGAAAGCAGCACTGATAACGCTGTCTGTCGTTGCGTTTTCGCTGGCGGCGACATCGATAGTGGCCTTTTCTGCTGGTGCCACTCCCGGCCTCGTTGCGCTCGGCCTCAGCGCGGGCATTCCTGCGGCAACGGCCTTCCCTTCCCTCGCCTATATTTTCCACCAGCACGGCAAGCTGAAAGATGCCTATCTTCAGTTGGAAAAGGCCCATGTTGAACTACAGGCGCGGTCGCGGATCGACCATATGACTGGCCTTCTCAACCGCGAAGCGCTGTTTGAGGCCATGAAGATCAGCCGTTCCCGCATCGAAACGGGTACTCTGCTCGTTATCGATGCCGACCACTTCAAGGCGATCAACGATACGTTCGGCCACGGCGTTGGCGACCGTGCCCTAAAGCTGATCGCTTTCGCGCTTCAAAACGTGACGAGAAAAGGTGATCTCGTGGGGCGTATCGGTGGAGAAGAGTTTTGTGTGTTTCTACCGGGCGCGAGCGGCGAAACCGGCATGCGCGTGGCGCAGCGCATACGCGCAGAAGTAGAAAATACCCCGTTTCACACGACCGAGTATCAGGTCTATCCGCTGACGATCAGTATCGGTGTCGCCTCTGCACCGAAGAACGAGACGAACTCGCAGGTGCTAAGCCGCGCTGACCGCTGCCTGTATATGGCCAAGCAACGCGGGCGCAATTGTGTGGTCTTCGATGAGGAAAGCGGGCGTCTGGCCAGCGCGTCTGTCGTTTCCATCGCGAGCGCTCGTGAAGTGGCGCGCGGATAGCGCCGCACCTCATTTCCAGGGTTCGATTTCCTCTTCGGACCATCCAACCGGCACAAACCCCATTTTCTGGTAAAGCTGCAATGCGCGCGGGCTGTCGAGCGTATTGGTGTGGATCATCACCTTTTCCGGCCCATGCGCCCAAGCGGCTGAAATAGCCTCGCTCAAAAAGAACTTGCCCAGTCCCCGCCCCTGAAAATCATCAACGAGACCGAAATACAGGATTTCCGCAGTAGCGGGTAACGCCGACAGGTCCAGTTCGACAAATCCGGCCGGGCACCCTTCCGCGTAGAGGACGTGAATTTCGGTCGTGTCCGCATGGATAGCGGCCGCAACCTCCGCGTCGGTCTGGACACGACGCATCATCCAGTGATGCTTTCGTCCCACCCGTTCATAGAGATAGCGGTAATAATGCACTGGCATATTGCCCGCGCGCATGATTGCCAGCCGGATACCGGAAGGTACGGGCACCGGGACAGTCTGACGGGCAGACATTTCCAGATGGGTGATGCGGGCAACCAGTTTTTCCGACATGCTTATTCGGCTTCACCTGTCACGACAGGAGTGTCCTGCCTGCTGCCCCATTCACTCCAAGAGCCATCGTAAAGACGGTTATCCGTATGACCGAGCGATGTGAGGGCCAGCGTAATGACCGCAGCCGTCACGCCCGATCCACAGCTCGTAACAACCGGCCTGGAAAGATCGATCCCCGCCTCATCGAAAATTTTGCGCAGGCTGTCCAGGTCCTTCAACTCACCGTTTTCCGACAGAGTACCGACGGGAACGTTGCGTGCGCCAGGCATATGACCGGATCGCATGCCAGCGCGCGGTTCCGCATCGCGGCCTGTGAAGCGCCCGGCGGCACGTGCATCGGCGATCTGCGAGCCGCGTTCGTCCACAATCGTCCGCATCTGCGCAAAATCGACCACTGCGGCCTCGTTGAAGGACGGCGTGAACAAGGTGGGTGCAATCTTCGTAACTTCATCGGTTACTGGATAACCAGCCTTCTTCCAGCCATCGAAGCCACCGTCGAGAACATAGACATTCTTCACGCCCATGACACGAAACATCCACCAGACGCGTGGCGCGGAAAACATACCCGGCCCATCGTAGACCACGACTGTTTCATCGGCCGTGATGCCCATCGCGCCGACATGCTGGGCGAAAAGCTCTGGCGATGGCAGCGTGTGCGGCAAACCGGATTCCTTGTCGGCGATCTTATCCTGATCGAAGAAAACCGCGCCCGGAATATGAGCAGCGTTGTATTCGCCCTCGCCATTGCGCCCAGCCGCGGGAAGATACCAGGATGCATCGACAATCGCGATGCCCGGCTTATCGAGCCGTTCTTTCAACCAGTCGCGTGAAACGACGAAAGCGCTCTTCTCAGCCATGACAATCACTCCCATATGGTTCAAGATTCCGGCAAAGCGCCGAAACGAATGCGGAAACGGCGGTTTTCCTTGCCCTTCTTTTCGATCTTGCCGATGTGGATTTCACCCACTTCCTGCGTCTCGGAAACGTGCGTGCCGCCGCAAGGTTGCGAATCCACTGCGCCGTTTTCACCGATGAGAACAAGGCGTATACGACCAAGGCCCACCGGCGGGCGCACATTCTTTGATTTCACGATATCCGGATTTGCAAGGAACTCTTCATCGCTGATCCAGCGAATGGCAACCGCGTCATTGGCGTTCACCCGCTCCATGAGCTTTTCGGTCACGAATTCCTTGGTGTAGGTCGGATCGGGAAGATCGAAATCAACGCGGCTTTCATCCTCACCGACAGCAGCGCCGGTAATCGGGAACGGGCAGACGACGGACAGCAGGTGACAGGCCGTATGCATGCGCATCAGCTTGTAGCGGCGCGGCCAGTCGACATGCAGGACCAGTTTTTCACCGACTGCAGGCGAAGCCTGCCCTTCTGCCGGAACGTGAATGATTTCGTTTTTGTTTTCGCCGGTAACGGTGGTCGCAATCTCGATGCGAGAGCCGTCAGCGCGTTCGAAAAAGCCTATATCCCCCGGCTGGCCGCCGGAGGTGGCATAGAAATTGGTTTGGTCGAGAATAATCCCGCCGCTTTCGGTAATGGCGAGCACCGTGCTCTCCGCCGTTGAAAGATAGGAATCTTCGCGGAAAAGCGCTTCGGTCTCGTATGCCATGATTATCCCTCGAACGGTATGTCTATCTCGGTTTTCTTCTCCAGCCATCCGGGCACAGGCAGGTTCTTGCCGCGCAGGAAAGCAGGATTGAACAGCTTGGACTGATAGCGATTACCATAGTCGCAAAGCACCGTTACAATTGTGTGGCCCGGCCCGAGATCTTTTGCAAGCCGGATTGCGCCTGCAATGTTGATGCCCGACGATCCGCCGAGGCAAAGCCCTTCATTTTCCACGAGATCGAATACGATATCGAGCGCCTCCGCATCGGAAAGGCGATAGGAAAAATCGGGGGTGAACCCCTCAAGATTGGCGGTGATACGCCCCTGCCCTATGCCTTCGGTAATCGAGTCGCCCTCGGCTTTCAGTTCGCCTGTCGTGTAGAAGGAATGGAGTGCGGCTCCATACGGATCGGCAAGTGCGATCTTGATATCGGCATTACGATCCTTCAGGCCGAATGCCGTGCCGACAAGCGTTCCCCCCGACCCAACCGCTGCGACAAAACCATCGACCTTTCCACTGGTATCGCGCCAGATTTCCTGTGCGGTGGTTTCGACATGGGCTTGCCGATTGATCGGATTATCGAACTGGTTGGCCCACACGGCACCATTCGGCTCGCTTTTGGCGAGTTGCTCGGCCAGCCGTCCGGAAAGGCGCACATAATTGTTCGGGTTGCGATAGGGCGCGGCCGGAACTTCGATCAGTTCGGCGCCAAGCAGACGCAAGGCGTCCTTCTTTTCCTGGCTCTGCGTTTCGGGAATAACGATGACGGTGCGATAGCCAAGCGCTTTCGCGACCATGGTGAGGCCAATGCCGGTATTGCCAGCCGTACCTTCAACGATGACGCCGCCGGGTTTCAGGAGGCCGCGCCTTTCCGCATCGCGAATAATGTAGAGCGCGGCTCGGTCCTTCACAGACTGACCGGGGTTGAGAAACTCGGCCTTGCCGTAAATGGCGCAGCCGGTCAGTTCGGAAGCCTTTTTCAAGTGGATCAATGGCGTATTGCCGATAGCGTCGAGCACCGATTGGAACATGGCATCCGTCCTTCCTGTTTCGCAGAGGAAACTATGAGGAACAGCCCTGCCCTTCAAGCAAGCAGGGAATATTTTTCCCCGCCAATACGCAAAGCAAAACCCGTTTCCGGATCAAAAATAGAAAAGCCGCCCGAAATGGGCGGCTTTTCGGAAAAATGTTTGAGAACCGGAGTTATGCCGCGCGCTGACCGCCATTGCCATTGCCGTTGGCATTGCGGCGCTTGCGGCGGAACGGACGCTTTGCTTTCGGAGCGGCTTCGCCAGTTGCATGACCACCTGCACGATGATCGGCTGCCTTTGGGGCTGCGCGGCGCGGCTTCGGCGGTGTCGCACCTTTGCGATGGGTCTTCTGCGGGCGTTCGCCTGGAGCTGCCGCGCGGGGTGCCGGAGCCGGTGCGAGTTCCACCGGGGCATCCTTGATCGGAAGCTTGCTGCGCGTCACACGCTCAACCGCCCTCAGCTTGGATTCTTCCGCCGCTGGATCATAGAGCGTGATCGAAGCACCGCTGGCTCCATTGCGGCCAGTACGACCGATGCGATGAACGTAGGTTTCCGGCTCGTCCGGCAGATCGTAGTTCACGACATGGCTGATACCCGGCACGTCGATACCGCGTGCAGCAATATCTGTTGCGATCAAAATCCGCAGCGATCCATCACGAAAACCATTCAGCGCACGCTGACGGGCATTCTGCGACTTGTTGCCGTGGATGGCGGCGACTTCATATCCATCGCGCTCCAGATGGCGGACAACCGCATCGGCGCCATGCTTCGTGCGCGTAAAAACGATGACCGAACGCATGGCCTTGTCGCCCAGTAGCGCAGAAAGAAGACGACGCTTCTCCTTGGTATGCACGGGGTGCACGACCTGCGTGATTTCAGCAGCCGTCGTTCCCTGCGGGGCAACTTCAACGCGGACGGGATCGCGCAGCAGGCTCCCGGCCAGTGATGCGATTTCCTTCGGCATGGTGGCCGAAAACAGTGCTGTCTGACGATCGGCATGCGTTGCCTTCGCAATGCGTTTCACATCGTTGATGAAGCCCATGTCCAGCATGCGGTCGGCTTCATCGAGGACGAGCCAGCGCGTCTGCGAAAGGTCTACCAGACCGTCACGCATCAGATCGGTGAGACGACCCGGCGTAGCGATCAGAACGTCGATGCCCGGTGCAATACGCTTGATCTGCGAAAGCTTGGAAACGCCGCCAAGAACAAGCGCCGTCGAGATATGCGCGTGTTTGGAAACATTGCGGATCGTCTGCTCGATTTGCACTGCGAGTTCACGCGTTGGGGCCAGGATCAGCGCGCGCGCGGTCTTCGGGCGGCGCTTGTCGCCGAGGCCGATGATCTTTTGCAGGATAGGCAGGCTGAAAGCCGCCGTCTTGCCGGAGCCCGTCTGGGCGATACCGAGAATATCGCGGCCTTCAAGCTGGTGCGGGATCGCCTGCAACTGGATCGGCTTCGGTTCGGTCATGCCAGCGGCTTCGACGCCCTTGAGCAAAATGCCGGTAACGCCAAGAGCGGCAAAACCGCCCGTAATTTCTTTTGTCAATTCAATCTCTCTCAGTGGCACCATGCTGTCATGGTCCACATCCAATGCCGGTCAAGCGCAACTTGCCGAACTCTATCTGTTCAATGATAACGACGGGACGCCGGAACTTTTAATCTCCTGGCGACTTGCGCTGCCGTGCCCGAACATTTCTCGGGTCTCCCCGCCTTCGGACCATTCCGAAAAACAGAGGCGAGACGCAACAAGTCCAATGCCGGGAAAGCCGACGAACACGTCGGCCCATGCGCCTGACGCGGCATATGGGGTGTTTTCGTCGAAAAAGCAACTGATTTTGCTTAAGCCACCAAAATCAGATGATGAAGTCAGCAAGCACCTGATTGTCCGTAATGTCCTGATAGGCCCAACCCGCTTCGGCGAACTTCTTTTCCAGAAGCTTGAAGTTCGACGCATTCTTCGTTTCGATACCGATCAGTACCGAGCCGAAATTGCGCGCCGATTTCTTCAGATATTCGAAACGCGCAATATCATCCTCGGGTCCCAGAAGATCGAGGAACGAACGAAGCGCGCCAGGCCTCTGCGGAAAGCGGAAGATGAAATATTTCTTCAGTCCTTCGAAACGAAGCGCACGCTCGCGCACATCCGGCAGGCGCTCGAAATCGAAATTGCCGCCCGAAACAACAATGACGATCCGCTTGCCCTTTATATCGCCCTTCTTGAAATCCTTGAGCGCATCGATGCCGAGTGCGCCGGCGGGTTCAAGCACCACGCCCTCGATATTGAGCATCTCGATGATGGTCGCACAAAGCCGGTTTTCCGGAACTGCTATGACAGTTTTCGGATCAAACCCTTTGAGCAGCTTGAAGTTTTCCTTGCCGATCTCTGCAACAGCCGCACCATCGACGAACGTATCGACCTGATTGAGCTTGATACGCTTGCCTGCTTCAAGGCTTCCTTTCAGGCTCGCCGCGCCCTCTGGCTCGATAAAGCGGAAACTCGTCTTCCAGCCGAGATCAGAAACATAGTGCGTGACGCCGCCGGAAAGTCCCCCGCCCCCGACAGGCAACAGGATAAAATCAGGCTTCCTGTCGTCAGGCAATTGCCGTTCGATTTCCAGCGCTACCGTTGCCTGTCCTTCGACTATACCGGGATGATCGAAAGGCGGCACCATCACGCCCTTATGGCTTGCGGCAAACTCCTGCGAGGCGGCATAGCAAACGTCAAAAATATCGCCCACCAGCCTGATTTCGATAAACTCGCCGCCAAAAGCGCGCGTTTTGTCAATTTTCTGCTGTGGCGTCGTCACCGGCATGAAAACCACGCCCTTGCGACCGAAATGACGGCAGACGAATGCAAAGCCCTGTGCATGATTGCCTGCGGAAGCGCATACAAACACCGCATTCTTGTCGGTCGTTTCGACGGCCTTGGAAATGAAATTGAAGGCGCCGCGAATCTTGTAGGAGCGGACGGGCGTCAGGTCTTCGCGCTTGAGCCAAATCTCCGCGCCGTATTTCCGCGACAAATAGTCGTTGAGCTGCAGCGGCGTTTCGGGAAACAGCGCACGCATTGCCTTTTCGGCCTCGGATACGGATTTGACAAAGGCGGTCATTATTCGACTTTCTGCATTTCCAACTGGATTTTGACCACCGCTACATGGCTTTGACAACGCAGACAAGGTTGAAGGGCGTCAGGTTGCTAAATCAACGAATTGGAGTGCGCATATATTCAGCAATGCTAACTGTTGATGTTAGCAGGCTTTGCGGCTTGAATTCGTGATGCAAATCATGACATAGACAAAGGCAATTGCTGCGGTCGTGGCGAAATTGGTATACGCAACGGACTTAAAATCCGTCGCCTTTTAGGCTTGCGGGTTCAAGTCCCGCCGACCGCACCACAGCTTCCCAGAAGCTCTTTTGTTTCAGATAGTTGTTGAATTACAAGGACTTGTCGTTGCCCTATCGCTACAAAGGGCGCTACAGATGCAAGTCATTATGGCAGGACTGACACGAGCTAAAAACGGGGACTGGCTTTCCCGGAAAATGATTCCAGCAGATATTCGAGATGCGTATCAGCGAGCTTACGGCCTTCGCCAAGAGGAACGTTTTCGAGCATCCACAGAGAAGACTTCGAGCGAAGTCAAACTTGCTCATCTGGAATGGTTGGCGACTATCGAAGGTCGCATCTCACTTCTACGGTCGGCACAATCTGGCCTGACGACCGCGCTCAGCAATCGACAGATGCGCGAACTCGCTGGCCGCTGGTATGATTGGTTCATCGGTCAGAACGGCGAGAATACCCCACCCGTCTCCGATTTGGATTTCGCCTACGACCAATACCAAGACGCGCTGGAGGCCGCTGGCGACTCCTTTCAGGACGCTCACGATGATCATGTGAGAACAGCCGTCCACGCCGCTAAGGTTCGGGCAGTCATTATCGAAATTGGTCGGCTTCCTACGTTTCTGGCGGACGAAGGTATTTCCCTCACTACAGAGGCGCATAGTGCATTTATCGACGCACTAGAACCCGACTTCGCAGCGGCCCTTGCACTTCTTCGCAGGCGAGCCTTAGGCGATTACAGTCCGGATTCTTACCGGGAACGGTTTCCGCAAACGGAAAGCGCTTTCGCTAGGCATACAGGGAGACCACCTAGGCTTGCCGGGATGAGCGTTTGGGAAGCATTCGAGGGATGGCATAATGAACGCAAGCCCGCGCCTTCGACCGTCAACCGCTGGCGTGGTGTATTCCTAGACTTGGACTCTTTCCACAAAGGTAAAGACGTAGCCCTGCTGACGGATGCCGATGCGGTTAGGTGGAAAGACAAGCTCATGGCATCGGGGAAGCTTAGCGGTCGCACTGCCAATGAGGTTTATATCACCGCTGCAAACCGGATATTCGGCTGGGTCAAGTCGCAGAAAAAGATAGCCGCCAATCCGTTTGATGGCGTTAAGGTTTCTGCCAAAAAGGTGAAGCATACGAAGACTGAGTTTCAGTCAGACGATGCAATCACCATTCTAAAAGCCAGCCTCAAACCTCAGGCCCGCCATATGAAGCCCCATCGCCGCTCAGCAATCCGGTGGGTTCCGTGGATTTGTGCGTATACCGGAGCAAGGCCCGGAGAAATCACTCAGGTTCGCAAGCAGGACATTGAACAGCACAAAGACGGCTTCTGGACGCTCCGCATCGTGCCGGAAGCTGGAACCGTGAAAGGCGGAGAACCGCGCCATGTCCCGCTGCACGACGATTTGGTCAGTCAAGGTTTCATTGACTTCGTGAAGAAGGCGAAGGAAGGACCACTTTTTTATGACCCGAATGGCGAACGGAAAACCAAGAAAATTGATGCCCTCAACCCTCCTCGCCCTCAGTATGTGATTGCGCGACAGAAGCTTGGCGACTGGGTTCGAAAGCTTGGCATTGATGACAAGCGCGTCAGTCCCAATCATAGCTGGCGACATACTTTCAAGCGCAGAGCGGCACGAGCAGGCATAGAGCAACGCATCCGGGATGGCATGTGCGGACATACCGCTGACCATGTAGGTGCCATTTACGAGCTTCCAACGATTGAGGATTTAGCAAGTGCTATCAAATCGTTCCCTGCATATTCTCTGAAACAAGACGAAGAAAACTAGGGGAGCCTCGCGGCAGGCTCATGTCCTTCATGCTGGCTTCCAACCGGCATGTCTTCGGATTCTCATGCGTCTGCTTGGTGGCTTCTCACCATGTCCATCACTCAAATGCAGGATATGTATAAGATGAACGCTCTTATCTCTTCGCTTTCCCAGTCTGCTTATAATCTCGTTTTGGATGCCCGTGACAGTCTCAGCGGAGTTTTCAGCCTCCAGCACCGCGGCTTCTGGTTCCGCCTGCCGTTGACCAAGCTCAGCCTTTGGGTTGAATGGCGGGAATGCTCGGTGGGCTATGGCTGGCAGAGGCAGGACACGAAGGACATTGAGTTCTTCGCGGGCCGCTTGCAGGGTGTGTTGTCGGTTGAACGTGGCTGAGGAGGTCCGTTTATGCTCCTCGCCATCCTCGCGGGCATCGCCGCTTATTTCACCACGCTTCTCATATTGTTGGCCGTATTCATTCCGCTTCGGGAGAACGTACGGGCATTCGCGATTGCACGAGTGCCGCCATATAGCATTGTGTTTCAAGTGGTCGGCTTTGGCTGTGGCGTTGTTCGCGGCATATCAAGCGTTCAACGCTGTACGGTGAAGGTCGCCGAGCATTACCCCCACCATAAGGCTATGCGTCGAGCAAACGTCTTCGTGGAGAATTACCCCTCACCATAGATGGCTCGCACTGCGCCGAGCCTCCCATCGACAATAACTAGGTCACCTCCGGGTGGCCTTTTCTCATTTTAAGGACACCCAAATGGCAAAGAACAATCCGAACGTAAGGATTGCCTATGATTTCTTCTCGCGCCGTGGCTACTCCACAGCGCAGACAGCAGGCATCCTAGGCAACCTCCTCGGAGAGAGCGAGTTGAACCCGAACATTCGTGGGGACGGAGGGAAAGCCTACCGCACTCCAACGCCGCCCAGGGATGGCATGATGCGCAAGTCGAAGTTCGCATTCGAAGCGGATGCCGATGGCTATCGCTGCCCTGAGGGCCAATTGCTCCCCTATGCCACGACCGACCGCAACGGTTACAAGCATTATGTATCTGATCCGGCCATCTGCCGGACCTGCCCGCTGCTCGCATCCTGCACGTCCAACGCCAAGGCCAT
>NZ_JBVPGS010000017.1:0-53138 GCF_055816855.1 Ochrobactrum sp. PL_is483
CGAAGCAGATGATCTTTCGGGACCAGTTGATCGAGCGTCACCATCTCGAGCGCGGTCTGTTCGGCGGCGGGTTTCTTCAACATGACCCACAGAATCACAAAACCCCCGACATAGCCAGGGGTTTGTCAGCAGCCTGAGCCCGGTCGAACCGGGCTTTTTCTTTATATTCTCGTTGGGATCAGCCGACGATTTCAGTGCCCGAGAACCAGTATGCGATTTCTTCCGCGGCGGTTTCCGGAGCGTCCGAACCGTGTACGGAATTTTCGCCGATCGACAGGGCGAATTCCTTGCGGATGGTGCCTTCGTCAGCGTTTGCCGGGTTGGTTGCGCCCATGACTTCGCGGTTCTTGGCGATGGCGTTTTCGCCTTCCAGAACCTGAACGACCGTCGGGCCGGAAGACATGAATTCGGTCAGTTCGCCGAAGAAAGGGCGATCCTTGTGAACAGCATAGAAGCCTTCAGCTTCACGCAGGCTCATCCAGACGCGCTTCGAAGCGACGACGCGCAGGCCAGCTGCTTCGAGCTTGGCGGTGATGGCGCCGGTCAGGTTGCGGCGGGTCGCATCGGGCTTGATCATGGAGAAGGTACGTTCGATTGCCATTATGACACCTTGTGCTGGGATTTTCAGAAAAGTGAGGCTCTATACCGTCGATAGGCACGATTGCCAAGAGGCGAACCGATTAGCACCTTGAGACGACAGAAAATTGATTGCATAGATGATGCCGCGTCGATTCAACCGCGCAGGGAGCGACAGCTAGGGGCTTTCATGGAACAGCACTTTCAAATGTTCGCCTATTACAACCGATGGGCAAATGAACTGGTCTATGCCGCCGCCGCCGAGTTGAGCGACGAGGAATACAGGCTTGATCTCGGCCTGTTCTTCGGCTCCATCCATCGCACGCTCAATCACATACTGGTTGCCGACCGCATCTGGATGAAACGGTTCACCACCGAAGGCGACCATCCGAAGACGCTCGATGCAATCATTTCCGACAATTTCATCATGCTGCGCGATCTGCGGCAGGCGGAAGACGCGCGCATATGCCGCTATGCGGACGAACTCGACACCCAGAAGCTTGGCGGTCGCTACAGCTACACGGCGCTCAATGAAATGCGCACGATAAGCCAGCGGCTGGCTCCGTCGCTTGCCCATATGTTCAATCATCAGACGCATCATCGCGGACAGATCCATACCGCGTTCACAAGACTGGGGACGGAAGCGCCATCACTCGATCTCATGCATTTCCTGCGAACGGAAGGCGGACGGCGTTTCGCCTGACTGATGTTGATACTTGCGGAAACGCTTCAAGCCGTGCAAAAGCGCTTTCATCATGCTTATCCTTGACGACATTTCCGTACGCATCGCCGGACGCCTCCTGATCGACCACGCCAGCGTGACGCTGCCAGCGGGATCGAAGACGGGTTTCGTGGGACGCAACGGCACCGGCAAATCCACGCTGTTTCGCGTGATTACGGGCGATCTCGCGCCGGAAACCGGCAACATCTCATTGCCGAAAAACACCCGTATCGGCCAGGTCGCGCAGGAAGCGCCCGGCACCGACGAAGCGCTGATCGAAATCGTCATGAAAGCGGACAAGGAGCGCGCGGCACTTCTTGAAGAAGCGGCCACCGCGACCGATCCGCATCGCATCGCCGAAATTCATACGCGCCTTGCCGATATCGACGCCCATTCAGCGGAAGCGCGCGCTGGCGCCATCCTCTCCGGCCTCGGTTTCAGCGCGGAAGCGCAACGCCAGCCAGCGTCAGCTTTCTCTGGCGGCTGGCGCATGCGCGTGGCACTGGCTGCGGTTCTCTTCGCCGAGCCGGACCTGCTGCTGCTCGATGAACCGACCAACTATCTCGACCTTGAAGGCGTGCTGTGGCTGGTCGACTATGTGAAGCGTTATCCGCACACGGTCATCATCATCAGCCACGACCGCGATCTCCTGAACTCGGCCACCAGCTCGATCATGCATCTCGACCAGAAGAAGATCAGCTTCTGGCGCGGCAATTACGACCAGTTCGAGCGCCAGCGGCACGAGATGCTGGAATTGCAGCAAAAGGCCCATGCCAAGCAGGAAGCCCACCGCAAGCATATGGAAAGCTTCGTGGAGCGGTTCCGCGCCAAGGCCACCAAGGCGCGGCAGGCCCAGTCGCGCCTGAAGGCGCTGCAAAAGCTTAAACCCATTGAGCTTTATGTCGAAAGCCATGTGCAGCCTTTCCGTTTCCCGGATGCGGAAAAGAAGGCCGCCTCCCCCATCATCGCGCTGGACAACGCCGATGTCGGCTACGTGCCGGGCAAGCCGGTGCTGCGCAATGTGACGCTGCGCATCGACAATGACGACCGCATCGCCCTCCTCGGCTCGAACGGCAACGGCAAATCCACGCTGGCCAAGCTGATTGCCGGCCGCCTGACGCCCGAAAAAGGCACGCTCACGGTTTCGCCCAATCTGAAGGTTGCCTTCTTCGCGCAACATCAGCTGGATGATCTCATACCGGAAGACAATGCCATCGAGCATGTGCGCAAGCTGATGCCGACAGAGCCTGAAGCAAAAGTCCGCGCCCGTGTCGCACAGATGGGCCTTTCGACGGAAAAGATGCTGACACCGGCGAAAGACCTTTCCGGCGGCGAAAAAGCGCGCCTCCTGATGGGTCTTGCGACCTTCCACGGCCCGAACCTGCTGATCCTCGACGAACCGACCAACCATCTCGATATCGACAGCCGTGAAGAGCTTGTGCATGCGCTCAACGCGTTCAACGGCGCGGTGATCCTGATCGCTCACGACCGCCACCTGATCGAAGCCACGATGGAACGCCTCTGGCTGGTGCGCGAAGGCGGCGTGAAGGCCTTTGAAGGCGATCTCGACGAATACCGTCAGATCGTTCTGGCCGACGCCAAGGGGGAACCGGCTTCCGACCGTGACGACAGTGCCAAGATCAACAAGGCCGAACAGCGAAAACTCGCTGCCCAGAAGCGCGAGGCCATGGCGCCGCTGCAAAAAAAGATCAAGGAAACCGAGGCCTTGATTCAAAAGCTGCAGAAACAGATTCAAGTCTTCTCGTCACAACTCGAAGACCCGGCCCTTTACGAGAAGGAACCGCAAAAGGCGATCCGTATCAACAAGGACATGAGCGATGCACGCTCTGCCCTTGCGGATGCTGAGGACAAATGGCTGGAAATGTCGGCCGAATATGAAGAAGCAATGGCCGATTAAAAGCGGCCATCACTTAGAGCGATTCCGGTTAAAACGGAGTCGTTGGAGCCGCTCTATCTGTTTGTTTTTACGCATGTCTCCCGAAACCGGTTCCCACTTTCGGGAGACGTGCTCTAGATCCGTACCCTATGCGGCCATCAAGAAAAGCGCGATTGCAAGCACAACCCAGCCGATAAGGCGCATGGCGACCGGCAAGGGACGAGGCATCAACCGCACCGCCAAAATCGCGAAAACGACAGTCAGAACCGGAAATCCAAAATAAAGAACGGCATAACCGCTTTGCCCCTCGAAAGAGGAACCGAAGAGCCCCAGCCTTTCGAGCGGTATCAGCGCGAGAAGCGCGGCCAGAGCCGAAAGCAGCAACAGCAGCAATCTATCGGAAATCCGGCCAAACATCGTTATCAATCAGCTCTGGGGACGCAGTCGCGTGCGCATCAAGGCATAAAGACCGAATGCGCCGAGGATCAAGCCGATGGTCGTATAAACCTCATCGGGCGTTTCCGCCCCGCGCCGCAACACGAGATCGGCTTTTGAAATCTGAAGCCCGTCCGTATTTCCCTGTATCAGACGAAATGCATAAAGCCCCGGAATGACGGGATCGATATCGCCTGCGCTCTGGCGCAGAACGCTGCCGTCCTGCGGGCGGTCCGTATTGATGGAGCCGCTGGTCGAGGCAAAATCAAGCCCCTGCGAAAGAACAGGCATCCCGTCGCGGCTGACAGCGAGCGTCACCGCCGAACGCCGTTCGGCTGGGACATAGCCCTGCAAGGGCGTCGCATCGATGAACACGCGCACCGGACCATCAGCCGCCGACAGCCTGACTTCCTGTATCTTGAAGCCGCTCTGCCGGTTTTCCAGCATGGTCCAGCGGCCAATCTCGCTGCCCGTGAAATGGCGCATATACCAGGGATAGCCGATAGCAAGGCCGAAACCGGCAACGATCATCAAAATGAAAAATGCCCGCATCACGCCTTGCGCTCCCAGCGGCGATCCGGCGTTTGCTGCCAATAGGTCAAATCGTGGTTCTCCACCTTGAAGCTCTTCCATTGCGCCCGGGCAATATCGAGCTGCTCCTGATCGTGTCCATCGAACATGACGACAAGCCGCTCATAGGCATCCGCCTGTTCCAGCCCCGCACCTTCCACGAGAAAGCGCACCGTCGCGCCATTCGGGTTGGCTTCACTCGTGGTCAGCAGGACCGGCTGGTGTTCGGGGTGAGGCTCCTTGTCGGTGCCATGCGCCACGAAAGAGGTGTCGGAGAAGGTCCAGAGCAAGCCGTCGAGCGCATCGCGTCTTTCTTCACTGACGGTCTGGATCGCGACACGCCAGCCACGCCCGAGCGAGCGCTCGACCAGACCCGGCAAGGCCTCATCGAGTGTGGATTCCGTCAGATGGTAGAAGAGAATTTCCGCCATGCACTATCCGTTTCGCGAAAGGGTGGAGAAACTGATTCCGCTTCTCCACCCATCTTATTGTTTTAGCTTTCGAAATGATCCCGGACAAGGCGGTCCAGCAGGCGGACGCCATAGCCGGAAGACCAGGTCTGGCTATATTCGTTGGCAGGCGAACCCATGGCGGTTCCGGCAATGTCGAGATGCGCCCAAGGGGTCTCGCCAACAAAGCGCTTGAGGAACTGCGCCGCCGTGATGGAACCGCCATAACGGCCAGCGCTGTTCTTCATATCGGCGAATTTCGAATCGATCATCTTGTCGTATTCGGTGCCGAGCGGCAGGCGCCACAGCTTTTCGCCGGTCGACTGGCCTGCGTCGTAGAGCTGGTCCGCAAGTTCGTCGTCATTGGAGAAGAGACCGGCATGATACTGGCCGAGCGCGACCATGACAGCGCCCGTAAGCGTGGCCAGATTGATGATGATGCGCGGCTTGAAACGGTCGTTCGTATAGTGCAGCGCATCGGCCAGAACGAGGCGGCCTTCAGCATCGGTATTGATGACTTCAATCGTCTGCCCGGACATGGAGGTAACGATATCGCCCGGACGCTGGGCGTTGCCGTCGGGCATGTTTTCCACAAGACCGATAACGCCGATGGCATTGACCTTCGCCTTGCGCCCGGCCAGCGCGCGCATCAACCCGGTGACGGCTGCCGCGCCGCCCATGTCGCCCTTCATATCTTCCATGCCAGCAGCAGGCTTGATGGAGATGCCGCCCGTATCGAACACCACGCCCTTGCCGACGAAGGCAATCGGCTTTTCCTTGCTCTTCGCGCCCTGCCATTCCATGACGACCAGCCGCGGCGGACGAACGGAACCCTGCGCCACGCCCAGAAGCGCGCCCATGCCGAGTTTCTTCATTTCCTTTTCGCCAAGAATCTCGACCTTCACACCAAGCTTTTCGAGCTTTTCGGCTTCCTGCGCAAACTCGACGGGTCCCAGAATATTCGCAGGCTCGTTGACGAGATTGCGCGCCTGGATAACGCCGTCCGCCACTGCTTCGGCAACTTCAAAGGCACGCTTTGCCGTATGCGGATCGGCAACGCAGATGCTGACCTTGGCCGCGTGTTTCGGATCGCCATTGTCCTCATTGTTCTTGCGCGTCTTGTAGCGTTCAAACTTGTAGGAGCGCAGAATCATGCCCAAGGCGAGATCGGCTGCTTCATCTCCGGCGATGGTGGTCTCGGGCAAGGCGAGCGTAACGGTTGCGCGTTCAGCCTTGCCGATTCGGGCGAATGCGGCGCCGCCAATCTTCAACCAGTCATCATTGCCAAGCTTGCCGGGCTCGCCAACGCCGACCAGCACGATCTTCTCAACGCCGCCGGAAGTCGTTTCGATTGCTTCAGCCGTCTTGCCCAACGCGCCAGTGAATCCAGAAATTTCGGCAATACGCCTGATCTTTTCCGCACCGCCAGCAGCCAGAGCCGCTTCGTCGGCAAAGCCGCCGCCCTTGGCGACGAGGACGATGGATACGCCTTTTTCCGGTGCTGCAAAATCGCTGAAAGAGATCGAAGGACGTTTAGACATGACAACTCCAAACTTGGTGTCGATTTGGGAATGACACGATTGTGTCGCGACTTTTCCCTTCTCATGTGAGACGAATATGGCGAAACAGCAAGAGTGGAACCAAGATTGTTCCAGTTTTAGGCTGTAGTGACGAATTAACTTGTGGTTTGGTATGAGCAAAAAATCTTCAGCTTTAGGAGCGAAACCGAAGGTGGAGTGTATCTCCATCGAGGTTTTGCGACGCCAAGATGGAGATTTTTTTGCCATATCCCGAAGGGACGCGGTGTATTTTGCTTCTGAATGTGTCGAAACTCCCTTGTGGAGATCAACTCCACGGCGGTCGTTTCTCCTGTTCAGCAACAAAATACCCTCGCGCCAAACCGTAAGTTAATTCGTCACTACAGCCTAGCCAGAGGAAAACCGTGCAAGACACAATTGCAAACCCGTCGCATCCGCTCGCAGCAAAAACTGGTTGCCTTGAAGCGGCTCATCACCCATTAAGGACAATGACAGCGCTGGCATCTTCGCGGTGGTTTTAGTAATCTGTTAACCGCGTTTATTGGGTCAATCTTAGCCAAGCGTCATTAGTTTAGTGATTATCACGAGTGCGGCAGCCTTTTCCGGGTGCGCGCTCATCAACGGAACCGGGATGTAGACTCCACCTATGCGATTGATCGAGTTGTACATCCTGCGCCGGGTGGCGATCATGTTCCTCGCAGTGCTTGGCGCTGCGGTCGGAATCACCTGGACCGTGCAGGTGCTCCAGCGCATCGATTTTCTGACCACCAGCGGCCAGACATTCCAGACCATCGTTCAGTTCAGTTCGCTTTTGATACCCTCGGCCATTCCGCTTGTGATGCCGTTTGCGCTGATTATTGCGATCACGCAGACGCTTTCCACCATGAACCAGGATTCCGAGCTGGTCGTCATCAATGCGTCCGGCGCGCCGCGCAGCGCGGTCATGCGCCCGATCCTGATTCTCGCTGCGGCTATTTCCATCGTTTCGTTTCTGGTTGCTAATTATGTCGATCCCTATGCGCGCATGAACATGCGCGCGATGATCGCCAATGCCAGCGCCGACCTCATGAATGTCATCGTTCAGGAAGGCAATTTCCGCAAACTTGCGGACAATCTCTATATCCAGGTCGCGGAACGGCGCGCCGATGGCAGCATCGGCGGGCTTTTCATTGCCGATTCCCGCGATCCGGCGCTCGACCTCATCTATTATGCTGCCGATGGCGCGATCGCTTCGACGCCGAGCGGCGACATGCTTTTGATGCAGAACGGCGAAGTGCAGCGCCGTGATGTGTCGGATGGCACGGTTTCGATCATCAAGTTCAATTCCTATGCGTTCGATCTCAGCCAGTTTGCCTCGGCAGGCGATGATTTCGTCATCTATGCGAAGGACCGGCCGCTTTCCTATCTGCTGAACCCGGACCCGAACGATCCCATCCTCCAGACGCGTCCGCTGCGCTACAAGGCCGAATTGCACCGGCGCCTGACGCAATGGCTCTATCCGGTTGTGTTTGCGATGATTGCGCTGGCCTTCGCAGGCGATTCCCGTTCGCATCGCGAGGCGCGTGTGTCCGCGTCCTTCTCGGCGATCAGCACCGCCCTTCTCGTCTATTGGGCAGGCTATTTCGCCTCTGACCGCGCCGACAAGGATGCAGGCTATATCGTCGTGATGTACCTCGTCCCGCTTGCCGTCATCCTCGTGACGGGCTTTGCGCTCGCCACCGGGCGACGCATCGGCCTGCCCGACAAATGGAACGACCGCATTCTTGACGGTTTCGACAGTTTGAGACGCCAGGGCTCGGCACTCTATGCCCGCATCACCGGACGTTCGCGCAAAAATGCCGGAGGAAAGGCATGATCGGCTGGACGCTTGGGCGCTATTTCTTCATCCGCTACGTGCAGATCACGCTCTATTTTCTGCTCGGCATTTTTGCTTTGTCGCTGCTTCTCGATTTCACCGAGAATGCGAGCAAGCTTTCAAACCTGCCGGATTATTCCGTGTGGGCAGCGCTTGGGCTTTCCGCCATGCGCGTGCCCTTCATCATGCAGCAGATGATCCCCTTCGTCGCCCTGTTCTCGGCAATGGCGACATTGATCTCGCTCAACAGAAAATACGAGCTGGTCGTCGCCCGCTCGGTCGGCGTGTCGGCCTGGCAGTTTCTTCTGCCCGCCTGCTTCGGCGCCTTCCTGTTCGGGCTGGCCACGATCTTCGTCCTCAATCCGTTCGCCGCTTACGGCTTTGCAAAGGCCGATGAGATCGCTTCCACCTGGAAGACCGGCAAGATTACCGATGTTTCCGCCCTGCGCGATCCATGGCTGCGCCAGAAGACCGATGAAGGCGAAACCATCATCGGCGCAAAAAGCATTCTCGATCAGGGCGCGACGCTTGCCGACGCGACATTCATTCAGTTCGATGAAAAGAAGAACATCAAGGAACGCTACGACGCACGCACGGCGCAGCTAAAGGACGGACACTGGCAGCTGACCGATGTGACGCGATTCGCGCGCGGCCAAGAACCCCAGAAGATGGCGAGTTTCCAGATCGAGACGCAGCTGCGCCCGGAATATGTGGAAGAAAAGCTCGCGACGCCGGACACGATCCCCTTCACGCAGTTGCGCCGCAAGATCGAGGTCGCGCGTTCCTTCGGCTACTCCGCAAACGCATTTGACATGCAATACCAGTCACTTCTGGCTTTGCCGGCATTGCTGATGGCGATGACTCTCATTGCTGCAACAGTGTCGCTGAAATTTGTGCGATTTGGCCAGTCGGGAGCGATGATTCTGGGTGGCGTTATTGCAGGCTTCATGCTTTATGTCGTTTCGGTGCTGGTGAAGGCATTCGGGAATGCGGGATTCGTTCCGCCGTTCGTGGCTGCCTGGGTTCCGGTTATTATCGCGACATTCTTTGGTGTCTCCTTTCTGTTGCATAAGGAGGATGGTTAGTGGGTTCGAGTAACGCCCGCATGGTATTGCCCCATTCACTCTCGCGCCTTGCGCGCGGGACGGCCTTGGCGTGCGTCCTTGCTTTGCCTTTCATTTCTGTCGCGGCCCTGCCCTCACCCGCATCGGCTCAGGACGCTCTCGGTGCCAATTACCAGAGCGATCCAAGTGCACGCATGCTTCTGCAAGCTGACGAGCTCGTCTATGACCGCGATGTGAACACCGTCACGGCACAGGGCAAGGTGCGCATCGAGTATGACGGCAATCATCTGGTTGCCGACAAGGTGACCTATAACCAGCAGACGCGGCGCATGACCGCAACGGGGAATGTTGAGATCGTCGAGCGCGACGGTAACAAGATCTACTCCGACCATATGGATATTACCGACAGTTTCCGCGACGGCTTCGTAAACGGCCTGCGCGTCGAGACGACGGACAATACCCGTTTTGCCGCCGAAAGCGCCGAGCGCAGCAATGGCGAAATCACGACGTTCAACAATGGCGTCTATACGGCCTGCGAACCCTGCGCCAAGAACCCCGACAAGCCCGTTCTCTGGCAGATCAAGGCCCGCAAGATTATCTGGAACAGCGCGACCAAGACCGTTCGTTTCGAGCGTGGCCGCTTCGAGTTCCTCGGCATGCCGCTTGCATGGTTCCCGGCATTCGAAATGGCCGACCCGACGGTGAAGCGCAAGAGCGGCTTCCTGTTTCCGGGCTTTTCCTACAAGGATGAACTGGGCGTCGGCATCAAGAATTCGTATTTCTGGGCGCTCGCGCCGAACTACGACCTGACGCTTTCCACGACCGGCTATACCAAGCAGGGCTTCCTCACCGAAGCGGAATGGCGTCATCGTCTTGAAAACGGCACCTACAATCTTCGCATTGCCGGCATTCACCAGATGAAGCCGGAAAAATTCGATGCGGCTTCTGTAGACCGCTACGAAGACAATCGCGGCATGGTCGCCTCGAAGGGCGATTTCGAGCTCAATTCGCGCTGGCGCTTCGGTTGGGATGTGATGGCACAGACCGACCGGAATTTCAGCCGCACCTATAGCATTGACGGCTATAATGCCGGAACGCAGGTTTCGAAGATCTACCTCACGGGTATCAATAACCGTAACTATTTCGACCTGAATTTCTATCGCTTCAACGTGCAGGAATCCCTCCTCGCGGACAGCCCGTATGAGATGCACTCGAAGCAGCCTTGGGTCCTCCCGAGCCTGGATTATTCGTACACGGTGCCTGATCCGGTCTATGGCGGCGAGCTGAACTTCAATACCAATTTGCAGGTTCTTTATCGCCAGAATGCGAATTATACGCCTGCGGTCAGGGATGTTAACGGCAACCTTATCGGCCCTCGTTATCCCCGTGTTCCGGGCTTCGATGGAACCAATGCGCGCCTGACCACAGAAGCGGAATGGAAGCGTACATTCATCACGCCTGCCGGTTTGGTCATCACGCCGTTGCTGGCGTTGCGCGGCGACGCGATTGGCGCCAATACGAACTTCAATCTGGCAGATGCCGGTTATACGGATGCGCTCGTGCGTTCGGAGGCGTTTCGCGCCATGGCGACCGCCGGGCTTGAACTGCGCTGGCCGATCCTGTTCTCGAGCACCAGCTCGACCCATATTATCGAGCCGATTGCGCAGCTTTATATTCGCAATAACGAACGCTATGCAGGCGAATTGCCGAATGAGGACGCACAGAGCTTCGTCTTCGACGCGACCAACCTGTTCTCGCGTGACAAGTTCTCCGGTTATGACCGTGTTGAAGGTGGCACACGCGCCAATCTCGGCCTGCGCTATTCGGGCAACTTCGACAATAGCGACTGGGCTCTTTACGCCCTTGGCGGCCAGTCCTTCCAGCTGGGCGGCGTGAACTCGTACGGCACGAGCGATTTCCTGAATGTCGGCGCAGATTCCGGCCTGCAGGATGCACGCTCCGACTATGTGGCCATGATCGGCACATCCAACTCGACGGGTCTTGCCCTCGCTGCTCGCGGACGCTTCGACAAGGATAGCTTCTCGGTTCGTCGCGGCGAACTTGAAGCCCAGCAGAGCTGGCAGAAGCTGACGGTTTCGGCGCAATATGCCTATATCGCGCCTCAGCCAGCTTACGGATATAACGACCTTCGTCAGGAAATCACCGGTTCGGCCACAGCGCGTATCAACACGAACTGGCGCGTTTTCGGTTCGGGCACCTATGATCTGGTTTCCGAAACACTGGTCCGCGCATCGTCAGGCCTCGCCTATGATGACGAGTGCTTCACCTACTCCATGAATTATATCCAGACCCGTAACCCGGGCGATGATAAAGCATCCCATGGCGTCGGCTTCAACATTTCGCTGCGCACACTGGGTGATATAGGCAGTGGCAGCCAGACATTCTAAACTTAAGAGACCGGAAGCGTTGGAAATGCTTCCGGTCTTTTCATTTCATTCGATACAGAAATTTACACTTCAGAGCTTAATCTGGCTTCCTTTTTGCAGTATTCAGACGATACAAGCTTCGTAAAATAGCTTTTGGGTCATTGTTTCGCCGCACTGGCTCATTTATACAGGCAGCTTATGATGAGCCGCTGATATGATTGTTGCTCGGCTGAATGGCGGCAATGACCATGCCGGGGATATGTCCGGTGAGAATTGTCGTTGGCTAACCGGAAGGAATCGGGAAAGAAAGATGATGATTGCAAGACCTCTTTTCGCCTCCATGCTGAGCGCCGCAATCTGCCTGACCACGCTGGGGACGGTTGCAGTTCCGGCATTCGCTGCAGGTGCGGGTTCTGAGGTCAAGGTCATCGTTTCCGGCAACGCCATCACCAATAGTGACATTCAGCACCGTATGGCCTTCCTGAAATTGCAGCGCAAGGGCGGCAATCTCAGTCAAGTTGCCAAACAGGAACTGACTGACGAAATGTTGAAGCGCATCGAAATGAAATCGCGCGGCATCAACATTTCGGATCAGCAGGTAGACGAGGCTTATGCCGGGTTTGCCAGCCGCAACAAGATGAGCCTGGCGCAACTGAACCAGTTGATGAACCAGTCGGGCGTCACGCCGGATCACTTCAAGAAGTACATCATGGTCCAGATGGGCTGGGGTCGTCTTGTCAGCGCCCGCTTCCGTGCGACCGGCATGGTCAGCGAGCAGGATGCGGTCCAGCGCATGCTGAAGGAAGGCGGCAAGAAGCCCGTCGCAACCGAATACCGCCTCCAGCAGGTCATTTTCGTGGTACCCGCTTCCAAGCGCTCCCCCGCCCTGCTTGCCAAGCGCAAGCAGGAGGCAAACGCGCTCCGCTCGCGCTTCCAGAGCTGCGATGCGACCCGTCAGCAGGCCAAGGGCATTCTTGACGTGACCGTTCGCGATCTTGGCCGCATCATCGAGCAGCAATTGCCGAACGAATGGTCGAAAGCGATCAAGTCCACATCGGTTGGCGGCACCACCCCGCCGCAGGAAACCGAAAAGGGCGTAGAGTTCCTGGCTGTCTGCTCAACCAAGCAGGTATCGGATGACCGCGTTGCCCAGCTCGTTTTCTCCATGGAAGGCGCGGATTCTCCTGAGGGACAGGAAAAGAAGGCGGAACAGCTCAGCGAGAAATATCTGGGCGAACTGCGCGAGAAGGCGAAAATCATCAATCGCTAGAGCATTTCCAGTTTGAATGGAAACGTCGGAAACGCTCTAACTGCTTGTTTTGTCTCATTTTCCAACGCAAAACCCTGACGGTTTCATCTGTCTCCATGGAATATTGACGCGATGTCGGCAGCACCTGTTCCTCCTCTCGCCCTCAGCATTGGCGATCCATCCGGCATAGGCCCCGATGTTGCGCTTGCGGCATGGTTGCGGCGCAACGAGCTTTCGTTACCGCCGTTTGCCTTGCTGGCAGATCCGCTGCAACTGGACGCGCGTGCGCGACATCTCGGACTTCAAATCGAGATTGAGGACATCACCGCCGTTTCCGCCGCAAGCCGTGTATTTGCTCACGCATTGCCGGTGCTCCCGCTTGAGAACAAGCTGACTGAGTGTGTTGGCAAGCCTCTGCCGGAAAACGCTGCGGGCATTATCGAAGCTATTGAGCGGGCGGTTGAACTTACCCTGAAGGGTGAGGCAGCGGCAGTCGTCACCTGCCCGATTTCGAAGAAACCGCTTTACGAAGCAGGATTCCAGCATCCCGGCCATACGGAATTTCTGGCAGAACTTGCAGGCAAGCACACGGGTAAGCCGGTAACGCCAGTCATGATGCTGGCAGGGCCGCAGCTTCGCGCTGTTCCAGTCACTATTCACATTCCGCTTTCCGAAGTTCCCGTGCGGCTGAACACGGCGGATATCATCGAAATTTCGCGGATCACCGCCGCCGAACTGAAGGTGCGCTTCGGCATTCCTTCCCCGCGACTGGCCATATCCGGGCTTAACCCGCATGCTGGCGAAGGCGGGACCATGGGCAAGGAGGACGACGCCATCATCCTTCCTGCAATCGAGGCGTTGCGCCACGAAGGGATAGACGCTCGCGGCCCCCTGCCTGCCGATACCATGTTTCACGCGCCTGCCCGCGCAACCTATGATGCCGCGATCTGCATGTATCACGATCAGGCGCTCATCCCCGCCAAAGCGCTGGCCTTTGACGAAACGGTGAATGTGACGCTGGGCCTTCCCTTCATTCGCACATCGCCCGACCACGGCACCGCTTTCGATATTGCAGGCAAGGGTATCGCCCGTCCGGACAGCCTCGTGGCCGCTATTCGTCTGGCGCAGCAATTGGCAGAAAACGCGGCGAACGGTTGAGCATGAGCATAGATAATCTTCCTCCCTTGCGTGAAGTGATCGAACGGCATGACCTGATGCCGAAGAAATCGCTCGGCCAGAATTTTCTCTTCGATCTCAATCTGACCTCGAAAATTGCGCGCCAGGCAGGCAATCTGCAAGACCAGCCCGTTATCGAAGTCGGTCCCGGCCCCGGCGGCCTGACCCGCGCGCTTCTTGCGCAAGGCGCTTATGTCACGGCAATCGAGCGCGATGAACGATGCCTGGATGCGCTGGCCGAAATCGAGGCGCATTATCCGGGGCGTCTGCGCATTATCTCCGGCGACGCGCTGGAGCAGGATTTTGCGGCCCTGTTTCCAGACGGGCCGAAGCCGCGCATCGTTGCCAATCTGCCTTACAATGTCGGCACGCAGCTTCTGCTCAACTGGCTGTTGGTCGAGCCATGGCCGCCCTTCTATTCGTCCATGACGCTGATGTTCCAGCGCGAGGTTGCCGAACGCATCGTCGCGGCGCCCGACAGCGACCACTATGGGCGTCTGGGTGTGCTTGCCGGATGGCGAACCGTTTCCAAGATCAGCTTCGACGTGCCGCCGCAGGCGTTCACGCCGCCGCCGAAGGTCATGTCGTCGGTCGTGCATATCATCCCGCGGGAAGATCCGCTGCCCTGCGACGCGCAGGCTCTCGGCCAGATCACGCAAGCTGCTTTCGGACAGCGCCGCAAAATGCTGCGCCAGAGCCTGAAACCGGTTGGCGGAGCCGAGCTTCTCGAAAAGACAGGTATAGACGGAACACGCCGCGCCGAAACGCTCAGCGTCGAGGAATTTGTCGCGCTGGCGAATGCCTATCGACCGATAAAGTAATCAGTGGTGACGGCTGCTTTTACCCGACGCTGACTTTGTGGTTTCGGGCACAGCAGGCATGACGGGCAGCTTCATTTCGTTGACGATCTGCCCCACATGGTCGATTTCCTCGCGGAAGCTGTTCAGGGATGAGCCGGTCAGCTTTTCACCAGCGTTGAGACGCGCTGTCAGCGGGTCGACATACTGATCGCCGACCTTGAGCTCGTAATAGAGATGCGGGCCGGTCGAGTAGCCGGTCGAGCCGACATAGGCGATTACCTCTCCCTGCTTGACCTTTTCGCCGACCCTCAAGCCCTTTCTGGCCGATGAAAGATGCGCATAGGTCGTGCTATAGCCGCCCTGATGGCGGATACGGACATATTTGCCATATCCTTTTTGATACGAGATCAGTTCCACCACGCCATCGCCTGCCGCAACGATGGGCGAGCCGGTCGGCGCGTCATAGTCGACGCCATTGTGATGTTTGCGCACATGCAGAACGGGATGAACGCGCCAGCCGAAACCATCGTTGAGACGGCCATTGGGCAGCGGCTTCGGCATGAGATATTTCGTCATGGACGAGCCATCTTCATTAAAATATCCGGCACCGCCATCGCCTTCATGTCGGTACAGGCGACGGCTTTTCCCGTCTGTCGTGAACTCGACGAAAACCAGTTCCGGTTCTGTCTCGGCGCTCCTGCGGAACAGAAGGTCGATCATGTCCGGCTTTCTGGCGCCATTCAGCGAAATGCCGTTCTGCGAAGCCAGCTTCTCGACCTCGCTGACGATGGCGCCCGGTGCGCCCGCCTGCTCCAGCCGAAACGGAATGGGGCCGCTGCTGTCCGGTGCCTTTTGCGGGCGATAAGCCGTCAGCATCGCATCGCGTGACAAGCGGGCAAAGAGGCGTTCGTTGCCGGTGGCCCGAAAAACGCCGTCGTCAGCTCGTCCATAAATTGCCTTATCGATATCGCCATGCACGAAGCGCGCAAGCGCGATATGCTGCTCTCCATCGGCCTGCTGCCTGGACTTGTCGACCAGCAGCTCAAGATTATCGCCCGGCACCAGTTCGGTGCGTGCCAGGGCTTCTTCCAGGCGCGTGCTGTCCTCGACAGCGATACCGGCCGCCTGCAACAACGCGCCCAATCGTTCGCGAGACTGTGGCGCAACGACAATTTCATGCACTTTTGCCCCCGCACCAACCGCCGGTTTGGCGAGGCTGACATTGATCGGCACGCCTCGCTCCAGTTCTTGCTCGGGTCGTTTCGGCATGGGTTTCCGTTCGGAGTTCCCTCCGCGCAATGTGTCATCAATCTGAGATCGGTTGGAACCTTTGAGGTCGAGAACCACATGCTGATAGGTGTAGAGACGCGCGTCACCATCCTCGACGCCTTCGGCGATATCGATACGCCGCGATATGCGGCTGGCCGGATCGGCATTTACTGCTGGCAGCAGTCGCGCCTCTTTCAGTGCAGCGTGATGTTGGGTCAGGGTCGTTGGGTTCACCAAGACAGGTTGTGCGGCGTGACCATGGCGCACAAGCCGCCCGGTCGTAAACAGAAGTCCGCCTCCGGCAATGACCGTTGCGGCTGCCAGCGCCAGACAGAACCGCAGGTGGGTATGCAAGGAAAACCGGACCTGCCCGAATGGTTTCAAGCTGTGGGAGGAAAGCGGCTCCCCCTTCAGGGCGGCGCCAAAGGCCGCAAGCTCCCGCTCCGCCGTTGCAGCAGCCCTTGTTTCGCTTGCTGAAGCTGATCCGAAGGCCATTTTAACAGTTCTCTACCGCTGGATTATCGACGGATAAGCGATAAAGACAGCGGCTAAAATAAGGCTCGCCGCGGAGATATCCACGGTAAGCGAACCCATTTCAGAAAACCGTTGCGATCAGGCCTTCGCACGCCCCCGGCGATGTTCGATCAGCATCGACCACGTATAGAGCGCAAGCCCCGCCCAGATCAGCGCGAAGGCACCGAGCTGCGCGGCCGAAAACGGCTCATGGAAAATGAAGATGGCGAAGAAGAACAGCATCGTCGGCGTCATATATTGCATGAGACCGATGGTCGTATAGCGAAGCAGTTTCGCGCCGCCCGCATAGAGGATCAGCGGGATGGCCGTGAATGGCCCGGCCAGAAGCAGCATCGTCACATTAAAGGCAGGTCCGGTCGAGAAATGGTCCTGACCGTTTGCCGCCAGCCACAGCACATAGCCGAGCGCCGGAATGCACAGAATCAGCACTTCGAGCGTGAACCCCTGCAACGGCGCCATAGGCAGTGATTTACGGAAGAATCCGTAAAGACCAAATGTGATCGGCAAGGCCAGAGATACCCAAGGCAGGCCGCCGGCATTGATAGTCAGCAAAAGCACTGCCGCAAACGCAAATCCAACGGCAATATACTGGACCTTCGTCAGACGTTCACCAAGAAACAGCCCGCCCAGAACGACATTGAACAGTGGATTGATGTAATAGCCAAGCGCCGCACCCATCACCTGATCGTGCGCAACAGCCCAGACATAGATCGACCAGTTGGAGGTGATAAGTGCAGCTGTCAAAGCCGCCATGGCCAGCATGCGCGGCTGGCGCACCGCATTGAGAATGTCCCGGAACTGCCCGAGGGCAACCAGCAGAAGGAGCGCGACCGGCACCGACCAGATCACACGGTGCGACACGACCTCCATTGCCGGAATGTGGGATAGCGCCTTGAGATAGAATGGCAAGGCACCCCAGAGCCCATAGGCTCCAAGAGCCATCAGAAATCCGCGTGCCCCATCGGAAAGGCGCGTATCGGTGATGGTCTGATCAGACATGCCTCTCTCCTCGGGCGAAAACGGTCCGCCCATTGCAATTGGCAGACGGATCAACATGGAACCGCTATGCGCTCAACAATCCATAAAATCCATTCAATTAAACTGATCCAAGCATCAATCGTCGTGAACAGACGAGTTTACTCGGCAGCGGCCTGCCCGGCCATCGAGCGGTTTTTCATCAGCTTGTAATTGACCGAATCCATCAGCGCCTGGAACGACGCATCGATGATATTGTCCGACACGCCGACTGTGCGCCAGCGGGCGCCGGTCGCGTCGCCGGACTCGATCAGGACGCGCGTGATAGCAGCCGTTCCTCCATTGAGGATACGCACCTTGAAATCGACCAGTTCAAGATCCTCAATCTCGGCCTGAAAGCGCCCCAGATCCTTGCGCAGTGCGATATCGAGCGCGTTGACGGGGCCGTGTCCTTCAGCCACCGACATGCGAACCTCGCCATCGACCTCCACCTTGACCACGGCTTCCGAAACAGTCTTCAGCATGCCATTGGCATCGAAGCGCCGCTCGACGAGACAGCGGAAGGATTCGACCTTGAAGAATTCCGGCTGCGGCGTCAGCATGTTGCGCGCCAGAAGCTCGAAACTCGCATCCGCGCCCTCATAGGCATAACCCTCCGCCTCGCGCTCCTTGACCAGCGCAATCAGCGTATCGAGGCGCACATCGTCTTTCGCGACGCGAATGCCCCGGCGCTCCAGTTCGGCGATGAAATTGGACTTTCCACCCTGATCCGAAACCATGACACGCCGGTCATTGCCAACCGATTCAGGCGGCACATGCTCGTAGGTCTGCGGCTCCTTGAGCAGCGCGGAGGCATGAATTCCGGCCTTGGTCGCGAAAGCGGAGGTGCCGGTATAGGGTGCCTGCTCCGCCGGTGCACGATTCAGGATGTCGTCGAAGGCGCGTGAAATGCGCGTGATGCCTTTCAGCGCGGCTGGCTTGATCCCCAGTTCAAAACGCTCAGACCAATAGGGTTTCAGCGCAAGGGTCGGGATCAGAGAAATGAGATTGGCATTGCCGCAGCGCTCGCCGATACCGTTGAGCGTCCCTTGCACGTGACGCACGCCTGCATCAATCGCCGCAAGCGAAACCGCAACCGCCTGTTCCGTGTCGTTATGGGCGTGGATGCCAAGGCTTTCGCCCGGAACCACAGCCGTAACGGCAGCGATGATTTCGGCAACTTCGGACGGCTGTGTGCCGCCATTCGTGTCGCAAAGAACGACCCAGCGCGCACCCGCGGAATAGGCCGCCTTGGCACAGGCAAGCGCATATTCGGGATTGGCCTTATATCCATCGAAGAAATGCTCGCAATCGACCAGTGCTTCCCGCCCTGCCATGCGGGCAGCAGTGACCGAGGCCGTGATCGACTCCAGGTTTTCCTCATTGGTGCAGCCCAGCGCGAGCCGGACATGATAGTCCCAGCTTTTGGCAACAAAGCAAACCGCGTCGGCAGAGGCTTGCAACAGGCTGGAAAGGCCGGGATCATTGGACGCCGAAACGCCTGCACGCTTCGTCATGCCGAAGGCGGCGAATTTGGCGCGAGCAGTCTGGCGGCGCTTGAAAAACGCCGTATCGGTCGGGTTGGCACCCGGATATCCGCCTTCCACATAGTCGACGCCCAGTTCTTCCAGCAGCACGACAATCGACTTCTTGTCCTCCACAGAGAAGTCGATGCCGGGTGTCTGCTGCCCATCCCTTAGCGTGGTGTCGTAGATGTAGATGCGCTCGCGTGCCATTCTTGCCTGCCTGTCGGTGGGTATGCGGTTCGGTCAACCTTGCTGTTGCGGCCAGCTTTCAGTGTCGTAATCAGGATGCTGGTAGGAAACCAACGTTCTTACATATTCGATGCTCTCCGGATCGCGTTCCGTTGGATAGCCGGGAAGATTTGCGAGCTTCGGCACATAGGACAGTTGCTTTTCGATCCCCCATTGAATGGTGGGCTCGATTTCCTCCGGCGCATCGAAAGCGCCGATGGCAAGAGCGACCCCGTCGGGCGCTTCATAGGTAAGCGGCGTGCCGCATTCAGGGCAGAAGCCACGCTGCACGTGATTGGACGAACGGAAGCGCTTCGGCTCGTTGCGGGTCCATTCCAGTTTCGCCTCTCTCACCGACACCAGCGGCGCATAGAAATTGCCGAACGCCTTCTGGCACATGCGGCAATGACAGATCGATGCGGACCCCAGCGCGCCGTCGACGCGAAAGCGCACCGCACCGCATTGGCAGCCGCCGGTATAGATCGGTTTATTATCTAGCGTCATGTCGTCCTCCCCTTGATCCAGTCTTTGGCTAACCTACCACATCCCATGTCGTGATGCGCTCGCCCGTTTCCGGGTCCTTGCCATCCTTGAGCTGGATACCTTCGCCAAGCAGTTCATCGCGAATACGATCAGCCTCGGCCCAGTTCTTCTCACTGATAAAGCGCAGACGCTCCGCAATCCGGGCTTCGACAGCTTCGCTGTCCACTTCGGCCTTCGCGAAAACCGGAATATCTTCAGCCGTTACGAAATGCGGATCGAACAGGCCCAGCAGCGCCATGCCCTCGCCCAACCCGGCAACATCGCGCGCCTTGAAAGCCTTGCGCAATGCCGTGATCGCTGTCCAGCTGTTGAGATCGTCGGACAGGGCCTCCACCACCTCGCCGACTGCGGTCAGCGTTTCCGGCACCGTGAAATTCCTGTCGCGCAGCAGGCCATACCAGCGATGCAGCTCCTCGGCGGATTCCGCCAGACGCTGCGCCGTCCAGTTGATCGGCTCGCGATAATGCGTCTGCAACATCGACAGGCGCGCCGCCAGACCAACCCAGCGATCACGCACATTGGCGTCGTCCCAGACGCCCAGTTGCGGCAGGCCCTCATTCAGCACATCGCGAATGGTGATGAAATTACCGAGCGATTTCGACATCTTCTGCCCTTCGACCTGCAGGAAGCCGTTATGCATCCAGATGCTCGCCATCCGCTCGGTGCCGAATGCGCAGCATGATTGCGCGATTTCATTCTCGTGATGTGGAAAAACGAGATCGATGCCGCCGCCATGAATGTCGAACTGGTTCTTCAGCGGATCGTCGCATTTCAGGCCACCGCCGAACGGCTCAAGCAGTTTGGCCATCGACATTGCCGAGCATTCGATATGCCAGCCCGGACGGCCCAACACCGTGATCCCTGCGGGGGACGGCCAGCCCGGCTCGCCCTCCTTCGAGGGCTTCCACAGGACGAAATCCATTTCGTCCCGCTTGTAGGAGGCAACGTCCACGCGGGCGCCAGCGAGCATCTCATCCAGCGAACGGCGGGCAAGCGCGCCGTAGCGCGGTCCCTTCCGCTCGTTCATGGCGGACGGCGAGAAGAGGACGTGATCCTCGGCCACATAGGCCACACCAAGCTTCACCAGACGATCGATCATGGCGCGCATTTCGTCCATATGCTCGGTCGCGCGCGGCTGAACGCTCGGTGCCAGATTGCCAAGCGCCGTCACGTCTGCCTGAAACTGCGCGTTGGTGCTTTCCGTCACCCGGCGAATGGCTTCATTGAACGGCAGATCAGGATAATCGCGCGCGGCGCGGGCGTTGATCTTGTCATCGACGTCCGTAATGTTGCGCGCATAGGTAACGTGATCCGCGCCATAGATATGACGCAGCAGGCGGAACAACACGTCGAAAACGATCACCGGACGGGCATTGCCTATATGCGCGAAATCATAAACCGTGGGGCCGCAGACATACATGCGCACATTGTCGGCATCGAGGGGAGAAAATTCCTCCTTGGTGCGGGTCAGCGTGTTGTACAGACGCAGTTGCGGCGCATAAGCCATTGTAAATATTCCCCAAAAAGACCTGTGAAATCAGTGCGCGACTGACTGCAGCCAACTAGCCGGGGCGTTATCATCCAATTTTTATGAAGGGAGACGAAAACGGCCGGGCCAGCAAGCTGCTAGCCAATAATAATCGCACAAATACAAATGATCGTGGTCGGCGTTTTCATGCCAGCACTTATCCTCAGCAGGGGTGCTTCCGTCAAGAACTTTCGCTACGTGCCTGATAGTTTGGCCAGATGGCCGCAAATGTTGCAATTTTGCAACACGTATACACCCTCCACTGCATCACCCAGAATACCCCAAAACCGGCTCCAAACAGCCTTCATTCGGTCTCAATCAATCACAAAATGGTGAACAGGCATTATCGAAAGGAAGGACCAATGTCTAAGAGTGAACTGCAACCCCGCCAAGACCGACTGGTTGATAAATACCGCGAGATCGGGCCTGCCGTGCTTGTTGCAGCATTGCTGAACGCAACGCGGCGCAGCAGCGACGGTCGTAACGACAATCGTCGGCGCTCCATTCTCGCCGTCAAGAAGCCCGGCTGAGAAAGCTTATCTGGTTCAGCACCCGGAGTCGGTGAAAGCGTTACAAACAGCGCCAGTCCAGGAAGACTGGCGAATGCTGTCAGAACATCGAAAGCTGCCCGTCATTGCCGTCATCGGATTCGGGCTTGCTCTTTCGCTTCGCTACTGCACGCTCCGAAGATAGCTGCTCCTCCACACGATCCTGCAAATCGGGCGTCGTGTTGGCTACCTTGTTGACCTTGTCCGACACGGGAATCGCCTCGAAGAAATCATCCTGAGCCGGGCGCATTATATCCGCCACTTCCCGCGGCAGAAAACGCTTGCAGTCCAGCCAGCGGGCGAAATCTTCCGGCTGCACGACGACCGGCATCCTTTCATGGATGGGTCGCAACCGGCCGTTGGCGCTCGTCGTCAGTATGCCCCCGGTATCGATCTGCGAGCCGTCGGCGCTGCTCCATGTCTCGATCAAGCCCCCGAAAGCGACAATGCCGCCCTTTCGCGGGCGTACCCAGTAAGCCTGAGCCTTGTTCTTCCCCTCGCGACGCCATTCATAGAAGCCCGATGCCGGGATCAGGGCGCGTCGATGATTGAGAGCAGCGCGAAACGAATTCTTCTCCGCAGCCGTTTCGGAGCGGATGTTGAACATCAGCGGCCAGTCGTTCGGGTCCTTAACCCATGACGGCACAAATCCCCAACGCACCAGCAATCCGACGCGATCCGGCCTGTTGCTCCCCGGCGGCGGCGTTTCGCCGCCGATAATGGTTAGAATAGGCTGCGTCGGCGCGATATTATACCGTGGAGGAAAATCCTCCGCGATCAACGCGGCCGCGAAGGCTTCCAGCTCTTCCCGGCTTGCAGTCAATGAAAAACGTCCACACATGGCTAGTGGTCTGATTCCGACATTTGCTTCCTATTGTTACCAGTGCCGAGCAAATGTCGGAATCTAAAAGACCACTGGTAAGTTTATCAATCTGGTGGATTTTTTGAATTTGACGTTTGCAACAACGTCAAATTCAATACGCCAGCATGTTCAAGCTTTTTGGTGAGCGGTCAAGGGGTGCTTTTCCATTGCCAAATGGTGTAGCTTGAGCATCATGAAAACAGTTCCCGTATTTCCGATACCTGCAAAGGTTCATGGTGTTTCGCTGATCTGCAGACGCGAAAGGCGGTTTCTTCTAGTCGAGCGCGGGAAAGAGCCGTGGAAGGGCTGGCTCGCCTTTCCGGGCGGCAGCATCGAACCGGGCGAAACGCCGCAACAAGCGGCAATTCGTGAACTCAAGGAAGAAACAGCGCTCGATGCAAAGGCCCTGTCGCACGTCATAACCGTGGACCTGGCGCTTGAAGGCAAGGCCTATGACAAGAGCTATTTCCTGTCTGTCTTCCGGGCTATGGAATTTTCAGGTCGGGAAATGGCCGGGGACGACGCCGCATCCATTCACTGGCTGACCATAGAGGAAATGGCGTCCGCGAAAGTGACGGACAGCACCCTTGATGTCGCCCGGTCGGTGGCAGAGACCGAGGACGAGCATTCCTATATTAATCCTGTTTAGCAATCTGCCTTGAAGTGGCCCCTATTTGTGGCAATAGCTCATTTTCAGGTGAGAGGTTTCGATTGAAAGGCATTTCGTTTTTTCGACCGGCTGTCTGCCTCTCGATCGCTTTGTGGGTCGGGGCGGCACTTCCGGCTTTCGCTCAGGACGCGCCCTATGAAGGGAAGATGTTGCGGCTCGCCGAAATTCTCGGCTCGCTTCACTATCTGCGCAATCTGTGCGGCGAGGCTGGCAGCGAATGGCGCGATCGGATGGATGCAATCGTGACGGCGGAAAAGCCCTCCGAAGCCGAACGGGTGCGGCTCATTTCAAGCTTCAACCACGGCTATCGCGTGTTCAGCGACAATTATACCCGCTGCACCCCCTCGGCGCTTGCGGCGATAGATCGCTACATGAAGGAAGGCGGGGACTTGTCGAACGAGATCATCTCACGCTATGGAAATTAACCAATCATTCACTCTTGTGCGGATTGACAGGATTAGTTCGTTCAAATCCGTGATAATCTGTTAACACTGTCTTAAGAAGGCAGTCAGGTTGCCAGGCGGTTGAGCTCCCGCAAAACGGTGAGACATCGCCAGTGCGACAGAAAGGCGAAAGCCAGGATGAAATCTATGGAACATGCACCGGTCGATCTGGACGAAATGATTGCGCGCGAGAAGAAGCTCGTTGCAATCGAATATCATAATGAGGCCTGGGCTGACGGTATCTCTGAAGGTATCGAACCGGAAATCCTTGCCGAAGCAGCCTTCACGACCGCGCTTACCGAACTGATCCGTGAGGCAGGCGACGACTGCGCGCTGGAGCTGATCGAAAAGATGCGTGAGCAGATTGTAGCAGGAACCTTCCTGCCGCAGCGCATTCTTCAGTAAGAGCAGAAAAAACGCCGGTCGCGGGACCAGACCGGCGCAGCAGTTCCCTCCCGGCGTCCCCCTTCCAGCGCCAGATGTTTTTCCCGATCCGGAACTCCGCCTCGCCTCGAAATTTACTGGCAGGGATATTCCTTGCCTGCGGCATTGCCTTGCCCGCTGCAGCGGCAAATTCGTTCGATCTCGCGCTGGCGGATCAGTTGGATTTCCTGCAACGCCCCGGCGCCCGCATTGTGGCGGATGAAGGTGACAACCCTTCCCCCATTCCCCTGCCCGGCGCGCTTCCCCGCGCACTGCCGAGAATATCGCCGGACAGCGCGCCTGCCTCGGCTGCCTCCAAGCCTATGCCGGAAATCCACCGGGATTTCGACAAGCTTCCGGAACCTGTGAAGCAGATGCGTGAGCGCATGTTGCAAGCCGCCCGTTCCGGCGACATCGAGCAATTACGTCCGCTTCTCGGCGTCGAGGACAAGGCGACACAGCTCTCGCTGGAAGACCACGAGGAAGATGTTATCGATTTCCTCAAATCGCTCTCGGGCGATGAAGCAGGCCGCGAAGTTCTCGCAATCATCGTCGATCTTCTGGACACGGGCTACGTCCATCTGAATGCAGGCAAGGAGGACGAGGTCTATGTCTGGCCCTATTTCTACGCCATGCCTCTCGACAAGCTGACACCGCCGCAGATCGTGGAGCTTTTCGAGATCGTCACCGCCGGTGATTTCGAGGATATGAAGAAGGCAGGCGGCTATATTTTCTACAGTATCGGCATTGGGCCTGACGGCAGCTGGCGCTTTTTCACAGCGGGCGAATAATCAGACCGCAATGCGAATCCGGCTCGGCGGCTCCTTGTAGATGCGCTGCCAGACCCGACGAAACTGGCGCGCAGCGCCGAAATCGAACCTCGAAGACACATTTGGTGTCCATAATTCGAGTACAACTCGTCCCATATGTCAGAATGGAGGAATAAGGCACCAATCTGATTTTCGATCAGATTGGTGCTCGAGCTATTACATCATTTAATCATTCGCCTTGAACACCCAAGCCTGAGCAGTAGGACCAAGCGCAGTGGGGTTGATAGATACCGACTCCATAATCAGGTATAGAGATGTACCTGCAACACCGATGTAGTACTCTCCATCCCTTACCCCGGTAGGCGTAAAAGTAAATACTAGAGGATCCTTAGTTCCCAAAGGCCTGGCGTCAACGAAATTAGTCTTCCCCTCACGGCTTAGATATCCGTCACCACCAGATACTGATACGCGAATCCTGCTTTCAATATTTGGTTCAATTTCAGATACATCCAGATTCCATACATATGAAGGCAAATCATCTCCATAAACAGGAGACGCAGTATTGGACGGATTGTAATCACATCGAAGATAAAGCTCAAGCTCTGAATTAAATATACTATAAGTTGCCATTGAAATCTCCTTAATCATTACATTTTGTCAATACATAAAGGTGAATTAAAAATATACCTGACATATTTACTAGCATCGTAGCAAATCAATAAATATAAGCTTATATGCACTATTTTCACAGCGGGCGAATAATCAGACCGCAATGCGAATCCGGCTCGGCGGCTCCTTGTAGATGCGCTGCCAGACTCGACGAAACTGGCGTGCAGAAGCAAAACCGGCCTTTGTCGCAACATTTTCAATATCCAGTTCCGAATTCATGAGCATCTCGCGCGCGAGGCTGATCTTGAGCCGGTTGACATAATCCGTCACCGTCATTCCGGCATATTCGTTGAAAAGCCGCGAAAAATTGCGCGGGCTGGCCCCGCCGATATTTGCCAGTCTTTCCACCGACCATTCGGCTGCCGGATCATGCGCGATGGCATCCTGTGCGCGATGCACGACGGGATTCAGGTGATTTCGCCCTTCAAGCCAGGGCGATAGCTGCGGATCATTGCCGCTGCGACGCAGATAGACGACCAGATAGCGTGCGACCGCCAGCGCCGTGGCATGATCGGTCAGCCCGGCAACAATGTGCAGCATCAGGTCGATGCCTGCGGTGATGCCCGCACTCGTCAGCCGCTCGCCATCCTCGACGAAGAGTCTGTTTTCATGAACACGCGCTGCGGGGGCCAGTCGTTCAAGTTCATCAATTGTCAGATGATGGGTAGTGCAGGAATAGCCGTCCAGCAATCCCGCACGCGCTGCGAGCAGCGCGCCGGAACAGATCGTCACCAGCCGTACGCCCGGACGCACCGCCCGGCGAAGCCACAGAACGATGTCCTTTTCCAGCACCGCATCGGCGGATCTGTCGGTCTCCGCACTTCCGAGCGGAACGTCCGCCGCACCCGAAACAATGACCAGCGCGCCATCTGGCAGCGCCTCCGGCAGCGGTTCCACACCCGCGACCGAGAGGCCAATGGAACTGATCGCAGCTGGCGCGGGCCCGATATAGCGAACATCGAACCGCACCTTATTCTGCTCAAGATTTGCCTTGCGCAAAACCTCAAGCGGTCCCGCCACGTCGAGCAAAAGCACACGGGGCGGGATAACGACATAAACCGGAACTATCCGGGCAATGTCCGCTTGACCACTCATGCCGCCTTCCGTTCTCCGGGCGCAGCCAGCGCCTGTTCCACAGTTACGATACGGGCAAAGCGATTGGCCAGAACAAGCTCGGTACGAGCCTTGATATCGGCAGCGCTCCATTCACGGCCAGTTGCGTCCGTCATCGGGAAGGTCAGGGTCGCTTCGCTGACGAAATCGACCTGATATCCGAAATCCGAAGCCTGCCGCGTAGTCGTCTCGCAGCACTGCTCGGTGCGAATGCCGGAAACCAGCACGCGGCGGATGCCGTTGGCGACCAGCCAGACGTCAAGCCCGCTTCCGACCAGCGCGCTGTGGCGGCGCTTGCGGAAAACTGCGTCAGGTTCAATCGATAGCGGCGAGATTGCCTTCACCAGACCCGACGCTTCCGAGAACGGTCCTTCATTCTCGACGTGAAAAATCTGCACCACCGGAATACCGGCGCGCTTGGCGCCATCAATCAGCGCCTGCTGGCGCTCGATATAGCCGCCAACCTCTTCGTCCCGGTAATAAGGCCGGTGGCGGAACGACTCCTGAGCGTCGATTACCAGCAGAGCAGTATCGTGAGCGGACATTTTTGTTCTCCCTATCAAAAGACTATAGAGAGAGAATACGCCTTGCAACCAAGACCGAAAGCCGCCTTACGGACAAAGAGCGGACAGATCACGCCAATATGCTACCAGCTCCTTACCTTAAAGAAGATCACCAAGAGGAGGCGCATACTTTGCTGGCGTAAACTCGACGACATCATAAGTTGCCAGTCCATATTGCATGAAGGGGTCGAGCTTCAGTATCGAATCCAACTCACGCTTGCTGACCTTACCGCTTGCGAGGATCACGCCGCCATTTCGTGGGTTTTTCGGCCCGGAAGCCAGAAAAACACCATCCGCATATTGCCGGTCCAGAAATTCCCGATGCGCTTCAAGATGCCTCCCGATCTCCTCAAGAGGCTTGGTGTAGGTCAGGTTGACAACAAACATGAGACGACCTTCAGCGATGCGGCAATGCTTCGAGAAACTCCACCGGCTCGCCCTTGTTGGCGTTTACGATTTCCGCTTCCCACATCACCTTGATACCGCGAACGAAAGTTCCAACCGGCCATCCGGTGACGGTCTTGCCATGATAGGGCGTCCAGCCAGCTTTCGAACCGGCCTGCTCATGCGTGATCGTTTCGCGGCGCTTCATATCCACGATGGTGAGGTCTGCATCATAGCCGACCGCAATGCGTCCCTTGCGGGCCATGCCAAAAATACGGTTCGGGCCGTGGCTGGAAAGATCGACAAAGCGTTCCAGCGAAAGCCTGCCCGCATTGATGTGGTCAAGCATGATCGGCACCAGCGTCTGCACGCCCGTCATGCCGGACGGCGAAGCCGGATAGGGCTTCTGCTTTTCTTCCAGCGTGTGCGGGGCATGGTCGGAACCGAGCACATCGACAATACCCTGATCGATGCCCTTCCACACACCGTCGCGGTGGCGCTTGTCACGCACCGGCGGGTTCATCTGAATGAGATTGCCGAGCGTCTTGTAATCGTCTGCCGACAAAGTGAGGTGGTGCGGGGTCGCTTCGCACGTCGCAACATCCTTGTGATCTTTCAGGAAGCCGATTTCTTCGGCAGTGGAGATATGCAGCACGTGGATACGCGCACCGGTGTCGCGCGCGATGCGCACAAGCCGTTCGGTGCACTGAAGTGCTGCAATTTCATCGCGCCAGACCGGATGGCTCGACGGATCGCCCTCAACCCGCAGGCCCTTACGCTCTTCAAGCCGGAACTCGTCTTCCGAATGGAAAGCCGCGCGGCGACGCGTGTTCTTGAGGATCGAGCGCACGCCGTCGTCGTCCTCGACCAGCAGATCGCCTGTGGATGATCCCATGAATACCTTGATGCCCGCAGCGCCCGGCAGGCGTTCCAGTTCGGCAACGTCCTTCGCATTGTCGCGCGTGCCGCCAACCCAGAAAGCAAAATCGCAGTGCATGCGATGACGGCCACGTCTCACCTTGTCTTCCAGCGTTTCCGCCGAAGTCGTGAGCGGTTTCGTGTTCGGCATCTCGAAGACCGAGGTCACACCGCCCAACACGGCGGCAAGAGAGCCGGTTTCGAGATCTTCCTTGTGTTCAAGGCCGGGCTCGCGGAAATGCACCTGGCTATCCACCACGCCGGGCAGAATATGCAGGCCGGTGCAATCGATCACCTCGCCCGCCGCGTGAGTGGAAAGAGAGCCTATGGCAGCGATGTGCCCATTGCGAATACCGATGTCGCGCTGGCCTATACCGTCGTGATTGACGATGGTTGCACCCTTCAAAATCGTATCGAATGTTTCGGCCATAGTTGTCTCCTGCCAGATTGATAGGACTTGCGAGCCTCTGCAATGGGGCTTACGTAACGAGGGCGCGAAAGGCAAGGACGAAGCGATGACGACGGCAGCTGAAACGGTAAATCTTTCCAACAGGGCTTTGGTTCACATCACGGGCGAAGAGGCTGAAAAGTTTCTGCAGGCTGTGATTACGACCGATCTCGACAAGCTTGGAGCTGACGAGCTCAAACCGGGAGCCTTGCTCGCTCCGCAAGGGAAAATCCTGTTCGACTTTCTCGTTTCACGCATCGATGGCGGCTTGCGTTTCGATCTTCCGGCAAGCATTGCCGCCGATTTTATCAAGCGTATCACGCTCTACCGGCTGCGTGCGAAAGCCGAAATAAAGCAGTTGCCAGAATCGCTTGTCAGCGTTTCCTGGCAAACTGAATCACATTCTTCACAAAGTGATTCAATCAAGCGCGACAGCCGTTTTCCAGCCGAACTGAATGTCTACCGGATTTATGGTCAGGCAGATGGCGCAACCGATGAGAACGCATGGACGAAGCTGCGCGCGGAATATGGCATAGCGGAAGGTGAAACGGATTTCGCTTACAGCGACGTGTTCCCGCATGACGTCAACTTCGACCAGACGGGCGGCGTGTCGTTCCCGAAAGGCTGTTTCATCGGCCAGGAAGTCGTGTCCCGGATGCAGCATCGCGGCACGGCACGGCGGCGCGTTCTGGTGGCCCGCTCCGAGGCCCCTCTTCCGCCGATGGGCACGCCGCTCACCGTTGATGGACGTGAGATCGGCACGATGGGAAGCTCGGCTGATATGGTCGGCATCGCGCTTGTACGCATCGACCGGGTCAAGGATGCGATGGATGCCGGGAACGTCATTCTTGCGGGCGAGACGCCAGTCACCCTCACCTTGCCGCCGCACGTGCGGTTCGGATTTCCGGAAGCCGAAGCAGGAAACGCCTGATGGCAAGCGCCGACCGATCTTCCGGCAAGACGCGCGCCTGGCAACGCATGTTGTCGGGCCGCCGTCTCGATCTGCTCGACCCGTCCCCGCTTGATGTCGAGATTGAGGATATTGCCCATGGTCTGGCCCGCGTTGCGCGCTGGAACGGGCAGACGGTCGGTGAACACGCATTTTCGGTTGCCCAGCATTCGCTGCTGGTGGACCAGATATTCACCCGGCTGGTGCCCGATGCCAGCATAGAATGGCAGCTACTCTCGCTTCTGCACGATGCGCCGGAATACGTGATCGGCGACATGATTTCGCCCTTCAAGGCGGTGATGGGCGGCAGTTACAAGATGATTGAAACGCGGCTGGAAAATGCCATTCACTTGCGCTTTTCACTGCCGATCACCGTTCCCGCTCAGCTTAAGACACTCATCAAGCGTGCCGATCAGGTCGCAGCCTTCTTTGAAGCCACACGGCTTGCAGGTTTCACCGAGACGGAAGCCGTTAAATATTTCGGGCGTCCGCGCGGTTTCGATCCGGCAGGACTGGATATCACCCCGCGCCCGACACAGGATGTGCAGACGGATTTCCTCGCACGGTTTGCGGCATTGGAGAAAGCTCGGCAGAACCGATGAGCCGGATCGTCGTGGCGCCCTTGTCGCAACTGGCAACACAACTTGCATTGCACCGGCCAAGCCATGTTGTGACGCTTGGAAGCGAAAACCCTGCGGCTCTGCCGGATGGCTATGATGCCGTACGCCTCTCGCTGACATTCAACGATATTGTTGAACCGCGTGCGGGATTGGTTGCTCCCGATGCAAGCCACGTGCAGGCGCTTCTGGACTTCGCGAAGGGCTGGCCCATGGATGCGCCTTTGCTTATCCACTGCTACGCCGGTATTTCCCGTTCCACGGCTGCGGCTTTCATCATCGCTTCGGCTTTGAACCCCACGCTCGATGAAAATGTGCTTGCCGGGATTGTGCGTGGTGGGTCTCCATCGGCAACGCCAAATATCCGGCTCATAGCGCTCGCAGACGATATTCTGGGGCGACAGGGGCGGATGGTTGCCGCCATACGCGCAATCGGGCGCGGAGCAGACGCGTTTGAAGGTGAGGTTTTCAGCCTGGCTGTGAAAGCATGATCCCGAAAAGTGGGAGCCGGTTTTCGGAAAAGATCATGCTTCAATGAAACTATGGACTGATCGCCCGCCCGAGGGCGTTCAGAAACCCGCCGCGCGCATCGGGTGGCGTTATCGCACGTGGTTCCCAGACGTGCCGCATCAGGAAATAACCCGTCATCGTGAAGGCATGATCGATGTCGTCATAGGACGTTGCACGAACGGCCGTGTTGTTGACGAAACCCGGCAGAACCAGAAGCTTGTCGGCCCAGGGCGCGCCCGCATCACGGCAGACAGCACGCCCGGATTTTGGCGACACATAGATCAGGTCTTCCTTGACGCCCGTCGCGGCGCATTCCTTGAGATCAAGACCGAAGCCCAGTTCCTCAAGCATCATCACCTCAAAGCGCAACACCAGTTCGCCAGAGGCAAGCGGGTCGTCAAAATGCTCTATGATAAGCCGAAACGTCTCGTAAAGACCGCGGTGCGGGTCGCGTTCCGGCAAAAGGCGCAGGTGGGAAGCCGCCAGTTGGATACCGTAAAGCGCCACCGGCGTTTCGATGAGGCGCGCGGCAGCAAACTCCAGCGGTTCGATGGTAAAGCTGCCCATATGCTCATCCAGCCGCGCCCACCATGTCACATCAACATGATTGCCCGGCTGGAGCAAAGGCTGCATGCGGCGGGAACGCCCGCCGCGCACCATACCCATATGGCGGCCATGCTCACGGGTCATCACTTCCACGATGGCGCTTGTCTCGCCATGGCGTCGTGTCCCGAGAATTATGCCTTCATCGCGCCATTCCATGGCCGCCAGTCTTATGAATTAGCGCATCCCGAAAAGTGTGAAACGGTTTTCGGACAAGATGCGCGCCAGTACAAAGTTAGAGCGCCGATCTGATTTCATCAGATCGAAACGCGCTCTAGGTTGGAAAATCAAGGCCCATTTCGCGGTAGCGTTCCGGATCGTTGCCCCAGTTCTCACGCACCTTCACGAAAAGGAAGAGATGAACGGTCTGTTCCAGTATCTCGGAGATTTCCTTGCGCGCTGACTGCCCGATTGCCTTGATTGTCTCGCCCTTGTGACCGAGGACGATCTTCTTCTGGCTTTCGCGCTCGACATAGATGACCTGCTCGATGCGAACGGAGCCGTCCTTGCGCTCTTCCCAGCGCTCCGTTTCCACGGTCGACGCATAGGGCAGTTCTTCATGCAGACGCAGATAGAGCTTTTCGCGGGTGATTTCGGCCGCGAGCTGGCGCATCGGCATGTCGGAAATCTGGTCTTCCGGATAATACCATGGGCCGTTTGGAACATTGTCGGCCAGATATTTTGCCAGATCCTTGCAGCCCGAGCCGTTCAGCGCGGAAACCATGAAAGTCTGGTCGAATGCGACAAGCTCATTGGCCTTGCGGGCAAGATCCAGCAGAACCGGCGGATCGACGCGATCAACCTTGTTGAGCACCAGAACCTTCTTCTGGCGCACATCCTTCATGCTCGAAAGCAGCGCTTCGGCATTTTCGTTCAAGCCGCCTTGCGAATCGAGAAGCACCAGAATGATATCGGCATCCTTGGCGCCGCCCCAGGCCGTGGTGACCATGGCGCGGTCGAGCCTGCGCTTCGGGCGGAAAATGCCCGGCGTGTCCACCAGGACAATCTGCGCCTGATCTTCGATGAATATGCCGCGCACAAGGGCGCGCGTCGTCTGCACCTTGTGCGTGACGATTGAAACCTTGGTTCCCACAAGCTGATTGACCAGCGTGGATTTCCCCGCATTCGGCGCCCCGATCAGCGCCACGAAGCCGGAACGCGTCTGTCCTGCTTCGTTCTCGCCGTCAGCCGGCGTCGTCCGATTATTCATTGTTTATCCTTCCAGACGATATTTCCTTGCGGAACGCCGCCGTCCTCCAGCGCACGACGTCCCAGATACGACAAAACTGCACGCGAAAGCGGCATTTATCCGTATTAGACCATTATAACCGATCACGATTTAAAAATTGCCAATTCTTGCATCAAGCCGGATTGTCACGCTTCCAGACGCCTTCACGATAAAGCATCGCTTCCGCCGCGTGTTGTTCGGCTATCCGTTTTGAACGGCCCTCGCCCGTTTCCGCAGCAAACCCCTTGACCGTCACCTCCACCGTGAACAACGGATCATGGTCCGGGCCGGTGCGGCTGATGATGGAATAGGCAGGGTGGACATTGCCCTGCTGGTGTGCCCATTCCTGCAGTTCCGTCTTGGCATCACGGCGGGCGGCGCCCGTTTGCAGGGACCGCTTTTCCCAGTAACGCTTAACAAAGCGTCGCGCGGCTTCAAGCCCGCCATCAAGATAGATCGTGGCAATCAGCGCCTCGACCACATCGGCCCGCACATTCAAGAGGCGCTTGTCATTCAGTGACTTGATGTCGGAGCCGGTATGAATGAGATCGGCAAGACCGATCTCGTCGGCAATCGCCGCACAGGTTTCGGCATTTACCAGCGCATTGAGACGAACCGACAATTCGCCTTCGGATGCTTCCGGGAATTCATCGAACAGCATTTCGGCGACGGTCAGCCCCAGAACGCGGTCACCGAGAAATTCGAGACGTTCATAATTTGCGCGCGATGGCGCCTGCACACTTGAGTGGGTGAGCGCACGATCCAGCCGTTTCAGATTAAGAAAACGGTGTCCGGTGCGCTCTTCCAGAATTGCTGCTGTCTGATTTGCCGAAGCCATTTCAATTTCCGGTTACGGCTGTATGCGGTGTGCCATTGACTGAATTGAACAGTCGGCCAAAGCGAACTTCGGACGGCCATTTCCAGATTTCCAACGGGCTTGCCTTGTCGGCGATGGAGAAGAAAATGATGTTGGCGCGTCCGACGAGATTTTCAAACGGCACATAACCGACACCGAAGCGGCTATCGAGCGAGTTGTCGCGATTGTCGCCCATCATGAAGTAATGACCGGCGGGAACCTCGAAGACGCGCGTATCGTCACCGATGGAATTGGGCGCAAGGTCGAGCGTGTCGTAGGTCACGCCTTCCGGCAGGGTTTCGCGATAGACCTCGACCGGGCGGTTCTGCTCGGTGACATCGGGATTATTGATCGTGCCGATGCGATCGCGCTTGACCGCCTGATCGTTGATATAGAGCACACCGCCGCGCATCTGCACGCGGTCGCCCGGCAGGCCGATCACGCGCTTGATATAGTCGACAGAAGGATCGCTTGGCAGCTTGAACACCACCACGTCGCCGCGCTTCGGCTCAGCGCTCCAGATGCGGCCCGAAAACAGGTCCAGCCCGAACGGCAGCGAATAGCGCGAATAGCCATAGGCATATTTGGAAACGAACAGATAATCGCCTTCCAGAAGCGTTGGGCGCATGGAGCCCGATGGTATGCTGAAAGGCTGGAAAAGCAGGGTGCGGATGACCAGTGCCAGCAGCAGCGCCTGCACGATAACGCTCATGGTTTCGCCAAGGCCGCCGGATTTTTTTGTCTCACTCTTGCTGGACACGCTCATTGGATCTCCGCTTCCGATAACGCGATCTAATAACGACTATGAATGCATGACGCAATCACGCCGCCGGCAGAACGCCGGTTTATCGCACGATTATGAGCAGGAGTTTGCCTGTCACAATCACAATTATTTCGTCTCAGACAGGGCTTCGATGATAACGAAAGCCTGCGCGAGAGGAAAATCATCGGTAATTGTCAGATGTATGGCAGCGCGGGTTCCGGCGGGCAAGAGTTTCTGCAACTGTTTGGCCGCGCCGCCGGTGAGATGCATGGTGGGCTTTCCCGAAGGAGCATTGACCACGCCCATGTCCCGCCAGAAAACGCCCTGGGCTATGCCGGTTCCGAGCGCCTTGGCACAGGCTTCCTTCGCCGCGAAACGCTTTGCATAAGATGCGGCACGCTGCTTGCGTCCATCCGATTTCTTCTGCTCGGTCTCTGTAAATACCCTGTTGCGGAAACGGTCGCCATGCCGCTCAAGCGCACTCTCGACACGGCGAATATCGATGAGGTCGCTGCCAATACCGACAATCATGCTTTCTGAGGCTCCTGTGCGCGATGCAGGCGGTGCTTTTCCGCAAGACGCTCGATGCGGCGACGACGGAAGGCTGAAACCGCAAACCGGGTGACGAAATAGACCACGACGGCGAATGCGGCGCCCAGAATGGTGGAACCGAACAGCATCGGTTTCAGGAGCGGAGTCCAGATTTCATCGAAACGCATAGTTTCCAAGGCTCGTCCGAGGCGCACCGGCGGCGCATCGTCGATGCTGCCATTCATGATGAAACGGCCAAGCTCGAACGTACTTCCCCAGATGAAAGGCAGCGTCAGCGGGTTGGCAAGCGTCGTGCCAAGTGCTGCGGCGGCGATATTCCCTGCGAGAAAATAGGCAAGCACAATCGCAATGATAAGATGAAAGCCGAAGAAAGGTGTAAAAGCCGAGAACACGCCGACCGCTAGACCGGCAGCAACGGCATGCGGCGAGGCCGTGATACGCAGAATCCGTTTGCCACCGTACCGGAGGGAACGGGAGAAGGAGCGGCGCGGCCAGACCAGAAGCCTCAGACGCTCTTTTCTGGTCGGGGGATTACGGCGTTGAAAAAGCATGTCGTCCTATTAATGCGCTCCCATCGCAGAGACAATTATTATTATTATTATTCCGCCGCGACGCTATCGCTGCGTTCAAACGGAACAGTGTCGAGCCGCGGCAAATAGAACCGTGGCGAAACTCCGAGCATCCTGCGGAACATCGTCGTGAAAGCGGAAACGCTGTCATAACCCAAATCCAGCGCCACGCTCGTCACCGCCTCCCCTTCCGTGAGGCGGGGAACCGCGGCGAACAGGCATGCCTGCTGGCGCCAGACCGAAAGGCTTACGCCGGTTTCCCGCTGGAAATGCCGGGTGAACGAGCGTCGACTCATCGCCATCCTGTCCGCCCAGTCGTCAATTGTGGCGCGTGAAGAAGGCTTTTTCACGAATTCCCGACACAGCTTCTCCAGGCGCGGATCGGATGGAAAAGGCAGGCCCAACGAGCGTTGCGGCAGCGTGTGAAGGTCCCGCAATATAAGTTCGATCACCAGCGCATCGCGACTGTCGGGTTCAGGCGTGCTGTCCTGCGCCGTTGCATCGGTTATGAGGCACCGCATCAGATCGGTCAGCCCGACCACATGAAGATAATCCGGCACACCCGACACGGCATCGACGCAGATATAGATCGACCGCATGAAAACTTCGCCGAGAATTTCGACCGAATGCTCCACACCCGCCGGTATCCACATGGCGTGATCGCTGGGTATCATCCAGCGTCCGGCATCGGTCGTCACCAGCACCACCCCTTGGGACGCGCACAGAAGCTGCGCCCGGCTGTGACGATGGCGCGGCACGAAATAGCCGTCGGGATAGCGCGTCGGCAAAGCAATCACCGGCCCGCTCATGCCTTCCAGCATGGCGATGCGCTGCTCGTGGAACTTCTGCAGTTCCTCGCTTCCCGGCAGCAGCAGGCCCGGCGGCGACTTCGGTTTCATTGCAGCTTTGCCCTTTGTTTGGCCCACTCTCGAAACTATTGGACCAAATCACGAAAGCGGGCGAGAGGCAATAGTCCTATTAATAGTGTGCTGAGAATGGGTCGCGACATTCGCTGGCGAAATGAATTTGACGTTTGGGCAAGCCACATGCCTGTTCATGCATCAAATTCGCAAATTTTCGCCGGTTTCTCATCAGAGCCTGAATCAAAAAGCGGCAGGCCGAGGCGAAAATGGCGATTTTCGAGTACCGGAGCACAATGTACTTGAACAGTACATGAGCACCGGAACGCAGAAAATTGCCATTTGCAGACCGGCATGGCGACTTTTGGAACAGGCTCTCAACATCCGCAATTTCCTTGAAATCTCTTTTCCTGCTGTCAGATAGTGTCGCAGGAAATACACCAGAAGACTGGCTTTCATCTTCGGAGTAGCAGTATGAGCATGAGTGCTGCACAGCAGCCATCAAACAGCGGCGCGGACAATACTGTCCTCGCCATTATTCTGGCCACAAGCATGGGCCATTTCCTGAACGACATGATGCAGTCGCTCCTTCCGGCCATCTATCCGATGCTGAAGGACAACTACAGCCTGTCATTCTGGCAGATCGGGCTTTTGACGTTCACCTTCCAGATGACGGCATCGATCCTCCAGCCGCTCGTGGGTATCTACACGGACCGCAAGCCGATGCCTTATTCCCTGCCGTTCGGCATGGGCTGCACGCTTGTCGGCCTCGTCTTTCTGGCGACCGCGCATCATTATTCGATCCTGCTTCTGGGTGCGGCCTTTGTTGGCTTCGGCTCGTCGGTTTTCCATCCGGAAGCGGCGCGCGTGGCGCGGCTTGCCTCCGGCGGACGGCACGGTTTCGCGCAGTCGCTGTTTCAGGTGGGCGGTAATTTCGGTTCGTCCATCGGCCCGCTTCTGGCAGCGTTCATCGTCCTGCCGTTCGGCCAGATCAGCGTGTCCTGGTTCTCTGTCGCCGCGCTCATCGGCATGATGCTGCTCTGGTATGTGAGCAACTGGTACAATCGCTACCGGATTGCCAACGCCAGCAAGGCGAAGCCAGACAAAACCCTTCCGCTGCCGCGCAACAAGGTTCTCGTCTCGGTTGGCGTTCTGGCGATGCTGGTCTTTACCAAGTACATCTACATGGCCAGCCTGACGAGCTACTACACGTTCTATACCATCAGCCACTTTGGCGTGACGGTGCAGGCATCGCAATTGCTTCTGTTCCTGTTTCTCGGCGCGGTCGCCGCGGGAACGATCATCGGCGGGCCCATCGGTGACAAGATCGGTGCGCGCAAGGTGATCTGGGCCTCGATCCTCGGCGTCCTGCCGTTCACGCTGGCCCTGCCCTATGCGAATCTCGAAATGACGGCTGTCCTCACGGTCATCATCGGCCTGATCCTCGCCTCGGCCTTCCCGGCCATCGTGGTATTCGCTCAGGAACTGCTGCCGGGACGTGTCGGCATGGTGTCGGGCCTGTTCTTCGGCTTTGCTTTCGGCATGGCCGGTATCGCAGCCGCCGTTCTTGGCGTCGTCGCTGACCAAAAGGGCATAGAGTATGTCTACAACATCTGCTCGTATCTGCCGCTGCTCGGCCTGCTGACGATTTTCCTGCCCAAGCTGGAAAAGAACCGCAAGGCCTGACACGTAAAACACACAGCCCGAAGGCCGTCCTGGCTTTCGGGCTGTGCTCTGAAATAGTGGAGCACCGCACGTCCCCCAACGGCGGTGCTCCCATGCTACTGACCTTCTTGACGGCCCGGTGCAGCAGCATTTTCTTGATAGAGCATCTTTCGCTCTACATCTTTGTTCCAACGCAAGTTCAGACGGCGAAACTGAAGCCGTGCATCGTCTCCCTGCGAAATTCATCAAAAGCAGCCGCAACCAGACGGATCAGCGGCTTGCCGTCACTTGTCGCGCTGATGACCCCGCCACGGACTTCCACCAGCCCATCCGCGACCAGAGGGCGCAACAAGGCCAGTTCGTCGGAAAACTCCACACCCGGGGCCGTAGCGTTCAGATCGACCCGGAAATTGCACATCAACGCAGTGATGATACCGGCGCGGATACGATCGCTTTCGCGCATCGCATAACCACGGACCGTTGCCAGTTCGCCCGCGTTGGCGCGCTTGGAATATTGCGTCACGTCCGAGATATTCTGGGCATAGCCGCCGGGGAACTGCGAAATCGATGACGGGCCGAGACCGATCAGAGTCTGGCAGCGATCATCCGTATAGCCCTGGAAATTGCGGTGCAGCGTGCCATTGCGCGCGGCAACTGCCAAACTGTCGTCAGGCAATGCGTAGTGATCGATCCCCACAGGTTCATAACCGAAACCGATGAAGCTTTCCGCGACGACACGTGCCTGAGCGAAGCGTTCATCGGCATCCGGCAGGAGGCTCGCATCGATGAGGCGCTGATTGGCGCGGCGCTGGGGCAGATGCGCATAGCCGTAGCAGGCAACGCGATCGGGCTTGAGTATTGCGACCTTTTCGCAGGTCTCGCGCAATGTCTCCACCGTCTGCAACGGCAGGCCATAGATGAGGTCGAAGTTGAGGCGATCAATGCCGACTTCGCGCAGAAGACTTGCAGCCTTGGCGACCGTCTCTATCGGTTGAATGCGACCGATGGCTTTCTGAACTTCGGCGTCTACATCCTGCACGCCGAGGCTGGCACGATTGACGCCCATGAGCGCAAGCGTGCGTACGAGCTGTGGCGTGACGGTGCGCGGGTCAAGCTCAATGGCATGTTCCATCTGAGGCGAAAAGTCGAATGCAACGCGCAGCGCCGCCAGAATGCTCATAAACTGGCGCGGGTTCAAAATCGAGGGCGTCCCCCCGCCCCAATGAAGGTGAACCACATTCGGCCGGGCGGTCAGGCTCTTGCTGACGGTCTCGATTTCGCTCAGCAGAGCAGTACAGAAATTCTCGACCACATCGTTGCGGACAGCCATTTTTGCATGGCAACCGCAGTAATGGCACAGCTGCCGGCAATAGGGCACATGGATGTAAAGGGAAACGCTTTCCTCCGGCCCGATCTGGCGCAGCCAGCGATGGGTGGTCTCAGCGCCCACGGGCATGAAATCCGCAGCCGTCGGAAAGGAGGTATATCTGGGTACGGCCAATGCGGCGTAGCGTCTTATCGCTTCTTCATGCATAGCGCGTCCACCTTAAGCGTTGGTCGCTCCGGCGAAGCCCTGCCGATGCGCGCACCGGAACCGGGGCGACATTCTGCGGGGCAAGACGGCATGATGCGGCAAGGAAGCCCGCATGCATGACAGCCGATATTGCAATTCCCAGCCACAACAGCACCTGTTTTCCCCATTTTGAATCGCGCGCCCCAAGACGGGTTCGCATCAATTTCTATGGTCAGGATTAGGCTGTTCAGCCGGGCAGTGCATTGATTTGAATCAACGGAAATTCACCCGGCTTTGGGCGATGTGGACTTGAAGCTAGAGGCTTTCCGGGTCCATTCCGGCAACGGCTGCCAGTGAACGACGCGACAGGATTTCCACCGTATTGGCATCGAGCAGTTGGATCAGCCCCTGCGTCTTCAGCTTTGTGAAGCTGCGGCTGACGGTTTCAATCGTCAGGCCGAGATAGTCGGCAATGTCGGTCCTGTTCATCGAAAGATGAACAGGGTTGGGCTTCTCGCCGCGCTTTTCCGCACGGGAAGAAAGGACCAGCAGGAAGCTCGCAAGCTTTTCCACCGGCGCAAGGCGTCCGAGGACAAGCTGATTGTCGCGCGCCGTGCGAAGCGCGGCCCGCGTCATCTGATGCAGGCGCTCCTTCAATTTGGGAAAACGCTCCATCAGATCGTCCATCTCCCTGGTGGTAAAGGCGCACAGGACTGATGGCACCACTGCCTCAACCGACTGGGAGTAAGTCTCGTCGTCAGCCAGGCCAAGATAATCGCCGGGGAACAGGAAACCCGCAATCTGCCGACGCCCATCAGGAAGCGACGTATAGATGCGCAGCATGCCGGAAGTCAGACTGAAGACGCGACGCTTCGGCTCGCCCTCCTCCACCAGCTGCTCATTGGCATCGAGACGCTTGGAGGTCATGATTGCTTCCAGAGCGCCAAGATCGCCGTCGTCCAGCGCAGCGCAAACGGCCATCCGCCGGACATCGCAATCCACGCATACCCCACATGGCGCACGATAAGGCGATCTGGGATCGAATATGATAGGCGCTACACTCACGATGGAATCCTGTTTATGGAAGCCGGAAGAACGTCTCTGGCAGTTACCCTTAAATAGGTAACTATAACGCGTCCCGCAAAGCGGAATTTCGCCGCAGGGGTGTATCCCCCTGCAGCGCATGGAAAGCCATCGGCTTGCCTGCTTAAATGTTGCGGCTACCGGGCTTCACTGCCGGAATTGCAGCAAGCTCTGGCGGCAATTTATCCGCAGGATAGGCTGGGACTTCATATTCGGCGAGAGAGATCAGCTTCGTGCCGACATCGGCCTTCCCCGCCGAGCGGTCAACGATGCAGGCTGCGGCCACGACTTCGATACCGAGGTCCTTCATGCAATCGATCGTTTCGCGGATGGAAAGCCCAGTCGTGACGATATCTTCCACGATGACGACGCGTGCGCCTTTCGGCACATCGAAACGCCGCAGGCGGAACACCCCGTTCTCGCGCTCCACCCAGACTGACGGAACGCGCAGATGGCGCGACGTTTCATAGGAAGGAATGAGACCGCCGATGGCTGGTCCAACCACGTAATCGATGGTTCCGAGATTTGCCGCCTCGATCTTTTCCGCCAATGCCTTGCAAAGCTTTTCCGTCTTGTCGGCATGCATGAAAACACGTGCCTTTTGCAGGAAAATACGGCTGCGCAGGCCCGATGTGAGGATAAAGTGGCCTTCAAGGATCGCCCCCGCTTCGCGGAAGACGGCAAGCACATCTTCGGTGTTCATCTTAGTCCTATCCGTTCACGCGTTTCGCGCCGCTGACGCTCGCGCTTTCTTTCAATTGGGAAATGATACGGTTGAGATGCTTGAGGTCCCAAACCTCGACATCGATAATCATTTCGGTGAAATCCGGTGCGGTGCGCACCATGGAAAGATTGTGAATATTCGCGTCATTGGCCGCCACGATCTGCGCTATTTCCGCCAGCGAACCCGGCGAGTTGATAGCCGAGACGCTGACACGCGCCGGGAAACGCTCGCTCATCTGCTCGTCAATGTCCCAACGCACATCGATCCAGCGTTCCGGCTGATCGTCATAGGCCGTCAGCGCCGGCGACTGGATCGGATAGATGGTGATGCCGGCACCGGGCTGGAGAATGCCGACGATACGGTCTCCGGGCACAGCGCCTTCCGGGGCAAAACGCACCGGAAGGTCCGAATTGGTGCCACGAATCGGCAGCGCCTTTTTCCCCGGCTTCGGCGCGGCGTCGGCGTCGGTCTTTGTCGCGTCTTCGCTGCCCTCCGGCACCTTGAATATCATGCCGGCTGCATTCTGAATGTTGAACCAGCCCTTCTCGCCAGTCTTCGCGGGGCTGTTCTGCGAAGTCACGCGCGTATCCTGATAATCGGGATAAACGGCCTTGACCACATCGGTCGACGGCAGTTCACCGCGTCCGACTGCGGCCAGAACGTCCTCCACGTCCTTGCGCGCCAGGCGCGGAAGTCCGGGTTTAAGAATATCCTTGCTGAACGGCTTTCCGGCGCGCTCGAATGCGCGCTCCAGAATGCGCATGCCAAGTCCGGAATATTGCTTGCGGACAGCCGAGCGGGTAGCGCGCCGAATGGCGGCGCGCGCCTTGCCGGTAGCGACAAGCGATTCCCAGGCCGCAGGCGGCACCTGGGCCTTGGACCGGATGATCTCCACTTCGTCACCGTTCTTCAACTCGGTCATCAGCGGCATGATGCGGCCATTGACCTTTGCGCCAACACAGCTGTCACCGATATCGGTATGAACGGCATAGGCGAAATCGATCGGCGTCGCACCGCGCGGCAGAGCAATGAGACGACCTTTCGGCGTGAAGCAAAACACCTGATCCTGAAAGAGTTCAAGCTTGGTGTGTTCGAGAAACTCTTCCGGATTGTCGCCTTCTGAAAGCTGCTCGATTGTCTGGCGCAACCATGCATAGGCATTGGTTTCGGTAGAGATCTTGTGCGGGTTGTTCGCGCTGCCGCGATCCTTGTAGATCGAGTGGGCAGCAACGCCGAATTCCGCAATCTCGTCCATTTCGCGCGTGCGTATCTGCAGTTCGATGCGCTGCCGCGACGGCCCGATAATGGTGGTATGGATCGACCGATAATCGTTCTGCTTGGGCGTGGAAATATAGTCCTTGAACCGGCCTGGAACCATCGACCATGTCGTATGGATAAGACCGAGCGCCCGGTAGCAATCCTGCACCGTATCGACCATGACACGAAAGCCGAAAATGTCGGAAAGCTGCTCGAACGACAGGCCCTTTGTTTCCATCTTGCGGAACACGGACCATGGCTTTTTCTGGCGGCTCTTCACGCTGGCCTTGATGCCGTGTTTCTCGAAAATCTCGGACAGGTCCTTTTCGATCTTCTGCAGCAGGCCGCGGTTCTTTTCCAGAAGTTCGGCCAGACGATCCGTGACAGCACGCCAAGCATCGGGATTGATATAGCGAAATGCCAGCTCTTCCAGCTCTTCGCGCATATCCTGCATACCCATGCGGCCAGCAAGCGGCGCATAGATATCCATCGTTTCCTCGGCAATGCGCAGGCGCTTGTCTTCCCGCATCACGCCCAGCGTGCGCATATTGTGCAGACGGTCCGCCAGCTTGACCAGAAGCACGCGGACATCTTCGGAAATCGCCAGAAGCAGCTTGCGAAGGTTTTCCGCCTGCACTGCTTTCTTCGAAACGAGGTCGAGTTTCTTGAGCTTGGTCAGCCCTTCGACGAGCTTGCCGATTTCGGGACCGAAAAGCTGATCGATTTCCTGTCGGGTGGCTGTCGTGTCTTCAATCGTATCGTGCAGAAGGGCGATGGCAATCGTCGCTTCGTCGAGATGCATATCGGTGAGGATCGCGGCGACTTCGAGCGGATGCGAAAAATAGGGATCGCCGGAAGCACGTTTCTGACTGCCATGCTTTTGCATGGCATAGACATATGCCTTGTTGAGAAGCGCCTCATTCACGTCAGGCTTGTATCGCTGCACACGCTCCACAAGCTCATATTGGCGCATCATCTACGAGAACTCCCTTTCGAAACCGATGTTTGGAAACATATCGGGTATTGTGACCCAAAATCACCGAAAATCGAACAGTTCTCGACGTTTAGGTTTAATTTTCTGCCGACAATATTAATTTCCGGCAGAAACCGCTCGTCATTTGGAGCGCGGCGCGTCTTCCGGGCAGGCGCCCAGCATCGCAGCTGCCGACCCTCGCGCACGAGCACGCGCATAAAAACATGCGCCACGACGGGAAAGTCGCAGCGCATGCAAAAAGAATTAATCCAGAGGACGATTAAAAATCGTCGTTCTTCTCTGGTGCGACGAGGCCTTCAATACCGGCGAGCAGCTCTTCTTCCGACATGCGGTCGAAAGCAACGACGTCTTCCTCGGCAGCTTCTGCAATGCCTTCCGCAACGTCTTCCGACGAAGAGGCGATCTGTGCAGGCGCAGCCGCTTCCGGCTCATCGACTTCCACATGCTTCTGCAGCGAGTGGATAAGGTCTTCTTTCAGATCGTCCGGCGACAGGGTTTCATCGGCGATCTCGCGCAGGGCAACGACGGGATTCTTGTCGTTGTCGCGGTCGATGGTGATCTGTGCACCCTGGGAAATCTGGCGAGCACGGTGACCAGCCAGCAGAACCAGCTCAAAACGGTTCTCGACCTTATCTACGCAGTCCTCAACAGTGACGCGGGCCATGCGCGGTCCCTTTCATTTCTCGAACTTTATTGGATTTTTTTCCACATAACGCGTGCGGAGCCAAATTACAAGCAAAAGCGGAATTGCTCGTGCATCACCGCATGAAATCTGGCAAATTAACGCCGATTTCACGGATTTGCCTCAAAAAACCCCGTAATGCGTCGAAACGGCACAATAATTTATAAACCAAAAAGAGATTACTGATATAAGGCTCCCTCTTAGGTAATTTAGTGCAGGCAAATAACAACCAATGGTTGCTTGTTTTTCTGTGATATGTCCTTAGAAGGCAATAAACGCACTGGTAAAATTCGATACCACCCGCCGTTTAGAAAACAAACTGAATAAGCGGTCGCCGGTCCACTCCCGTCCGGCCGTAGAGTGGATATATTGCACGATGTTCGATTCTCGTGAAAAGATTGCGCTTTTTATTGATGGCGCCAATTTATACGCTGCCTCAAAAACCTTGGGGTTCGATATTGATTATCGGAAGCTTTTGAAAGCATTTCAAAAGCGCGGCTATCTGCTCCGCGCCTATTATTACACCGCCCTGGTTGAAGATCAGGAATATTCGTCAATCCGGCCCTTGATCGACTGGCTGGATTACAACGGCTACAAGGTCGTCACCAAAGCTGCCAAGGAATTTACCGATTCCACGGGACGCCGCAAGGTGAAGGGCAACATGGACATCGAATTGACCGTGGATGCCATGCAGCTCACCGATACGGTTGATCATTTTGTGATTTTCTCCGGTGATGGTGATTTCCGCTCGCTCGCTGAAGCTCTTCAGCGCAAGGGCCGCAAGGTTTCGGTCGTTTCGACCCTGACCACACAGCCCGCCATGATTTCGGATGAACTGCGCCGTCAGGCCGATCATTTCATCGATCTGGTCTCCCTCAAGGCCGAGATCGGTCGCGATCCGTCAGAACGTCCGGCGCGCCGTCAGGATGATGATCTCGACGACAGCTATTGACGCCGTCGTCGAGCCGGTTCATGCAAGGGCATGATTTCCGAACCATCTCCCAATTGCGATATTTGTCCAAGGCTGCATGCTTTCCTGCAGGAATGGCGGCGCAAGGAACCTTCGTGGCATAATTCACCGGTTCCGCCGTTTCTGCCTGCGCATGATAACGATGTCCGGCTCCTGATTGTCGGACTGGCACCGGGCTTGCGTGGCGCCAACAGAACCGGGCGCCCCTTTACCGGCGATTATGCCGGGGATCTTCTCTACAGTACATTGTGCGAATTCGGATTCGCGACCGGCAAATTCGAGGCCCGCCCCGATGACAGCCTGCGCCTGCTGGATGCCAGCATTGTCAATGCGGTGCGGTGCGTGCCACCGGAAAACAAGCCTATCGGCTCTGAAATCAACAATTGCCGCCAGTTCCTGTCGCCAATGCTGACCCGGTTTCCAAATCTGCAGGCCGTCGTCACGCTGGGAACGATTGCACATCAATCGACTGTCCGTGCGCTTGGAGCACCGGTAGCGCGACATCCGTTCGGTCACGACAAGGCGAGTGACATCGGCAATTTGCGGATTTTCTCCAGCTATCACTGTTCACGCTATAACACGAATACCGGACGGCTGACCGACGCCATGTTCCGCACCGTGTTTCGCAACGTGCGCAACTATCTGAATCAAAAGAGCGCCTGAAGCGCTCTTTTCTTTGCCGATATTTATCCCTTGTCCCGCATCAAGCGAGCCTTTTCGCGGTTCCAGTCGCGCTTCTTTTCAGTCTCGCGCTTGTCGTGAGTCTTTTTGCCTCGCGCCAGCGCCAATTCCAGCTTTGCCCGGCCCCGATCATTGAAGTATAGCTTCAATGGCACCACGGTCATTCCGTCCCGTGATACGGAATTGAACAGACGGGACATTTCGCGCTTGCTGACGAGCAGTTTGCGCAGGCGCCGTGGCTCGTGGTTGAAACGATTGCCCTGCGTATATTCCGGAATATAGGAATTGATGAGCCAGAACTCGCCGTTCTCGAAGCTCGCATAGCTTTCGGCTATGTTGGACTGATTGGCGCGCAACGACTTGACCTCGGTGCCTGTCAGAACCAGACCGGCTTCGAGCGTATCGAGAATTTCAAAATTGAATCGCGCCTTGCGGTTTTCCGCGATAATCTTGCGCACGGGAGAATTCTTGGGCTTGTTCATGATGGCACCATATAATGTGCAATGCCGGAAATGAAAACGCTCCCGAAGCTACGGGAGCGTAAAAATCAGCGAAAGCGGTAAACTTGGCAGGTCAGTTGACCAGACCCGCGTGCTTCATCGCCCGATCGATCTTCTCTGCTGTCGCGGCTTCCACCGTTACCATCGGCGAACGCAGCACATTTTCGACGCGACCAAGGCGAGACAAGGCATATTTAGGCCCCGAAGGGTTCGGCTCGATGAAGAGCGCCTTGTGCAACGGCATGAGGCGATCCTGCAATTCGAGCGCCTTGGCGAAATTACCGGCCTGGCACGCATCCTGGAATTCGGCGCAAAGGCGCGGCGCGATATTGGACGTGACCGAAATGCACCCTACCCCGCCATGGGCATTGAAGCCGAGGGCAGTGGCATCTTCACCGGAAAGCTGAATGAAATCCTTGCCGCAAGTGGCACGCTGTTCCGAAACGCGTTCGATCTTGCCGGTTGCATCCTTGACGCCCACGATATTCTTGTGGTCGCGAACAAGAGCGCCCATCGTTTCCGGCGTCATGTCGATGACCGAACGGCCCGGAATATTGTAGATGATGAGCGGGATCGAAATAGAGCGCGCCACACGCGAGAAATGTTCGTAAAGACCGCGCTGGTTCGGCTTGTTATAATAAGGCGTGACGACGAGAACCGCATCAGCGCCAGCCTTTTCGGCATGCTGCGCCAGTTCGATCGCTTCCACCGTATTATTGGAGCCAGCACCGGCAATCACGGGAACGCGGCCAGCCGCAACCTCGATGCAAACCTCGATGACGCGCTTGTGCTCGTCATGCGACAACGTTGGCGTTTCACCGGTCGTGCCGACCGGAACAAGACCCTTGGTGCCTTCTTCGATCTGCCAGTTTACGAATGCGCGAAAGGCTTTCTCGTCGAACGCTCCTTCGGAATCGAATGGCGTGACAAGCGCGGTAATTGAGCCCTTCAGCATTAGTGAACTCCTGAGAAAAGAAAGACGGGACCTCATTCCCCGATCATCTTGGGCATGTGACCAGGTAGAGGCGTTGCACAATAGTCTTGCAGCACGAGTGGAGCAAGCGGGGTATGCTGGCAAAACAGGCGCAATGCGGCAGTTTTGCGGCAAAATTTGTTGCTAGTTCCGTGCACTGCCGATGATAGACCGGATTGATTAAAAGAACATCAAACGTTGCGGGAGGTCTGTGCCAGCAAAGATCGGAGATAACGCTTTATTAAGGATAGATTCATTCCTTGAGCCTAGGCTCAGGACCTAACCTCAATGGCGAAATAGACCGTCAAAAGCCGGGCTAAGAAAAGCCTGATTTCAACAACATATTGCGCATCAACCAAGTCTTTGTTCTAGTTAGCCAATGTCAAAACACGTCGCAGCGATATCCTTGAAGAAAAAAGCGCTCCTCGCGAGTTGCTTTGTTGCTGTTGCCTTGCAGCCGGTGATTTCGCTCGCGCAATCGTCGCTACCGACAGATATTCCAACTCCGCTCGCGCGCCCGTTTGCGCCGACCGTGACACATCAGTCGCCGATGAATCTTGTGACGCCGAAACCGCGCCCGAATACGCCCGATCCGGTCATGACGTCAGCAGTCAGCCGCATGGAAAATCCGGCCGCGATAGGCGGAACGCTCAAGAGCGGCCTTGACGCCCTCTCCTCCCGAGACGCCGCGAGCGCGATTGCGTTCCGTAATGGAATGCCGCATGGTTCGCTTGACCGCCAGATATTGACCTGGGCAATTGCCACTTCCGGCCTCGACAGCGTTCCGAGCGCTGAAATCGCCACGGCGGTTGCAGAGCTGCGCGGCTGGCCGGGAACTCCAGTCCTGCGGCGCAATTCCGAGCGGGCTCTGCTCAAGGAAAATCCGGCCCCTGCAACCGTCATCGCATCGCTCGGCAACAGGCGGCCAGAGACTACCGAAGGCATGATTGTACTTGCCCGCGCCTATATCGGCACCGGCAATGCCGCCAAGGCGCGAGAGCTGCTTTCGCCGTGGTGGGCAACGCAGCGTCTTTCTGCCGAAGACGAGCAAAAGATACTGAAAGAGTTTTCGGGCGTCCTGACCCGCGAGGATCATCAGCGCCGCATTCTGCGCTCTCTCTATAATGACCGCATGCAGTCGGCAAAGCTGCTTGCAGGCCCTGCGCAGGCGCAATCGCTCTATAACGCCTTTGCAGCAGTTGCACAAAAATCTCCGAATGCCGCCAAGGCGATAGCGGATGTCGACCGCAGCTGGCAGGGCAATGCCGCCTATCAGTTTCTGAAGATTCGCTATCTGCGGCGTGCCGAACGCTACAATGAAGCGACAGACCTCATGCTGAAAGCTCCGCGTCAGGCGTCGGCGCTTGTCGATCCGGATGCATGGTGGGTCGAACGCCGCATCCTTTCACGAGAGCTGCTTGATCTTGGAAAGCCGCAGCTCGCCTACAAGCTGGTTTCGGCCCATGCCGCCGAATCGCCCACCATGGCCGCAGAAGCGGAATTCCATGCCGGATGGTATGCGCTCCGCGCCCTGAACCAACCGAAGACGGCTGCGCCGCATTTTGCCAGAATCGCAGAAATTTCTTCCCGTCCAATTTCGGCGTCTCGTGCCTTCTACTGGCTCGGGCGATCCGCTGAAGCCGGTTCCGGTGGCGATGCCCGCGACTATTATCGCCGCTCCGCTCATTTCGGCACGACATTCTACGGACAGCTTTCAGCAGCCAAACTAAGCGAAAAAGCACCGGAACTCATCTATCCAAAGCCAACCGAGGCAGATCGTACGCGTTTTGCCGGCCGCCCTGCGGTACAGGCAATCAAGCGGTTGGAGCAGGTGGGCTACAGCAGTCGGGCAACCACCCTCTATAACCAGCTGTCGCAAGAGCTCGACAGTGTAGGCGAACTGGCCCTGCTGGCGGTCATGGCTGAACGCAACGAGAATCATTATCTGGCTCTGCGCGTCGGCAAGAATGCTGCGTTACGCGGCCTCGACGTTGGTGCCCTGTCGCATCCGCTTGGCGCAATCCCGGCAAGCGCCAATATAAGCGGATCAGGCAAAGCCCTTGCCTATGCAATTGCCCGGCAGGAAAGCGAGTTCAACGTTGGTGCTGTTTCAAAGGCCGGGGCACGCGGCTTGCTGCAATTGATGCCCGCAACAGCGAAAAATGTGGCGACCCGTAACGGCATGAACTTCTCCGCACCGCGTCTCACGACGGACGCAGGATACAATGCCACGCTTGGCGCCCATTTCCTCGGAGAACAGCTCGATCGTTTCAACGGGTCATACGTGCTCACCTTCGCCGGATACAATGCCGGCCCCCGCCGCGCATCGGAATGGATCGAGAAATACGGCGATCCGCGCGGCAAGCCCATTGATCAGGTGGTGGACTGGATAGAGCGCATCCCGTACTCCGAGACACGAAACTACGTTCAGCGGGTGATGGAAAACTACGAGGTATATAAGGCCCGACTGACCGGCAGCGCCGATATCCAGGCTGACCTGATTTACGGCCGGCGTTAAGCGGGAATATGCAAGACAAAGAAAAAGCAGGCTCATTCGCCTGCTTTTTTTGTCCGTCGCGGTTTGGGTTTGGTCGCCTTTCGCGGCTTTTCCGCATGCCTGGCACTGGCTTTGTTCGCTGCATTCACCAGTTTTGCGGCTTGCGCGATCCAGTCCTCGCGCTCGACGCGGCGCGGAAAACCTATATTTCGCTCAATCCAGCGCGATTCTTCATCGTTCCAGCTGGCAATCTGGTCGTAATGAAATACGCCGATACCGTTGAGCAATCCCTGAACGGCCCGACCGATACCTTTGATGACGGTGAGATCATCAGCTTTTCCACGACGTGCAGCTTCAAGAAGCTCTGGACGGCCCGGATCGAGAACGGGTTCCGCATCGGCCTCCTGGCTTTCGGCTTGCAAAGGCCAGTTTCCAACCACTTCTGCCTCGGGCACGACTTTGACCGAAAGCGTCTGCGGCTCGCTCGGCTGCGGTGAGGTCCTGGGGCCTTCGGCTTCCGCTGGTGCTTCAGCTTCCTTGGCCGTTTCCTGCTTTTCTTCGACGGGCAATGTGGCGCGTGCTGCGGCAATGATTGTGCGTTCGCGGTCTGGGACTGCAGCGTTTCTGCGCCTGACGAAGCGGCCTAGAAGGCAGCCGACAATAAAAGCGATGGCAACAAGAACAGCCAGTTGAACAATCAGCAACGGCATATGGTTTCCTCGTACTCCAAATTACTCAAGCCCGACGAACATATTCGCCGTTAATTTTCCCCGCCCCAAATTTGCAACCACTACTTTGAACCGGTCAGCCAGCCGACAACCGCGCCAATCAGAACCGCCACGACGAGAACCGGCCAAAACGATACGGCTAAATAAAGCATTGTCAGGTCCGCTTTCTATTCCGGAAACGGAACATATGCTCCGCTATGCCTATTCATAGTGCGAAAGGAAAGGCCCGAACAGGCGGGCTGTCAATTCCGAACAGAAAACTGGCGGAGATGAATTCCAAATCGGACCGGCCTTGCTCACTGTGAAGGCTCAGCTTCGCCAATCTCAACCCGTTCAGCCTTCAGACCGAAGGGAAGCGAAGAACTCAATCGAGCCTGAAGCTTTTGATAGCTTGCTGCGTCTGCTGCCCTGCCCTTGATCGAAATATTGCGATCGGAAATCCCGATCTCCCCTTCCCGCAATCCCGACAGGAGTTGCAGAGAAAACTCCACCGAATCAGCAAAGTCCGGCGGGCTGCCGCGGCCTACCGCCATTTGATCGTCAAGCGGAATGCCCGGAGCCGCACTTTCAGCAGCAGTCATGATTCGGTCTCTTACGTCATTATCCGGCACGGAACCGGACAGGACAATTCCGTCAGCACTCTTCTTTATCTGCAATGCGTAGGGCGACACGAGCGGTAGAACGCTCGTCAGATCGGTGACCTCGCGAAGCCCCCATACCTTTTCCAGCGCATCTTTGGCAGCAGACTGTACTTCTGGATCGGGCGCAATGCCCTTCAGCGTGACATCGCGGCCGTCCACATCAAAGCCCGCCCACACGAATGGAGCGAGTGCCTCGCCGGTGCGCGTCGCGATATCCGTCTCAACCCGGTCCGCACCGAACCAGAGGGCAAGCGCCGTCAGCGCTGCGGTCCACGTTATGCCGGGCCAAAACCATTTGAACATGTCGTGGCGTCTCCACGCTGGAAATGATCGGAAACGAAGCGACGAAACACGTATCGCTTTCTTATCCGTACAAAGACTGAGTTTCCGGTGAAAGCAAGGTCACAACCGTGAAAATCGAAAAACAAAAAACCCGGCAGCGATGCTGCCGGGTTCTTTTGAACAATCCCGAAGGGATTAGAACGAGCGCTGGAAGCGAACCATGCCCTGCCAAGCATCTTCACCCTTGAGTTCGGAGTGCTTGTCGTTCCACTTGGTGTAGGAAACTTCCGGGGTGATGGTGAAGCCAGGAACCAGTTCGTAAGCAACGTTTGCGGTTGCTGCGAAGGTTTCTGCATCTTCGTAAGCGACCTGAACGTTGAAGGTAGCCTTTTCGGTTGCCTTGAACGCTGCGCCGCCCCAAACGGCCCAATCGCCGCCCCAGGTGCCGTAGAACGAGTCGATACGGCGGATACCGCGCCAGCTGCCGTCAGCAAATTCCTGCGTGACGTAGTAGTTGTCGTCGTTGGACTTGTAACCGCCCATTACCCAAACCGAGAAACGGTCGGTGATGTTGACGTCAGCGCGGACCTTACCAGCCCACTCTTCGTTGCGGGCGTCGTAAGCGACAACACCAGCGATCGAGCCCCAGCCGCCAGCGTACTTCAGACCGCCAACAACGTGCGGCGTGTAGTCCTTGAGCGTTACGTCAACGTCGGAGTCGCCGTTGCCGCCTTCTTCAAGCGACAGGATGGCCGAGAAGCCGTTGCCGCCGGTGAAGGTGTAGCTGATGAGGTTGGTGCGGTAGCCGCCAGCGAGGATCACGTCGTCGTTGATGACGTTGCCGAGGTAACCAGGGAAGGTTACGAAAGCCGATTCGTCGAGACCAACGCGCAGACCGCCGAGCTGGATGTAAGCATAACGCAGCGAGCTGTTTTCGCTCGAGCCGTATGCGTATTCTTCGCCGTCGCCGCCGCCGTTCCAGTTGTAACGCAGTTCGGTGAACGTCTTCAGGGTGCCGAGTTCGGTTTCCGAAGCGGTCGAGAAGCGAAGCGTTGCACGGGCGTTCTTGCCCCAGGTGTCGCGCTCGAGGTCGGCCCGCTCACGAGCGTAAACGCGATCGCCGCCCTTGGCGTCGTAACGAACGTAGCCATGGATGCGCAGGCAGGTTTCGGTGCCTGGGATGTAGAAGTAGCCAGCGCCGTAAGCATCGCAAACGCGGACATATTCAACGGCTTCTGGCTCTGGCGCGACGATTGCGTCGGCAGCCTGAG